>JAQUPD010000005.1 GCA_028716785.1 Fidelibacterota bacterium
TACAGAATTGTTTATAAAAATTTTTAGGGTGTCCCATTGCGGAAAACAGGTGTACAGCATTGCAGATTTTTCATAGTTTTATTGATAAACCATCTGCATCTGTTTCACTCGACTCTTTTAATTCTTTGGCACTCTATCATTGAGTTCTGAGTTCAGCCCATGATCCTCTCGCGATGGATAAGATCTGATATATTCTTTATGACGTCTTCTGTCATATCCTTTGGCAATATTTGGGGAATAGACATAGCTGAACGGTGAATTTGGTCACGAAATCCAAAATCTCTACACTCTGAGGTCTCTATACACCGTGGCAAGCCTCTGTTTTCCCTCCTCCTCCGTCTCCCGACTTTATGAGGTGTCACGTGTTGCACGTAATCGTTGAATTCAGGATTTATAATTTAAGTTGAATTTTACACCGTGTTAAGAGATGGGTTACCCAAAGGATAAAGCCACTAAAAAGGAGAGAACGAAGAATTCCATATCCACCGCCTGCTTGTCCCCAGACAAAATAAGGAATGGAGAAAAGATCAAACAGAATATAAAAAATGGCGGGTAATAAATAAGCTGTTAGAGGATTTTGTGCAGTTGGTTGAAAGATTTTCCCACATTTTTTTATCTTTTTTACATCGGTTATATAAAAGATAAGGGCAAACGCTAAGGAGCACAGCGCAGCACTCCATAATCCCCATACGGGGGTTGCCTGGATTTTAGAAACGATGTATTCTTTATGCAAAAGCCATCCTGCGCATCCCAAAAAGAAAGCCTCCTGGATCAAGGCTTTTATACATTGTTTTGGCTCCAGGTGAATCTGTAAGCCGGCAAAAACACCTGTCAGCACAAGGAGTGTATGGGTTCCAATAAATTTTCCAGGATGGAGGATATCCACAAAAGGTTGGATAGCTGAAAACCGACCACTTTCTTCGGCAATATACAGAAGGATACAAAATCCCATGCTTAAGATAAGGATATCTTTTCGTTTTTTTGAAACGAGATAAATAAGAGATGCAATGCCATAAGCCCATCCAATAAGTCCTAAAATGCCCCACCAGCCCGTTTGGATCCATCCACTATTTTCAGCACTTCCTTGCCGGTAGGTTGCCACAAGAAAAAGGAGAAGGATCCACCCGATTTTTGGTATGACTCTGTTTCGTTTTAAAGAAGGATCCCACACATTCCAAATTAAAAAAAAGGATAAATACATAAGAAGTTGCCATACTGTTTTTGGGAGGAGGGATAGTTCTGGATTGTAGGCACCAGCGTTTAACATCATAACGCCCATAATAATCAATGCTAAACTTCGTTCGCCAATGTGTTTCAGTGAGGGTTTGAGTCCTTGTTTCAAACGCTTATCCAACGCAAGGGGGATAACCATACCGACAATAAAAAGAAAAGCGGGAAAAACCAGATCGGGGAGTGTCATGCCATCGGTTGAAGCATCAACGTGATGCAGCCAAGAAGGAGCAGCGGGGACAGAGGCTACATCATTCACAAAGATCATCAACGCAATGGTTATTCCCCGAAAGAGATCAATACTTTCTACCCGTTTCATAATGAAAGTCCTTTAAAAGGGTTAAGACTGTCTTTCATGAGTGGTATAAAAGGAAGACAGTCTTAACAACATAAACATATTTATACGCCGATAATTCTTTTTTTGTACTCTTTTAGGGCTTTATTAAGGCGTTCAGGCGCTTCAGGATCCCCAACATTGTGAGAAGGATGGATATATAATGTTACGCCTCGATTTACAAGAATTTCCGCTACAGTTGTAAGTGTCATCCATACAGCTGTTACAAAGGCAATAGTTGATACGGGGCCAATTTTATCGGGATGATTTTTTAAAGGAACTGTGGCATCTTCAGCTGGTGCACAGGTATCCACAACAATATCTGCAAGTTCAAAAAGGGTTTTCCCGCAAGAATGCTTTGTTGTACGTCCACGGGCAGATTTTTCTGCACCATAAACAATAAGTTTCATCCCTTTTTCTTTAGCCCGTAAAGCTATATCAATATTTACGGCATTAACGCCTGAGTGAGAAAAAATCCACATACAATCACGGGGATCAAAAGTATATCCTTTCATAATTTGATCGCCATATCCTTCAATCCGTTCAAGAAAGACAAATTGATGGACTCCCATATCGCCAACGATATGTGTAAAATAGGAAAGGGGGAGTTCAATGATAGGGTGAAATCCCACAAAGCCGCCAATACGAGGATACATTTCCTCAATGGGGAGTGTTGCGTGTCCACATCCAAAGGTATGAACCCACCGTTTGGCTTCAAGAGTATTCGCCATTGCTTCTGCTGCTTTTTGAATGGATTCCATTTGGGTGTTTTCGATTGCATTCATCACTTCGTATGCTTTTTCAAGCCATTTTTTTGCTAACATGGTTCTATTCCTTTGTTGTTTGAGATTTAAAAATTTTATAGGCGAGTATCATCATAATCAGGGTACTTATAATAAGCAGAAGAGGATAAAATTGTATACCAAAAGAACTTGTCATGATGCCTGTGAGATAATTTAGTAAGGTATTTCCAATAAGGGCAATTACAAGGACAAAGCTAAAAGCTGAGCCACTTAAATCGGGGTATCGCTCACCAACGTGTGCCAATACCACAGGAAATCCAGCAGAAAAACCCAATCCTAAAAGAATAAGTGAAAGAGCTGCTGTTACAGAAGGAGCAGAATACAAAATACGGGACCCAGTAAAATAGAGTCCAATAGCCCCAAATAGGATAAGTGAAAAACAGATATAAAGCACTTTAACAGAGGAGAGTTTTCGTAATGCCCAGCCGAGAATTAGTCGTCCAACCGTTATGGCTGCCACAAGAAATGTGAGAAACATGACTGCTTTTGTATTTGGCAGACCGATGCTTTCATGGGTAAGATACGTTGCAGACCAATTATTGGCCATGCCTTCCAAGGCGCTTTCAAAAAAGAGAATAAAGCCAAAACCTATAAGAATGCTATCTTTAAAAAAGGCTTTTATTTGAGACATTGGGAGTTTATCGCTATGTTTTGGGGGAGGGAAAGCAATAAGGGAAAAATATACAACAGGAATCAGCAGAATAAGGGCAATAAACCGAATAATCTGTTTTAAAGTCCAAATTTTTACTAAGAGGCCTGTTAATAATGGCATTCCCAAAGCGCCGATGCCATAAAATACGCCAAGCAGACTTAAGGCAGCGCTTTTGTTTTCAGTGTTGATATCTGAAACCATGGCATTGGTTCCACCATTTATGGCTCCACCTCCTAATCCAATAAGAAGAAAAGCAAGTTGAATGGTTAAAAGCGTCCCCGTGGAAACCATCATCCAGAGTCCAGCCGAAACCAGAAGGGTGCAAATAGTAAGTAGGTATTTATAACCGAAACGGTCTGCAAAGGGGCCAAAAAGAAGGCTTCCTATTAAAATACCAAAGGGCAGTAAGGCAGCAAGACTCCCAAGTTGTGTGTTTGTAAGGGCAAATTGTTCTTTTAAAAACGTATTGACCGTTCCAAGGGATATCATCACAATACCAAAAAGAAGCATACCTGCATAGGCAGCAAGAATTTGCAAAGTAGTTTTTTTCATGATTTATTCTCCTTAATATGTTTATCCAATGGCAAAGCTGCTGCACCGTATAGTGCAGCATTCCCTTTGAGTGCTGATTCTTTTAGTGTTATTTGATTGATGGCGATGGGTTGAGCCCATTTTTTTGCTTCCTGAAAAATGTCAGACAAAAAACGCACGGCTGGACCAAAAACACCACCACCAAAAACAATTATCTCAGGATTAAAAAGGCTTACGTAATTGGCAACAGCCATGCCCCAAAGCTCAATAGCCTGATGTAAAACAAAGCGACTTAAAGAATCACCCTCATCGTAATGATCGAAAATTTCTTCTGATTTTATAGGAAGCGATTGATTTCTAAAACATCCTTGATAAGAAGGATTTTCTTCTAAATATTCTTCAGCACTTCGGGATAAACCATTTCCAGACGCATAGTATTCAAAACATCCTACAGACTTAAATTTTTCTTTATAGGGGCGTTCAAGAGCCATCCATCCTGTGGCACCAGCAATAGATCCAACGCCATTTAAAACATGTTCATCCACCATAATCCCTGCACCTATACCTGTCCCTACGGTTATAAATACGGCATTTCCCGTCCCCGCGGCATTGCCATACATTACCTCGCCTCTCAGACAACACGCTCTATCGCTATCGGCATAAATAGAAATTTTTTTCAGAGATGGAATGTTTTTTAAGTGTTCAACAAGAGGAAGATCATCCCAACCAGGGATATTTGGTGCCCACACAGTTTTTCGATATGGACTTGCGATTCCTGGAACACAAATACCAATACCTTTAAAGGATGTATCATCTTTTGGAAGATGACTCATAAGTCGTTCAATCGTATGTGTTATCAATGCGATGACGTCTTTCCCTGAACGATTTCCAAGCAATTCATAGTGCTCGGATAAAATGCTTCCATCCTCGTTGATTAAAGCTCCCTTAACCTTTGTTCCTCCAAGATCAATACCAATTGTTTTCATCGTTAATGAATCCTTTCATAATCCTTTGGATTAATGATAAAAATTTCCGCATTCCTCCGGAAATCGCAACTTTTTTAAACCGGAATGAATAATGGCGTGTTCTCAGGCGGTTGGAATTAACAAAAGTCTGAAAATTCCCCCTTTCTTAAACTTATTTACATTGTAACAAGCTGTCAAGCAAAATGTTCTATGAACCATTACCCTGTTTTGTCATCATGTGATGCTTTCGTGAAAACAAGGATCAGAAAATGTTGTAGTTAGAAAGGTGAGATGGCTTTATATTTACAAGTAATCTTCAGTAATGTTTTTTTATACTCGTGATAACGTTGTTTCTTATCCATATTTTCAAATTATAAAAAAGAAAGGGATTCTTATGAAACAGGTAAAAAAAATTCTTATAGGATTTACGCTCCTGATTATGTCTTTGCAGGGAGAATCCTCCCAGTCAATCTATATTCGTATCAATCAACTGGGGTATTATCCTGACGATGTAAAAAGTGCTGTTATCATATCAAAACACGATTTATCGGGGAAAATGGTTGAGGTTAAAACCAAAAGGATTTTTAATAAAACAGTCGAAAAAATCCTGCTTACAACTCATGAAAAGGGATTAGGAAATTTTCCCTTTCATTACAGAGTTGATTTTTCAAATGTTCAGGAACCTGGAGAATATTGGATAGAACTTTCTGGGACGGATATTCAGTCTTATGTGTTTCCAATTCAGGAATCGGGAATTTATGAAGATGCCCAGAAAAAAATGCTTGGATATATCCAACAACAGCGATGTGGTTATAATCCCTTTTTGGATGAAGCATGTCATACAAAAGATGGCCGGTCAGCCTATGGTCCTATGCCTGAAGGGACATTTGTGTCTGGCTTTGGTGGTTGGCACGATGCTGCCGATTTGTTGCAATACATGATGACAAGCAGCAATACAATTGGTAGACTCTTATTGGCATATAGTGAAACATCCCTGGAGTTTGATGATGTTGTTAATGCGTTGGGGCAACCTTATCCCAATGGTATTCCTGATATTTTAGATGAAGCAAAATGGGGATTGGATTGGATGCTACGATTGCATCCTGAACCCGACCAATTGTATCATCAGGTTGGTGATGACAGGGATCATATTGGCTTTAAATATCCCTATCAAGATTCTTCAGATTATGGCTGGGGAGCTGGGAGTTATCGGGTGATTTACTATGCTACTGGTGAGCCGCAGGGACTAGGGAATTTTACCAACACATCCACGGGAATTGCCAATTTAGCTGGGCGATATGCTGCAGTGATGGCAAGAGGAGCAAGAATTTGGGAAAACGATCTTCAGCAACCTGGATGGGGAGAAATTTTTCTCCAAGCAGGAAAAGAAGTCTATGAAATGGGGAAAAAACAACCAGGAAGTCAAGAAGGTGTTCCTCATAAAGCCAGTTACCGATATCATGAAAAAACCTGGGCTGATGACATGGAATGGGGAGCCGCCGAACTCTTTCTTACAACTGGTGATTCCATGTATCTTGAGGATGCGAAAGCATTTGCCTTGAAAGCTGGAACTGATTCTTGGTTTGGTAGAGATACGGTGAAACATTATGAATATTACCCTTTTATGAATGTTGGGCACTATGTATTACATGGGTGTGTAGAGGATGATTTTAAGCCACTTCTGGAGGATTTTTATCGCCAAGAACTGGAATCGGTAGAAAAACGGGCTGAAAATTTTCCTTGGAAAGTGGGGCACCCGTTTGTCTGGTGTTCTAATAACCTGGCATCAGCCTTAGTGGTGCAATCCTTTTTGTATGAACGGATGACAGGAGATACACAGTTTCGCCGATTAGCCTGTGATACGCGCGATTGGATTTTTGGAAAAAATCCTTGGGGAATGAGTCAGGTAATTGAAGTTGGGATTGTTACCCCGCAACATGCCCATGGTTCACTTCTTAGCCTGGAAGGAATAAAAACGCCGGGTGGACTTTTAGATGGCCCTTTATATACGTCAACGCACGCTATGCATCATCAATATATTCAAATTCCACCTTATGAACCTTTTAAAGACTTTCAGTCTGATTTTGTTGTTTACCACGATCTTATTGAGGATTACGCAACCAATGAACCGACATTAGATGGTACAGCAGAAGCTTTGTTTATGATTGCTTTATCTCGGGATAGAAAGTAAAAAGAACGATTTAGGAATCGTTCTAACACTGAAGGCATGCAAAGCTTTACCGTTATGAATCCTCTGAACTTTTTATAAAGGCAAGTCTTGCTGCACCAATAAGGCTTCCAGATCCGCCAAGATTTGTAGGTTCCAGACTTACGCTTTTCAAACAATAGGGTTGGGTCCACTTTGACATTTCTTCGCGAATACGGCCAATAAATTGGACGGCTGGACCAAAGAGGCTTCCACCTAAAATAACTTTTTGGGGATTTAGAAGACTCACAATATTGGCAATGCCCATTCCCCAAAACTGTATCGCTTGATTAAGAATACTAATAGCGATGGTATCCTGTTCTTTATAGGCATTAAAAATATCCTGCATATTGAGATTTTCGCCCTTTTTTAAGAGAACTCCATCATAGCCAGGTGCATTGTAAACCAGATCTCGAGCAATTTTTACCAAGCCATTTCCAGATGCATAGTATTCAAAAAAACCACTTGTCCGATATTCAGGATAAAACGATGGGGAAAGAGCTGTCCACCCTGCAGCCCCTGCAATGTGATCATTTCCCAGAAGAATATGACCATCTACTAACAACCCAGCATAAATACCAGCTCCTATGTGGAGGTAAACCAGATTTTTTATTCCTTTTGCATTCCCCTGCCAGGTTTCTCCTAAAATACAGCAACAACGATCTGCCATAATATGAATGGAAGTTTTTTGTGGGAAAAACGTGATAAACTTTTCACGAATTGGAAATTTTCGCCATCCGGGAATATTGGGTGCCCAAATTTCACCCGTGGTATCGTTATAGATTCCCGGGACAGAAACACCGGCATAATGAATGGACATCCCTGCATCACCTGCCTGTTCATACACGATGGCAATTTGTTCTCGTATGCACGATAAAACCTGAAGACCTGTTCGTTCTGAATACTGTTTTTTCCGTCTAAAAAACCACTCACCTTTATCATTGACAACCGATACTGAAACGGCATCAGAACGGATATCGACTGCCAAAACGTAATCAATCATCGTTTCCCTTAAAATAAAATTGTATTTTAAAGTAGACGTTCACAGACAATTAATCAATTGAAATTTTGTGATAAATTTTATCTAACCCTTTAAAAATTCAACAAATTTCTCATAAAAATCCTATTGACACCAGGAAAAAATTCTAGTATGTTAGTTTTAGGTCTACTTCAAATCAGGGTTGTGGATCTCACGTCTAAAAATTGATTCCTAACTAGCACACAAAGAGTACCGGCAAGCGCAACTTTGCTGTTTGTAGATTTTTCAGGGTGAAAAACATGGAACTGAAGATTGCAGAATACATAAGAGTTGATCATTGACAATAAATTGACAATAAATTATCAATAATCAATGAGAATGGGAGTAAGTATGAAATGTAAAAGTTGGAGATTTGCGTGCTTGCTTTTGTTTGGGATATTTCTTGTAGGAGAGCTTCACGCTGCATCAGGTAAGCTTTCGGGCAGGGTTTATGACAAGCAAACAGGTGAGCCATTACCGGGTGCCAATGTGATGATTACCCATCTTGAAATAAACGAGAAAATGGTTCCATTAGATGATATTATGGGAGCGGCATGCGGAGAAGATGGTTATTATTTTATTTTAAATATTCCTCCGGGAACGTACACCGTTTCAGCAAGTATGGTAGGCTATGCCGAGCTGAAAAAAGAAGGTGTTCGGGTCAATATTGACAGGACGATTACGGTGGATTTTCCCCTGGAACAAACCGTGCTGGAAATGCAATCTGTGACAGTGATGGCAGAGCGGGAAGTTATTCGTCATGATGTTGCTTCCAGCCAGGAAATTATTAGTGCCGATCGTATTGATGCTGTGCCTGTCATGCGGATGGATGAATTTATTGGTACCATGAAAGGGATCGAATTAGTAGCAAGTGATGAAGGAACAGGACTCAGTATTCGTGGCGGTGAGATTCGGGAGACAGATGTTCAAATTGATGGGATCAGTTCAAGAGATCCCCGGTCAGGGAATGCCTATCTTTCTATTAATGCCTCATCCGTGGAAGAAATGCAGGTGTTAACAGGTGGTTTTGAGGCAAAATATGGTGGTTTTCGAAGCGGACTTGTAAATATTGTTACAAAGGAAGGTTCCCGAGACCGCTATTCTTTTGCAGGAAATTTCAACCTTACACCCGCTGGACAAAAACGGTATTTCGGTCAAAATCCCTGGGATGAGGATTTTATTATTTATCGGATTTTTGCCGATACAACAGAAAATGGGTGGGCTTATATAGGTACCAGAGGTGATACAACAGGTTTGGTTCCTCCTGAATTCCAAACATTTAGAGGATGGAATAATTCACGCGAAGGAAATGCAAACTATGAAATTATTGGCTTAAATAAAAAAAAGTTAACTCCAGAACAAAAACAGCGCTTGTGGCTTATTCAACATCCCACAAACGAACTATTCAATGAGCCTGATTTTTACTTGGAAGGGACACTGACTGGCCCTGTCCCCGGTGCTTGGATTCCTATCCTTGGCGATGTTTTAGAGCGTTCAACCTTTATGCTAGCAGGAAAATATGAGCAATCACAGTTTGCATACCCTATTGGTCCTCGCGATACGTATGTCGATTGGAATACGCATTTAAAAATTACAACACGTTTAACCCAGAAGACAAAAGTCTCTGTAAATGCCATGTATGCCCGTGTAGAAACAAATAGTAGTAACAGGCCTTCTACTGCTGGCGGCGTGCTTCAAGATAATACTCTCCGCTATGGCTACCTGAATAACAATAATGAGTCCACAAACCAACAAGCTCGTATTTTGGGAAGCAATTTGGAAAATATGTTTAACCGCAGTCGGTTGATGTATTTAGACCAAAATTGGTTTTTAGGGGGTGTAAAAATAAATCATACCCTTTCACCCCGTTCCTTTTTTACCCTTGAAGCACAAGTAACTTACCAAGATCATGATGTTTACAGTATGAGTGCAGATACAACAGATTCAGGTTCTTGGGTTGAACTTGATTCGGGTTTGTATGTTTTAAATTTTCCCTCCATTGGGACACCCAATGCTTCAACAAATTGGGGTAAAGATATTACGGATTATTTTTGGATTTTTGGTGGATTGCAAAATGTGGATTCCTCCTATTCAATTAACACTTCTATAAAGGGAGACTATAAGGCTCAACTTGGCAGAAATCATGAGCTGGAAACAGGATTTCTTTTCAACTATACGTATTCAAAAGTCTATGCAGGCACTTGGCTTCAATCCAAAAAGATGTACACGCCGGATACCTGGCAGTATTATACGATTACTCCCATCGAAGCGGCTGTATATATTCAGGATAAAATGGAATTTGAGGGATTGATTGCCATGTTTGGCCTTCGGGGAGATTATTTTAACCCTATGCGAAAATCTTATCAATTATCTCATCCTTTTGATCTCGATTATCCCGCATTTTATAATGTTGTGTATGAAAGTATCCCCGGCGAATGGGGCTCTTATGAACGGTGGAAGGTCTTTCGGGATATGTTGAAAGAGCCGCCAGGATGGCCAACAACAGATGTGAAATCTCAGTTTAAAGTATCGCCCCGTTTAGGTGTTTCTTATCCGATAGCTGTTGGCAGCAAGATGTATTTTAATTATGGACATTTTTATCAACGGCCTGCCTATTCGTTTCTCTATAATCAATCTATTGCTGTTGATTATGCTAATATTCCTTCGCCTGAATTAACTCTCGGAAAAACAGTTTCCTATGAGTTTGGCTATGAACAACAAATGTTCCGTCAATTCCTTTTCAATATTGTTCTTTATTATAAAGACGTGAAAAATGACCCCCTGCCACGAACGTATGTTAATTACTGGGAAGATTTTGTTATTACTAAATATTACCCTGATGCTTTTTCTGATGCGCGAGGAATTGAACTCCGTTTTGAAAAGAATTATGGAAAGTGGTTTACCTTTTGGGCAAATTTTGATTACATGCTCAAAAGTTGGGGACAAAGTGGCATGAGGTATGTCTATGAAAATCAAGTCACTGCTCGTGAAGCAAGCCGATCAGCAAACATTTCTACCGTGGAATCATATCCTAAATCAGATATCAGCATGACCTTCCATTCACCTCAAACATTTGGTGTTCCCATGGCAGGTGTTTATCCCTTTGGTGGATGGCATTTGAATTTTCGGTGGAAATGGAGCGATGCTGGAGACGTTGTGATTAAACAAGATATGGTAACGGGCGAACAGTTTAAAGCAGACGCTGTTGATTATACTAATCTGGATGCAAAAATTACAAAAGATATTTCTATCGGTGGTGTAACTTGTAATTTTGGTGTGACAGTGTTTAATGTGTTGAATCAGAAACGTCTTTATATTAGTGGCATGAATAGTGCTCAATATTCCCGGTATCTTGAGTCACTAAAATTCTCCTTTGAAGAAGGTGACGAACACGGGAATGATAAATGGGGAGAATGGAATAAAGAACATATTGACACGGGATGGTTTGAAGCTCCCATTTTCCTGAATCCTCGTAGGATTGTTGCATCATTATCATTCAGTTTTTAAACGATTGAGGGTACTATGAAATACGTATTTAAAAAACATTATTATTGCCTGTTTGTGTTACTTCTCGTATTGCTTTTTGCAGTGCCTGATTTAAATGCACAAAAAAATTATACAGGTCCGCCCATGTTTATTAATGTGAATGCCATTAATCTTACCATGAAAAAAGTTAATGGTGAAGGACAATTTACTAATCAATACAGTTGGATGTTAACAGGTGATGCTCGCGAGCAAACGGAGGAGTGGTATTATCCTGCTGATAGATGGCATTCTCAAATGCTATATCAGATTTTTAATCCTGCTTGCCCTGATGATAATGGATTTATTGATCAGGAAAAAAAGCGCAAAATTATCCCGGATAAGTGTGTCAATCAGGGTAAAAACGATTATTCATGGGAACGGAGACGGTATCGAACGCCTTATATTACGGTTGATGGTGTTCGCCAAAACCAGGATTATACCGGGGAGGTAGATCCCACATTGAAAGCAGATATTGTGGCAGAATGGGAAGATGTTCTAAGAGCGTATGGGATTCGAAGCAAGGTACAAATATATGCCTTCAGTAATCAAAATCATCAAGATTATATTATTTACAAGGCAACCTATAAATTTACCGGTGAAACTATGCGGCCTCTTGAAAATCCTGATACCTCAGACTTTTTCCCTTCTCAAACCATGCGCCTGTGGTGGCCTATTTCTTTTAGCTTTGGACCAACGAAAGCAGGTGAATATATGGCACATTCCTATTTTGCCTATGAAGGGGAGGATGACCTGGATAGCTGGTTTGCAACACCTGTTACGCTTGCCTCGAATGCACCTCGGGATAGTCTAAAAATTGCCTACTATTGGGATTATAAGACACCCGGAGGCCGAGTCTATCCCAATGGAAGTAGTGATGATACCGGGGATCCCGATCGCCAGACGGGACATCTTCATTCACCTCAAATTCCCGGCTATGCCCTGTTATATTCTTCAAAAAATACCTTTAACCTTACTAGTGATGATATTTCACAACCCTATGCCATTCCACATGCCGATATTGTAAATGATTTGTGGTCAAGAGCAGATGTGGGTGTAAGAGATACCTATATTGGTAACGATAATCGGGGAAGATTTCCACTGGATCCTATTACAGAAGGATTTATTACCGCCTCTGGAAAACAAAAGGGACCTATGCGCTTTATAACAATTGGTCCTTATGAATTAACGTTGGATCATGAACAGGGAATTCATGACTCAATTTGTGCTGTGTATGCAATTGGTGTAGGATCAATTTCCTGGGATGTTGCCGATAGCATTGGTATGGCTTGGTTTGAAGGAAAAATAACCGATGCTGAAAAAGAAGCTGCAATCCTTACCGGCAAAGATTCTCTCGCGAAAGTGATGGATAGGGCTTATTGGGCATATACGAATGGACTCAATGTCCCAGATCCGCCGCCTCCTCCTGACATTGAAGTTACTAGTGATGCTGATAGGATTATTGTTGAATGGTCTTATCCCGATGAGAGCTACTTCAAAGATCCCGATACAGGAGTTGATGACTGGTATGCCTGGCGTGTGTACCGAAAACGTGGAGAAGCAACTGTTGGTGCCCCCACTGAATTGATTTCCAAAGATCAGTGGGAACTAATACATGAAACAACAAATAGATATGAAACACAATACATAGATAACGAGGTTATTCGGGGGGTCTCTTATTTTTATGCAGTAACAGCAATAGATGACGGCAGTCAGAATACTTTTGGACTTTATCCGGGTCAAAAGCTTGAAAGTCCTTACTTTGCAAATCGGTCCCAGATTCCTGCCAGACCCTTTCAAGCAGGTCTTGCAACTACAAAAGAAGTCCGCGTTGTTCCTAATCCCTATTCTATAAATGCTGGAATTTTGAATTTTCCTGGTGGTTCCAACCAACTTATGTTTGCCAGACTTCCTTATAAATGTACCTTAACGGTTTATACAGAAAATGGCGATGAAGTAACGCGTTTTGATCATGTGGGAACCGATCAGGTTATTTGGGATCAAAGGACAAATACAAATCAGTATATTAGCACGGGTATTTATATTCTTGCTGTCTGTGATGCTGAAGATGTCGAGGGAAATAAACTGGATAACCAGTATGTTAAATTTGTGGTTATCCGATAAAGGACAGGTGAAACAATGAAAAAAAGAAATGCAATATATCTGTGGTTCGTTAGCATCCTATTTTTCGGCGTTATAACTCCGTTAAGTGTAAAGGCTGTTGAGAAAAAAGCACAAGTTGGATTTCGTTTCCTTGAAAATCCTGTTTCTGCCGCTGCCCTTGGGCGTGGTGATATGGGTATTTTAGGACTTTCAAGCGCAGAAGGTGTCTATTCGAATCCCTCTTCCATTGCCTGGATGTCTGGCCGTGCAGATGTTACCCTCTCTCAAACCCTGTGGATTGCAGATATAAAATACAATGCAATAAGTGGCGCCCTGAAGGCTCCCTATAATTTTATGTTTGGAGTGGATTATATGGCCATGAATTATGGGGATTTTTACGGGACACGCCGAGCCGATAATGACCAGGGATTTATTGAAACAGATATTTTTTCTCCTTCAGCTTGGGTTGCTGGAATAACAGTGTCGCAACGGGTGAGTGATCGCTTTTCGTATGGGGTACGCATTAAATATGCCTACCATGATTATGGTGCTGCTCATATTGCAACAGAAGGATCAACATTAACCGATTCTTCTCTTGTTATTGTTGAAAAAAAATATACCCTCGGGGCTCCTGCTATCGATATTGGAACAACCTATGCCTTTGGTTTTTATGGCATTCGTTTTGGCGCTGTTATCCAAAATTTTTCACAGGAACTTCAAATTGAACGAGAAAAATTCCCCATGCCATACCGCGTTGGGTTTAGTGCAGATATGGATTTAATGACACTCATCGCACATGAAAAAGTAGATATGCATACATTGCGTTTGGGGATTGAAACTATTTATCCTCGCGATTTTCGAGAACGACTGAAAGTTGGTATGGAATATGCGCTGCAAGATATCTTTTTTGTTCGTACGGGCTATCTGATAAATTACGACGAGCGCGGTTTTACTGCTGGGATTGGAATTCATACATCCTTAGGGAAAACCCGCTTTATCTTTGATTATGGCTTTCAGGAATTTGGAAATTTTGAAGGCGTTCATGTTTTTAGTGCTGGTTTTGGTTTTTAACTATAATTCTCCGCTCAAAAAGGGGTGAAAATGCTCATCCGCAATGTTCATCTGTTATCGAACAAAGACCTTGTTGATGTTTTTGTAGATTCAGGAAAGATTCTTCGCATTGAACAAGCGGACCCCTTCAAAAAAGGAGGGGTAGACGGAAAGGGACTTTTTCTGGTTTCAGGGTTTACAGATCTTCATGTCCATGGAGCAGGCGGGACAGATTTTAGCTGTGGCGATTCAGAAAAGATTATTCAAGCAGATCGTATGTTGACACGCTTGGGGACAACGTCGTATCTTGCCACAACCTTTTATCTGCCCCATCAACCTAATACCCACCTTGAGGTCCTTCGGCAACTTTATGCATCTGGCCAATGTCTCGGCATGAAAGGCATTCACCTAGAAGGTCCCTTTATTTCACCCCAAAAAAGAGGTGGCATTTTACCAGATCGAATTTCTCCTTACAAAAAGGAAATTCTCGAGGATATCTTTCATGTGTGTGGTAATGCATTAAGAATGATGACACTTGCTCCTGAACAAGAACCAACGGGAGTATTAATCAACGCTTTAAAAACGAGAAATGTCATTCCATCTTTTGGACATAGTGATGCCACCGATAAGCAAACCCGTCAATCTCTTGACCAGGGGATAGAGCATGTAACACACCTTTGTAATGCTATGCGACCAATTCATCACCGAGATCCTGGACCAATCCCTGAAATTGTTGAATCCAATGTAATAGCACAAATAATTGCCGATGGTGCCCATTTAGTACCTCGTATGGTAAAGTTTTTGGCTTCTATTATGGGCGTTGATCGGTGTGTTTGTATTACCGATGGCATGCTGAGTACCGGGTTGCCAGATGGTGACTATCTCTATCAAGGGAAGCCTTTCAAAGCAAAAAATGGAGAAGCCCGATATCTTCACAATAATGAACTCATAGGGACCTCATTAAGTGTACAACAAATTGCACAACGTTTTATGAACTTTACGACATGTTCCTTGGAAAAAGCTGTTAAAACAGTGACCGAAAATCCTTGCCGTGTTCTTGGAACACAGCCCTTGTATTCTACTATTCAGGAAGGAGCTATCGCCGATCTCTTGCTTATCGATAAGGCACTGAATCTTCATCGTGTATGGAAAAACGGCGAAGATATTTCGTCAGACTAAAATCATTATACATATATTTTAAAAATAAGTTATTTTAGAAAATTTAATTTTGTTTAATTGTTCATCCTGACATAGAAAGATTTGAGTGATGGTGTTCATTTTTTAAAAAACACGCATAACCACCTACATGGTAGATTATAGCATTATTGTTCTTTTGTTTCATTGTTACAAAAATTTCAGAGGGGCGATTTAATGCATCCCCTTGACGGAAAAGAAATGAAGAAGGGCAGTCAGAGCAATGGGCATACAAATAGGCACTTAAAGCACAGCTTGCCGTTCCCGTTGCAGCTTCTTCTGGGATTCTTACTGCTGGGGAAAAATTCCGACAAAAGGCGGTATATACAGAATCTCCTGGCGCAAAAACATGATATCCCGTTGCTTTATGGAGCGTGCTGATTTTTTGTATGTGATCCATTTTTGGCGTGAGGGTCATCAATACATGACGACTTTTTACAGGGATAATGATATCCCATAAACCACAGCAGACGCGTTGAATTGGCAAATCTGACATGAGGTTATCAGAGGTAATTCCCAAAGAATCAATAATTTCTTCAGAGTCAAGGAATGACCCTAAGATGGGAGAAGGCATCTGAAAAAAAATTGATCCGATATCCGTATTAACCGTATAGGGAAACTTTCCGCCAGCTGTCTCAAAGATCCCTGTGGGAATTGCTAATTGTCCAGAATCTTTAAGGTAGGTCAACCCTGCAAGCGTTGCATGACCACAAGGCTCAACTTCAACACGGGGTGTAAAATAGCGAAAAGAAAAAGACTTCTTGTCAAAAGGTTGAATAAACACCGTTTCAGAGTAGTTTGCAAGGGAAGCAATTTTTTGCATTTCTTGAGGATTTAGGGGGCTAGGAGGAACGACAATACCTGCTAGATTCCCTCCTTGGGGCGTTTTGGAAAAGGCTGTATTAAACATGAAGCGAAAGAATCATTTTCGTTTCAGACTGGTATTCATAAGGCGACTAAAAGGTGTTTTTTCGGGGGCAGCTTTAGGGAAATATCCTTCTTTTACCGTTCGCACATCACTAATTGAAACAAACGCTCCTGGATTATATTTTCGGACAAGATCCAAAATAAGTTCCTGATCTTTTCGTTTGATAATAGAAAAAATTAAGCGGACATCCCCTTTCATGCCCCTTGCGGCTAAGCTGGTTGTACCAATGTGGTTTTTTTGAATCGCTTCTATAAGCTTATCGGCATCATTTTGGGTGATAATTCGAATGACAACCATTCCCATAGCTAATCGTTCTTCCACCATCATCCCAAAATAATTTCCTAAGGCAAACCCTGTTGCATAGGCAAGGTAATTGACCCAGTTTGATAAATTTTGCATAATTTGACTGATGGCTACAAGCCAAATGAGCACTTCAAAAAAACCTAAAATGGGTGCAAATAGTTTCATTCCTCTCGAGACAAGAATAATTCGAACTGTACCAATAGAAACATCACAAATTCTTGCAATAACAATAGCAAGGGGCATTAAAACATACATTGTAAGAAATTGATTGTTTGATAAGAATTCCGTCATTTTACTACCTCCCCCTAAAATTAGTAATCTTTATGATAAGGGAAAATAGACATTTATGTAATTTAACATGTTTATAGACGTTATTTATTTTGAATTCAGCGTGTGGACATGTTAGATTTCCTTTGTAACATGGGGAGACACAATGAAGAATAATGATTCAGAAAATGATATAATGATTCCCGTTTACCGGTTTACCAATGAAATTGAAGCCCAGGTTTTAAGCCAGGTCCTAGATGAAGAAGGCATACCCTATCGTGTTCGTTCTTTTCGAGATTCTGCCTACAACGGTATTTATCAAATGCAAAAGGGATGGGGACAATTGGAATCACACGAAAAATTCCGAAAGAAAATTGAGAACCTGGCAAAAATTGTCCTGACGAACAACAATATTAATGAACCTTAAATTTGATTATTTATTCTATTGATTATGAGGTACTTATATATCTTGTGAATAAAGTATTCTATAACTCTAAAATTTTAATATAAACGTATTTTATCGTTAAAATAAAGAGATATAGAATGTTTAAACATATCGACGCATTTTAGAGGTTAAAAGGGGAAATTGATTATATTCTTTTGAAGATGGATGTTGATTTTGTTTGTGGAGATATAAAATTTGGTTTCTGTTTTTAAAAAGGGGTATTTTCTTAAAGAATGGGTATAATTATCTTTTTAAGGGGAGGTAATGGATTGAAAAGATGATAGATCAGGTAACGATAGAAATTATTCAGGGGGATATTGCCAATCAGAAGGATATAGATGCTGTTGTAAATGCTGCGAATGCGTCTCTTATGCCAGGTGGCGGGGTTGCAGGTGCTATTCATCGTGTAGCAGGTCCCCAGCTTGCTGAGGCGTGTAAACCGTTAGCACCAATAAAACCAGGTGAAGCTATCATTACACCCGCGTTTCATTTACCTAACAAATATGTCATTCATTGTTTAGGTCCTGTTTACGGGGTGGATAAACCAGAAAGAACGTTGTTGGCACAATGCTATAAAAATGCGCTGAATCTCGCAGAAAAATATGCTATTTCCTCCATCGCCTTTCCAGCCATATCTACCGGTTACTTTGGTTATCCCTTCCAAGAGGCTGCCAAAATCACGTTTGAAACAATTTCTCACGCTGTTAAGGAATTGAAACACGTAAAAAAAATTCGATTCGTCCTTTATAGCAAAAAAGATTTAGAAGTCTACAAAAAAATAAGTAAGAGTTATTTATGAATTACTACACGGGGTCATTTACTGATTTTTATGAATTGACAATGGCACAAATCTATTTTTTAGAGGGATTGGATAAGAAAAAGGCTGTATTTGATTATTTTTTTCGAACGCTTCCCTTTAAGGGGGGATATGCTATTTATGCAGGCCTTGAAACGTTGCTGGATACGCTGGAATCCTTGAAATTTCAGCCAGAAGATTGTGATTATTTACTCCATCAAGGGTTTGATCCTCGTTTTGTAAGTTATTTGCAAGATTTTCACTTTCAAGGAAATATATACAGTCAGCCAGAAGGTGACCTTGTTTTTCCTCACAGACCTGTTTTACAGGTGGAAGGGAATTTGGTAGAGACTCAGTTAATAGAGACATTGTTACTAAACATCTTGAATTTTCAAACGCTAGTAGCAACCAAAGCCCGGCGAATTTGGAGTGTGTCGGAAGGGAAAAGGCTAGTTGATTTTGGCTTACGGCGTGCTCAAGGTCCCGGTGGCTATTATGCTTCCCGCGCTGCATTTATTGGGGGTGTTGATGCAACCAGCAATGTAAAAGCAGGAATGGATTTTAAGATCCCTGTTTCAGGAACTATGGCACACTCGTTTATCCAGAGTTTTGATGACGAACTAACCGCCTTTCGACTTTATGCTCACTATTATCCAGATAATTGTGTTCTTTTGCTGGATACTTATAACACCTTAAAAAGTGGCTTACCTAATGCAATTCGTGTGGCACAGGAAATGGAAAAAAGAGGGCATCACCTGAAAGGAATTCGACTGGATAGCGGTGATTTGGCATGGCTTTCTAAACAATGTCGCAAATACTTGGATGCTGCAGGATTTAAAGATGTTCAAATTGCAGTATCCAATCAACTTGATGAAATTATCATTAAAAGCCTTCTTGAGCAAAAGGCACCTATCGATTTGTTTGGTGTGGGCACACGTCTTGTCACTGGTGAACCTGATGCAGCTCTTGATGGCGTATATAAACTTTCAGAATATGAGAATCAGCCTCGAATAAAATTTTCTGAATCACTTGGCAAAACAACCCTTCCTCATAAAAAGCAAGTATATCGCATTCGTAATCATAGAAATTCTTTTCTGGGCGCTGAAGTGATAACCCTACGGGATGAAAATCCCGAAAAAGTTTGTCAGATGTATCATCTCTTTGAACCCAATACCCATATGTCATTTGCATTGTGCAAAAAAGAACCTCTTCTTCATCCCGTGATGGAAAGAGGGAAACGCTTAATGCCCTCAAAAACTGTTCAGGAGATTCGCAAATACAGTTTGACCTTGTTTCAAGACCTTCCGGAAGAATATAAACGATTTGTCAATCCTCATATTTACAAAATTGGAATGAGCGATTCTTTAAAAGAAATACGTGATCGCTTGTTTCGCATCGAAATGCAGGAGAATAAGAAATGAAAACACTCTTAATTGTCGATCCCCAACAAGATTTTATGCCCGGTGGCTCTTTGGAAGTTCCTAAGGGTGATGAAATTATTCCAATCATTCATCGAATTATGAAAAAGTATGATACGTGTGTCGTGACACAAGATTGGCATCCCAAAAATCATGTAAGTTTTGCATCAAATCATGCTCAAAAAAAGCCATTTGATATCATTGATCTCAAGGGTTTGCAACAAATATTATGGCCAGACCACTGTGTGCAAGGAACAAAAGGAGCTGATTTTCATCCTGCTCTAAATATGAAGCCCATTTCTGCAATAATTCGTAAAGGCACAGATCCCCATATTGATAGTTACAGTGGGTTTTATGATAATGGTCATTTAAAAAAGACAGGCCTTGCAGGATATCTTCGGGATATTTCTTGCAAAGAAGTGCATATTTGTGGATTGGCTGCTGACGTATGCGTCTATTACACCATTTTAGATGCTTTAAAAGAAGGATTTTCTGTTTCACTTCTTCAAGATGCTGTAAGAGCGTTAGATTCTGATACTTTTGAGAAGATGAAAAAAGATTTAATAGAAATGGGTGTAAAAATAATTTAACGTAATAAAACGTCTTAGGGATTCATGATGGAAAGAATTACATGTGAAGAAGCTTATAACCGGTTTAAACCTGAACCGTGTGTGTTGGTTCTATCGGTTGACAAAAATGGAAAGCCAAGTGGCATGACCGCTGGATGGGTCATGAAAACCTCTATTGATCCTCCATTATTAGCGGTTTCCTTGCAGAAAAAAGGATATACCCACCACCTTATCAGAGAAAGTAAAGCCTTTGTAATTGCTGTGCCCAATAAAGCCTTAGAAGATGTCGTTCTCTTTTTTGGAACAACCCATGGTAACGAGATAGATAAATTTTCCTATCCGGGATTGGAAACTGTTCCTGGTTCGGTTGTACCCATCCCCCTTATAAAAAATGCCACCCTCAATTTTGAATGTACCCTTTTAAAAGAAATTGAAGCAGGAGATCACTTTTTATATCTTGGAGAAATTTGTGCTGTTCATGCTAATCGCGATAAAAAGGTGCTGATGAATATGGGAAAAAGAAACGGGAAGCGAATCTTTAAGGAATTCGAACCGTTGTTTTAAGCAGCAAGGATTTTTAATATTTCTGTTGTTAATGGCTCTGGGATGGTGAGTTCCATGTGAACAACAGAAATGCGATGGGATTTAAGGAAGGCAGGGGGAAGTTTAACATAATCTTTGTGGGTAGTCACATAGTGGGTGGATTTTTGTTTTTCAAGGAAATGCATTTTTCGTGGTGTATAAGTCACATGATCTCGAAAGGCAACTTTTTTTTGAGGAGTTATCCCCATTGTTACAAGTGTTTCAAAAAATCGGTGAGGATTGGCAATACCACAAAACGCACATACGGATTTATGGTTCTCTAAAGGGGGAGAGAGAGTAAAGGTTAGATGATAGGGAATAACTGGTGCAAATCCCTGAAGATAAGCGTACACTTTAGGGGCTGCACTTTCTTCTAAAAAAATAAGTGAGGCATCCTTCAATCTGCTTAAAGAATCCCTTAAATCGCCAAAAGGAAAATATTTTGCGTTGGGACCTTTAAACTCTTTTTTAAAAATTACAATATTTTTATCAGAAACAAGATTTCGATGTTGAAAGCCATCATCCAAAATAATCATGGTAGGCTGGTGATATTTTTCAAGGTAGCAAGCGCCTTGATACCGATTTTCACTGACAACAAGAGGGATATCTGGCAAAAGAGATTTAAGCATTACAGGTTCATCACCATAGTGAAGGGAACTTTTTGAAAGATCTTCTGAAAGGATAACCTCCTGAATTCCTTTGGATTTTCTGCCATAACCCCTGCTAAGAATCGCGGGTTTATATCCCTCGTTGTAAAATAAGCGCGTCATAAAGTGGGTAAGAGGAGTTTTTCCAGCACCACCGATGGTTAAACTTCCTGTGGAAAAAATGGGTGTGCTCACCTGGAAAGAGGCCTTTTTTCCCGAATCGTATGCAGAATGACGTTTTTTGACTAACACATCCACAAGGCGAGAATAAAGATTCATCTCTAAATATCCTGAAGCATAAGGTCAATAATTTTTTCGCTTCCATGATCAACGTTAAGATGTTGAATATGGCGCTCAATTTGTGTCCGTTTGATGGTATGATGTGAAAAAGTAAGCATTTGAGTTTGAATTTCGCGGGCAAGGCGTTCTGGCGTGAAATCCTGCTGAAGCAATTCAGGGACTAAGGGTTGTCCAGCTAAAATATTAATCATACCAATAAAACGCATCTTTGTTAGTTTACGTCCCAGATAGTAGGTGAGTCCTGCCGTTTTATAAAAAATAACCATAGGCTTATTATGAAGAGCTGCCTGTAAGCTTGCAGTGCCAGAACACACGGCAATTACTGTGGAATTTGCCATCAGATTATTGACATCGCCTGTATAAACTGGAATACTAAAATCCCTATAAACCGTATCCCATAATGTATCATCAATCGATGGAGCTTTAGAAATAACATATTGCCATGTTGGAAATTTGTCATGTAAAATTTTCACCGTTTCTTTTAAAATTGGAATGTGTCGCTGAAGCTCTTGTTTTCTGCTACCTGGAAAAAAACTCACAACGGGAAGCGTTGAATCAAGAGGCAGATTTAACGCCTCAAGAGGTGGATAGGTTGTTGATAAAATTTTATTCGCCAGAGGATGTCCTACAAAGGTTGTTTTTATCCCAAACTGTTTAAAATAGCGTTCTTCAAAGGGGAAAATAGTAAAAAGATGGGTGACATATTTTTTTATTTTTTTGTTACGTTTTGCTTTCCAAGCCCATGTTTGAGGTGCAATGTAGTAGAAAACAGGAATTTTCCGGTGATAGGCCCATTTTGCAATTTTTAAATTAAATCCTGGATAATCAATGAGAAGAATACAATCAGGCTTTCGGGTCCGAATTGCCTTTTTCACAGTTTTAAACATTTTTCGCACAAAGGGTAAATTGATGAGTATTTCATAAAATCCCATAAAGCCAGTATCACGAGAGTGAAAAAGGAGTTCAGTTCCTGCTGCTGCTATGTTATCTCCGCCAATCCCAAAAACATCACATGCTGGAAAAATCTTTTTTAAGGATTGAATAATACGTGCCCCAGGTTCATCAGCAGAATGATCACCTGCAAGAATACATAAGGACTGGATCTTTTTAGAGGATATATCTTTCTTCGCCATTTTTATGGAGTAGACGTAAACTTATTGTGATGAATCATGACGGCATTTTGAATATCAATGGCCAATTGTAGCGCTTTATAGCCATCTAAACCACTTACAACGGGCGGTATTTCTTTTAAACATGAACAGGCAAATTCTCGAAGCTCTGCTTGTAAGGCATTTTCTTTTTTTGTTGATAGGTTTTGATAGCGAAATCCCTTTTCAAAATCTTCGGGAATTGTTACCATGATGCGTTCACTATCTTTTGAAAGATCACCCTCGTTTTTTTGAAGCTGGTATAAATCAGCCGTTTGATTTAAAAAATCGACAGAAGCATAGCCATTTGGCTGGAAAAAACGCATCTTTCGCATCTTTTTAGGGGATATTCGACTCGAGGTAAGATTGGCAACAGTCCCATTTTTAAATTCAATGCGAGCATTGACTATATCGGTCTGCGAGGAAAGAACGGGTGAACCTGACGCATGAATAGCTTCAATAGGACTCTGAACGATGTGAAGTAAAATATCGATATCATGAATCAGAAGTTCCATAACCACTGGGACATCTGTTCCGCGATAAGGATTAAATTGTCCCAAGCGATGAGATTCAATAAAAACAGGATTTAACGGAAAGACTTCCAAAACCTTTTTAAAGATGGGATTAAAGCGTTCGATAAATCCTACTGTTAAAAAAGGACCTTTTTGATTGTTAGCCAAAGAAAGCAGTTCTTTTGCCTGTTCCACCGTTTCTGTAAAGGGCTTTTCGACAAAAGTGTGTTTACCAGCTTGTAATGCTTTTTTAGCAATTTCATAGTGAGAAATAGTAGGGACAACAATATCAGCGATGTCACACCGTTCAATCAAAGCATCATGGAAAAAGTGGGGAATGCCATATTTTTCAGGAATTATTTTTTGTTTTTCAGGATCAATATCACAAAATCCTACGACTGATACTTCAGGAATAGCAAGCCAGTTCTCAAGATGACGTGTACCAAATTTTCCAACACCAAAAATACCAACCTGTATTTTTTCTTTTCTGTTCACGAGGGGAATTTATAATAAAGGGGGAATAAAACAAATTTGAAAAGGGCTCAATTACGGGAGCTTCGAAAGATCAGATTTTAAATGATCCATCATTGATAATTGAAAGGGAACATATTTTTGAAGCAGCGTGCCACTCGGTTCGTAAATGACAATTCCGGGTCCAAATCTCAGGTCATCCGATGACACATCTAAAAGATTTGCACACACATTAAACACATCCATATAAAGAGGGGCAGAAAGATTACACGTATTTTGAAAAGTATTTAAGCGTTCTACATCCTGACTGGTTGCAATAAAGAAAAACTTGCGGTTTGAGGATTTGAAGTCTTTAATCAGCGCATTCAGAGGAGGTAACCAAGATTCCAATGAAACATCCTCAAGATGGAAAAAAATGAGAATTACGCCACAACGGGGGGCATCGGGACGAAGAAGGCGGGGTTCACCCACATAATCGTGGAGATAAATATTTTTATTATTCAACGTTTTAAAGACAACATCTGGTACTTCCGCAAAAGCGAAGGTAGAGACAACAAGCAGAAAGATAAGAATACGTTTTTTTTGCATCGTTATAGGTTACTTTTTTGAATTTACAACAGGTTTAAAGAGAGGTCAAATGATTTTGGCCACGGGATTTTTGTTGGTAATGGAAATAAAGAAAAACAGGTACCCCTGTTACAATTAACACCAATGCTGCCAAAATACCACTCACTGGATATGCTTTGAATGTCCCATACACCAAAAGTATTTGGAAAAGAATAGATAAACTTGCCATCAGTTTCCAGGAAGGGGCATGATAAGAAGGGTTGTAATCGTCTCTCTTTTTTAGCCAAAAAATAGAGGCATAGACCAGCAAATTCTGTAGAACATACGAGAGAGTAAAATATCCCAAAAGATTTCCTATACCTCCTGGCATAAAAATTAAAAGAATTGCGATAGCCGATTGAAGGATAATAGACATATAAGGAGTTCCAAATGTTGGATGGAGTTTCCCAAAAACACGAAAAAAGAGTCCATCGCGTGCCATGGCATATTGAATTCGCGGTTGAACCATAATGCAGGCATTGGTTGCGCCAACCATTGAAATAAATGCAGCAATGGCCAAAAATCCTCCTGCAAACGAAGCAAAAAGAGGCAAGTAGCAAAAAGGATTTGCAAATCCCCCGGAAATAGAAATCAACGTTTCGTGGGGAATAATGGCGCCTGTGGCAAAAGCAACAGCAGTATAGGTAAGGGTAACAAAAATTGTACTTCCTAAAAGGGCACGAGGAAGCGTTTTTTGAGGATTTTTAACTTCCCCTGCCATGTATAGGATATTGGGAAATCCTGCATAACTCCAAATAGTGCCCGATATTCCGGCCATCAGACAAGCAAACCAGGCCATGGGTGTGTTTGTAGACATGTTTTTTGGGACAAAAAAGAGATTATCAGATGTCAAAAATCCTAGGCCAATAAAGGCAAGGAGAATAAGTGGGGAGATTTTCAGAATAGTTAAAACAAATTGAAGTCGGCCTCCCTGGCGGACACTTTTTATATGAACTGACGTGAGGATAAGAATAATAAGCGTTGCTAAAATTTTTTGCCAGTATGACTCTGTTAAAATCGGGAAAAAAATATCAAGAGCGGCTACAGCAGAAAGTGCTAAAATTGTTATGGAGGGTGTATCACTGGTCCAAAAAACAGTCCAGACATACAAAAAAGCCAAAAAAGGACTTCCAGCTTTTTGTAAATATAAATACCCGAAGCCTTGTTCTGGATAAGCCGTTCCCATTTCACTCAAGATAAATATCTGAGGGAGCCAAATAAGTCCACCAATAAACCAGGCTAATACAGCCAAAAGAGGGGCGCCTGTTGCTTGCTGAACAATGGGCAAATTAATAAACACTCCTGATCCAATCACAGTACCAATAATGATTGCCAATACATGGCTCATGCTTAGTTCACGTCGGATTTCACTCATGTTTCCCCTTTGCTAGGAAAACGTTTCTCTTTAAGGATTTATGATTGTAATAAAGTGATTAAAAGGTATAAATAAAATAAAAGGAATAAAAGATGAAACAATGGGAAGATTCTATTAAATCCTTTTATGAAAGGAGAAGGGAGATGTGTAAATTTAATGCATGCATGCCTTGGAGAGTGAACGTAACTGGATTGAAATTTCGTTAGATCATTTTATTGAAAATCTTCGCGAACTTCGCCGCTTCATGCCAAAAGAGGCTTCTTTTATGCAAATTGTAAAAGCCGATGCGTATGGACATGGGGCTGTAGAAATTGCCCAGGTAGCTATCCAAGAGGGAGCAAGCATGGTGGGCGTTGCAAATGCTGAAGAGGGGAAATTGCTACGTCTTCATGGAATTGATGTCCCTATTTTAATTCTTTCGCCTTCCCTTCTCGAAGAAATTCCAAGCCTTTTGAAATATGATTTAATGCCAACGGTAACAGAACGACGTTTTGGAAAAATTTTAGGAGATGTGGCAAAAGAAAAAGGAAAATGTGTCCCCATACACGTAAATATTGATACCGGCATGGGTCGCAGTGGCGTGAATTATGAAGATTCTGAATCGTTTATTGCCGATATTCAAAAAATTGAGGGCATTTATTTAGATGGAATTTTTACTCACTATGCAGCGAGTGAAAATGATCCAGCCTATTCAAGCGTACAATTAACAAGATTTAAGGAATTTTTATCGCGTCTTTCAGAACTTCCCAGGTGGATACATATTGCCAATAGCTCAGGATTGCTAAATTGTCCTGATGATGTAAGTAATTTATTTCGGATAGGACTTCTTTCGTATGGTGTTTATACCGATGTATCCCTAAGTGAAAAAGTTCATGTAAAACCTGTTATGACGTTCAAAAGTAGAGTCTCTTATGTAAATCTGGTCCGAAAAGGTGAATCAGTGGGATACAATCGGACATATATAGCTCCAAAAGAGACACGTTATGCAATTGTTCCTGTGGGATATGCGGATGGCTATGATTATTTACTATCCAACAAAGGAACCATGCTTGTTCACAATATTTTGTGTCCTGTTATTGGAAAAGTAAGTATGGATATGACGGCCATTGATGTTTCATCGGTGACGGGGATCCAGCCTGGGGATGAGGTGATTGTTTTTGGGAATGACCATCGAGAAATTCGAGTAGATACACTATGTCAGACTTATGGGGGATCGCCCTATGAATTGTTATGTCAAACAGGGCGTAGAGCCCGTCGGTTTTATTTTCAAAAAGAGAGAATTATAAAAGCACGTCCCCTTGCCAGACGGGAATTTGTCTCAAGTGATTATGATTCTGGGGAGTTATCTAAGGTTATTGAAGGGGCTATCGGAGAAAAAATAGGGAATCGTGAAATTGCCAGGCTGATTTTCAGTACCGTTTTACAGCGCCTTTTTCAAGAAGAATCACGCCCGCTTTTTCACAGACATGAATTTTATCACCGTCTTTCCTTTTCTCAACCAAAAGACGAGAAACTTGCAGAGGAATATTTTCAGATTGATACCGAGCTCTCTTTTAAAAAACACCTTCAAAATGATTATTTTATCATTGCATGTGCGAGTAATGAAAAGGAGCTTGAAGCATATTTTCGCAGAGAGGATGTGGAATATCGATGGCTATTGGATGGCTCTCTTCATCTTAATGATCAGACCTTTGCTATTCGATCTGTTCGGGTGGATGATTTGGATTTGAACTACGAAAGCAGAGTATCAGAAACGTGTTTAGAACTGACGTGTACTCATGAAAAATTGCATCAGTTAGTAGGAAAACACGTCAGTTTTACCATTAACACCCGGACCTATTATCCCAAAGCGTCGCATCAACTGACGGTTTATATTACAGGACTTACACAAGGAGCAGAAATATCTGTTGATTATCATCAGGTAGTTCCTTCTATGGATGTAATTCCCTTTTTTCTGAGTGGGCAGCCCAACATTTACCGTGAAGAAGGTGCCATTCATTTGATTACACCAGCAAATGAATGGCTTTTGCCAGGAAGTGGTGTTGTCTTTGTCTTTTAAAGCACTATCTTTATTACCCGGTTTCAACGATTACGTGCACCACGTGACACCTCATAAAGTCGGGAGATGGAGGAGGGAAGATAGGATGATTAATAGGTTTGAAGACATTGATGCTTGGAAAGGGAGATGATGCTTGCCACGGATGTGTTTAGAGACCTCAGAGTGTGGAGATTTTGGATTTCGTGACCAAATTTATCGTTCAGCTGTGTCTATCCCCCAAAGATTGCCGAAAAATATGACAGAGGACGTCATAAAGGCTATATCAGATCTTATCCATGGCGAGAGGATCATGTGCTGAACTCAGAACTCAATGATATCTTGCCAAAGAATTAAAAGAGTTGAGTGAAACAGATGCAGATGGTTTATCGATAAAACTAGGAGATATCTGCAATGCTGTACACTCTGATTCAAACCAGAATTAGGAACGTTGATAAATGATTTTCCGTCCTCCGTTCCCCGTCTTTGTTTGAGGTACACTTATGACGTGAATTCACGTTATCAATTAATGTATTATAAGATGATCAAGGAGGATGTGGATTCCAATGCTCATGAGAATCACTCCGCCAATCACATCTGCCCACTGACTGAAATGATATCCCAGTCGGAAACCGACAAGTACACCCGAAAAAGAGATCAAAAAAGTAGTTATGCCAATCATCAAAACAGCTGTAAAGAGTTGAATATCCAACAGAGCAAAGCTAATTCCCACAGCCAGTGCATCAATACTTGTTGCGATGGCTAACAAAAGAAGTGTTCGCGTCTCAAAATAATCAATTTTTTTACATTGGAAGGAAGAATGAAAAGCTTCCCAGATCATTTTCAAGCCAATTCCAAGTAGAAGGCCAAAAGCAATCCAATGATCAACGTTTTTAATATAGGTTCTAAAGGCTGTTGTAGCATGATAGCCAATAATTGGCATGCCTGCTTGAAAAATCCCAAAAACAGTCGCCATCTTTAAGGCCTTTGAAAAATTTCGTTTTACTAGTCGTAATCCTGCTGAAACCGAGACAGCGAGAGCATCCATGGCTAATCCTACAGCAATAGCAAAAAGAGTAAATAATGACATTCAGGCTCCAAATTTATCGAAAATGTAAAAGAAAAAAGAGAAAACTCAAAGGTTCCTTCAAGATTTAACGATCTTTTAGATACGAACTCTTTTGACGTTTATGGTGGAAGGATGTAAACTATGCAGGAGGGACACTTTATTTAGAAAGGGAAGGATATGTGTGGACGTTTTGCTTTAGCATTTACCCGAGAAGTAATAGATGAAGAATTGAATGGAGCCGATTGGTTTGATTATCGATATCCATTACCACTTCCGCGCTACAACATAGCACCTCTGCAATTTGCACCGTTCATGTGGAAAGAAGAAAAGCGGATAATCGTTGATGCTTTTCGTTGGGGACTTGTGCCAAGGTGGGCAAAAGATGAAGGTTTTGCTTCAAAAATGATTAATGCCAGAGTAGAGACGCTTCATGAAAAACCGGCATACAAAAATCTTTTAGCCCATCATCGTGGCGTAGTATTAACCAGTGGCTATTTTGAGTGGCAAAAAACATCTACCATAAAACAGCCTTGGTACATTACCTCTGCGAAAGGTCGTCTTTTACCCCTGGCTGGCTTATGGGATGTTTGGAACACGCCGGAGAATTCTCCCCTTTTTACGTTTACCATCATAACAACTCCTGCATCTAAAGACCTTTCTTTACTCCATAACAGAATGCCTGCCTGTTTATCTTATGATCAGCTTAAATTGTGGATTGAAGGACACTTATCGCCAGAAGAGCTAAAAAATTCCACTTTACCCACACGTTGTTACAAAGTATCAACTTTTGTGAATAATGTAAAAAATGACTCCCCGCAATGCATTCAAGAAATTTGAGAGATAGATAAAGGTTGCTCCGTGATGAATAATTTTATTTATAAACATGGAAGAAAATCTTTTGAGATAATGAGGGATTGAAAGGAAGGTATTTAGCGGAATGAAAAGAAATGGGGATGAAAATGGGGAGGGGAAGGAGAGAAAGATAATAGCCACATAACTAGAAAGTATGGTGAAAGAGTTCAAAAGTATCCTTTAGATTTTCAAGAGGTTTCTGTGATAGACTTGAAAGAGAATGAATTGGAACGTACCATGGAAGTGATAAAGAAAAGATTTTATTTTACGGTGTTTATCCACGATGTGGTGAGATTATTTAAGATCACCAATATTAGTAAGGTCAATTGCTGATGTATCCATAAAAAGCAAAAGATGAAAGGTAAACCATACAACTCTATGGATATTATGATTTCTGTATGTTAAATAGGTAGAGGATAATCGGTCTTTTCAATATACGAGAAAGATTTGTCAGTTGACGAATTGATGCGTTTAGTTTGCCAAGTGTCATACGTATTGAACGGTGCTAACTGATGATTTAGAAAATCACGGTGTTGTAACAATCTAAAATACCAGGATAGTGCTGATTAAAGGGATTATTTACAGATCCTTGATGAAAAAGGTGTCCTGAACTTTTTGGTGTTGACATCAGGGAAGAATACATAAGTACGATTTGTGAGGTTTTTGCTGAGTCGGTAATTGTTGCGAAAAAATTGAAGGTAAATTTTGCCTGGATTTCACGCATTTGGCTATTCTGTAACAAACAAAGAGGGTGAGAAGAAGATTAGTTATTGAGAGAAGCATCTGCTTTTAAATGTGCATGAGTGGCTGTCTCTGAAAGAGCACGATCGGCTTTTGGCTTTATTTAAGGGTTCTCCGATATTGGGTGATGCTTATGGGTTAAAGGAGTTATTGAGGTAGATTTATGGACTAAAGGATTATGATTCCGTTTGTGGTTTATTACGATGTAGGTGTCGTATGGCTTATGGCTATGGGAACTTTTCAACCAGTATTTTCAGATATTAGCAACATCTCTTTGAATTTATTTTAGGGCCAAACAGCCTGAGAAAATTTTGCAAAAATGTTCTTGACTTTTTAATTTTACTTATAATAATATGATATAGCTATTTTAAAAATTCTTATTCTCCAATTTGTTAGGAGGTTATGAGTTTAAAATTGATTTGAGAACCTGAAGAAAAAAAGAAATTGGAGCTTATCATATTAAGGGCGCTATGGAATTAAAAAATGTGAAAGATGAGATCTATGGTATTGATTATCTTTCCTGTCTACCTTATGCACAAGAAGGCAAGAATAATGACAAAGAGCCAAAATAATGCCGATAAGCACAACTGTATATATAAATTATTATTAGAATGGGATTTTTCCATTTTTTGGTACAATCCCATGAAGGGGGGGGGGTAATTATGAAACTAAAAAGCTCATCGATATTTCTTTCTTTTATCATTTTACTTTTTTCAACAACTAATACACTTGCTCAAGTAGGGAATGAATTCCCAATTGAAATTAGTGATGAACAAACTTTTACAACGAGCTTTGCTGAGGATGCAGATAAATACTTAATTGTGATGCGAAGAGAAAGCGAAACATCAGGCGCCGATATCGTCGCTCAATTTCATTCTAAAACGGATCACTCGTTGATTGGCAATCCAATTGTTCTTGGTTCAACTGTCATTTCACCTGAAGATTTTGATCTCGGACTTATTCAAGCTGCTTTTGATGGAGAAAGATTTTTAGTTGTTTGGACTCATGGTGAAAATGGTGGAATTCAATATAGGTTTATTCATGCTCAAACATATGAACTAAGTAATACTTTTTCTGATGCGACTTTACCTGCTTGTTTAAGTATCAATGCTTTGCATTTTAATCCCTCAGTAAATAAGTATTTACTTATTTCTTCAATTAGACAACCCTCGGGGCATTACATAATAAAAAATTTCATTCATAGTGATGGATTTTTAGAATCCAGTTCCCCAATCTTTTCATTTTCAACAAGAAAAGAGAATTGTACAGCATTTGGTGATTCGAAGTATTTGATTGTTTCAATTAAAGAAGCTGAAGATTATGATTATGAAGTGTGGGGAAGATTTATTCATCAAGATGGTTCTAACATAGGTTCAGAATTTTTAATTGATGGTAGTGATTACCCGAGCGACAATCCAATTTTTGTTATGTATGTTGATGGTAAATTCATTTGTATTTTTCCTGAGCAAGAATCAACAGGATGGAAATTATATGCAAGAATAGTAAACACTGACGGAACAGTTCAACCGGAACGATATGTGATTTCTAATTCTGGTTGGCTTTCACCTTTTATGATTTTAGGTGATAATTCAATGCTGGTTACAAGCACATCAGTAAATCCAAATCCTGATTCTTGTTTTGTTTTAGGAAAATTTTTCGATTTTAGTCTAAATCCTATAGGTGATGAGTTTATAATTTATGATCAATTAAATGGTAAGGTTCCTGTTAGTGGAGTTGGTTCTTATGGAAATAATAAATTCTATGTATATACTAATAGAGTGGATATTGCGTTTACACCGGATTCAAGTATATATTTTTCAAATGGGGATGTGTATGGTGTCTCAGTTGATGCCCTAACTGGAGTTGATGATTATGTGATTATTCCTGAGAAAATTGAATTATATCAAAATTTCCCTAATCCATTTAATCCAAGCACAAAAATAAGTTGGCAGTCGTCAGTAAACAGTCATCAAACTTTAAAGGTTTATGATGTACTTGGAAATGAAGTAGCTACATTAGTTGATGAATATCGTTTAGCTGGAAACTATGAAATTGATTTTGATGCTTCAAACCTTTCCTCCGGTATTTATTTCTATTGTTTGAAGACAGGAAATCTTATCGAAGCGAGAAAGATGATTTTATTTAAGTAGTAATATCAAAATATCCAAAATCTTAAGCGGGTTCTAGCTTGCTTTTTTTCAGTCTTATAACAACATGAATTATTTCATAATTTTCTTAACAGTACCACTTATTTTATAAACATGACAATAACACTTATTTTAGTTAGCAATACAAATACTTGTGCATTTCTATCTAAGATTAATCAACAATTTTTCTGTAGAAGGCATAGACTTGTTTTTTGCCTCACATTCATTAATATTAATGTTTTAGTCTATTCGTCCTGAGATCCATGTTTCATGCTGTTCCATAAGGATACTGGGAATGTATTTCTAAAGTAACTATGGAGTACGCTGGTCCCGCAGCGAAGCGTGGCGGGATAACTGCACTTCAAAATATCCCCGGAAGGCTTTTCCTCTTTGCTGTCTGTATTAAAATAGCTCTACTGCCTATTTGCGCTTATAAAGGTGAGCATGGAGAACTTCACGTCCTCTCTCTGCATCACCTGATTATAAATAAGCTCCAGACTGTCATAAACCTTCCTACCCGTATTCAATTGAGCGTTTTACAGAAAGAAAATGACACGACACTAAGAACCTATTTTTTATGATAAGAAGAAAATGGGAATTCCCAAAAGAATTATATAATATAAGCAAAAAATATATACTTACATATAATCTTAAATGATGATATTCTTCACAGTGAGTGAGTAAAAATATTATTACATAACTAACAGAATATTTCCCATAATTTTTATGTGAAAATCTTAGAATGAATTTATTTTATTCCAAAAATCCGGTTATAGCGATATTGCAATGGGATAAAAAATTTCCCTGGATTCTTTAAGATTTATTTCTCCCATGGTAACAATTCGGGTTCGAGGGGGCGGAGAAATTTTAATCCATAAAAATAGGGAAGGGGAATTAGATAAGATTTTGGTTTGCAAAAAAACTTGAATTTTTTTTCGTCCAATGAAACATTGTAAGCATGTATTTTAGGATTTTCAATTTTTGCCAACTCGTTGTGTTTTCTGTTTTTTTCATTGGTTACTAATGATTGGTTTACATATTCCATTAGCGGTTGTTTAATAACTTTAGGGGGCGTAGAATGAAGAATATTTACGAGTCCATCATCATCGACGATAATCAGACCATAATGACCAATCCAACGGTTTTTCTCATCGCCTCGGACTACATAAACCAAATCACCTGTCTGCAAAAAATTTGATGCTTGCTCAATATTTTCAGCGGGTATATAACTGAATAAAAGGGAATCTTTTGGGAAATCTGTTTCTAAAAAGTATCGTTCAGCAAAAAATTTCTGCTTATCATATCGGATCGTATCCAGATTTGTCGGAACATCTAAACTATCTGTAATGTCATAGACAAGCCAATCGTTATTGGTTTTCCAGTCATAAAGAGCGTAATGATTCCGGGTTAAAACACTAATTTCCCCATTCTTATATCGTAAATGCATTAAAGTCTTCATAAAGGAGGTCCAATCATAAGAAAGAGCCATAGCATACATGTGTTCGACAAAAACTACACAATCACTTTTATTTAGGACATAGAGGGGTTGAGAATCATATAATTCAAATGGGAATTCCCCTAAGAGATAAAGTTCATAAGGCTGATTGATATTTTTTTCTGCCAGATGACGTAAACGATCATAAAAATTTTCTTCTGTCTGAGACAGCCATTTGAGATAAATATCTATTTCATATTCATTAAAAGAATAAAGAGGGCGTGATTTCAAATCCTCAAGAACGATATTTTGCAGGGAGTCAGGCGTCAAATTTCCCCGCCATGTTTCACGATTTAAGGATACCTTTGTACTGCAAGACATTAGAAAAATTAAAGAGATTATAAATATTAGGGTTTTTTGCATTATTATCTCCTTTTTCGTAAAATATCATTTAATTTTACGTAAAATTATCAATGGTGGAAATGAAATTACTATGATAGCATCTCGTAAATCTCTTATTAATCAATCTGCTTATGTTTCTATCATAGGGAATATTTTTCTTTTTGTCATTAAATATTGGGGAGGAATAGTTAGTGGTTCTATTGCGATCCTTGCAGATGCATGGCATACATTATCGGATACTCTTAGCTCAGTGGTTGTTTTAATTGGATCAAAAATTTCTGTCCGCCCAGCCGATAAAGAACATCCTTTTGGTCACGGTCGGGCTGAGCTTATTGCTGCTATTCTCATTGGGATGATGTTAGTGGGAGTTTCTGTGGAATTTTTCACGAAAGCATATAATAATTTCATAAATCATCAATCGGTTATCTATACTTGGCAAGCAATTTTTGTTGTTTCTTTATCAATTATCTCAAAAGAACTCATGGCACAATATGCCTTTCGCATTTCTCACAAGACAGATTCTAAGTCGGTTCGCGCTGATGCATGGCACCATCGGAGTGATGCTCTTTCCTCTGTTATTATTCTCGCTGGTATTTTTATTGGAAAATATTTTTGGTGGATTGATAGTCTACTTACCGTGCTTGTTGCCCTTTTGATTCTTTATTCCGCTTATGATATTATTCGAGATGCGTCTTCTCGACTTATGGGTAATCCACCTTCACAAAAAGTTATTGATCAAGTTATGGAAATTGGCAAAACAGTGTCTAATAAAGAATTAAACATTCATCATGTTCACATGCATGAATATGGAACACATCGAGAGATGACCCTTCATATCAATCTCCCGAATAATTGGACCCTTGAGCGAGGTCACGATATTGCCAATGAATTAGAAAATCGTATTCGGGAAGAAATGGATATTGAAACAACTGTCCATATAGAACCCCTTAATAAAAATAAAGATACCCAAAAGAAAACGCCATCGTAATTCATGACACGTTAAGGTAATCCGTAATACTATATCTTTTTATGAGTATCCCTTGTTTGCAATAGCTATATTGTGTGATGTTTAACCAAAAAGATAACGATGATAAGTGTGCTAATTCGCACTTATTGTTAAATAGTCGGAAAATTTCTGTTTTTTTTGTTAAATTTAAAAAAATAGAGAGGATTTAATGGCGTTTCATATTATTCGCGAGCTTCCAAGCTCCGATGAAATTCTTGAAGAACTCCCTCTTCCCGAGGAGCTGAAAGCTGTCAAAAAAGAGAGAGATAAAACTATTTCTGCAGTTATTCGGGGGGAATCATCGATTTTTTTAGTCATTGTTGGTCCTTGCTCTGCCCATGATGTCGATGCTGTGTGTGAGTATGTTTCACGTCTTTCTCGTGTTCAGGAAAAAGTAAAAGATACTTTGTTGCTTATTCCTCGTATTTATACCAATAAACCACGGACTCTAGGTACAGGCTATAAGGGAATGTTGCATCAACCAAATCCTATGGAAAAACCAAATATTGTGGAGGGAATTAAATCCCTCCGAAAAATGCATATTCGTGCGCTGAAAGAATCACACCTCTCTGCTGCTGATGAAATGCTCTATCCCAATAATTATCCCTATGTAGAAGATTTGCTTTCTTACGTTGCTATTGGAGCACGATCTGTTGCCAATCAACAACACCGTCTTACGGTGAGCGGACTGGATATTCCTGTGGGTATGAAAAATCCAACCTCTGGAGAAATCTTTGTGATGTTGGAATCAATTTATGCGGCTCAACATCCTCATGTGTTTATCTATAATAATTATGAAGTAAAAACCGATGGGAATCCCCTTGCCCATGGTACTCTTCGTGGTGCTGTTAATCATTCTGGCATGCGCGTCCCCAATTATCACTATGAAGATTTACTTCGAATAAGTTCCCTCTATCTTAAAAAAGAACTTAAAAATCCCTCTCTCATTGTAGATGTAAACCACGATAATTCAAATAAACACTATGAAGAACAACCCCGAATTGCTATGGAAATAATGAAAAGTCGAGCACATAATGAGATGCTGAAAAAAGTAATTAAAGGACTCATGATTGAAAGTTACCTAGTGGCAGGGCGACAAGAACCCGATGGGACTGTTTTTGGACAGTCTATAACCGATCCTTGTTTAGGATGGGATGATACAGAACACCTTCTTTTTAGGATTGCGGAAGAAGTGGCTCGATCTTGATCGATTCTTTCAATGTGTTTGTAAAAATAATTTCATGAAATGCTTTTTACGGTTTTTCCAGTTCAGAAGTACTCCCTTCGCCTTTTTCTCAATAAAAATGAATGTGATGACATCATAACTATCAGGAATATTTAATAAATTTTGGGTCTTTTTAGGACTGAATCCCGCAATGGGATGTGCAACTCATCTTAATTCAGTAGCTTGCAAAAGGAGCTGACTAACCGATATCCTCGTATCAAAGTGATAGTAAAAACGGGATCCAATTACACAATCATCTTCTTGTTTAGCGATAATTGCAATAACCATGGATACCTGCTGAGCCCATTCATTGCCCTTGGAATATACAGGATAAAGATTTTCTAACTGCTCTTCGTCGGTAACAAAAATGTAATGCCACGGCTTATTGTTAGGCAAGACGGTGCTAAGTGAACCGCTCAGCTCAGCTTTTCCTGCACTCCTGGGTGAGTGTGATTTTTTCTAAATGCCGATAGAATCGTCGCTTTTTATAGCTTCTTCAATGGTCACATCTGCTCCTTTACACAATGAGGCCTATCTTTTATCCAGATTCTTTATAGAATTTTTACCCTTCTATGAAGAGAAGTAGATACACGATATGGGAATAAAACTCATTGCTTTTTAAGAAAAAAAAAGAGAATTTCCTGCCGTGAAGTCAAAGAGATGCACAACAAAAAAATTTCCCAATTAACATAAAGGTTTGTATGGATAAATCCAGAAAAAGTGGCATTGATATCGATCTTGGTAATCAATGCTCCCGCACCGCTTATTGTTGGGCAAAAAAGACCTTTTCGCATCGACCAGAAGGATCAGGGAATCCTTTAATGACAGTTGATGGTGCGTTTTCCAATGTGATGAATTACCATGGCGTTAAAATTGGCATCACCTCTGATGGCATTGGGACGAAAATAGAGATTGCCGAACGAACGGGCATTTATGATACGTTGGGGTTTGATTTAGTTGCTATGACGGCAGATGACCTCGTTGCAAATGGTATTGAGCCAGTGAATCTCTCCAATATTTTGGATGTAGATTATTTGGATCATGAGATTGTGGATGCGCTTATGCGAGGCCTTTATCGTGCTGCAAAAGAAGCACGTATTACTGTAACTGGTGGAGAAATTGCAGAATTGGGCAATCGAATCCAAGGCTATGGCGATCGTATGCACTTTAACTGGTGCTCTACTGCCGTGGGACTTATTCCTGAAAATGCTGATCTCATCGAAGGGACAACAATTCAACCAGGAAATATTGTCATTGCCTTAGCATCGCGAGGCTTTCGAAGCAATGGATTTTCTCTTATCCGCCAGGTGATGGAAAAGGCTTTTGGAAACGAGTGGCACACCGCAACCTATTCCCACGAACAAACATGGGGAGAGATTCTCCTTACTCCTTCTCGTATTTATACGCCCCTCATTGTGGATATCCTTCATGCCAATATCCCTCTTTATGGTCTTGCACATATTACTGGTGGGGGTATTGGCGATAATTTTGCCCGTGTGTTAAAAAGCTCAGGATATGGTGCTAATTTAAATACTCTGTTTAAATCCCATCCTGTTATGCTTACCCTTCAACAAATGGGGGATATTCCCGAACAAACAGCCTATCGCCTCTGGAATATGGGAAATGGTATGCTGCTTGTTACAGAAAAAGAAGCTTTAAAATCTATTCTTGATCTGGCAAATACATATCACTATCCCGCCCAACTCGCTGGCGTGATTACCCCCGAACCCTATATCCTCTTGTCTACGTCAGGATGTTTCCCACAAAGACTCGAATTTCCTTTAGAATAAGGGAGACACACCTGTGTCACAGAATTTTTTTATACAACTCGTGCTGAAAAATCATCTCCGAGATGTTGCGGGAGAACAAGTAAAACAATCGGCAGCGCGATATCTTAACCTCGAGACAGGGAAGGTGAAATCATCAAAAGTTTTTACCCTAACCCTCGATATTTCTCTAGATGAAGTTCGTTTTTTTGCTGAAAATGTTCTCCGAGATCCCATTATACAGGATGTTTATATTCAGTCCTTTTATCCCGCTAAAGAGTTTGCTCGAAAACTTTTTATCTCTAAGTTGCCCGGGGTGACAGATGATGAGGGAATCTCTGCTCAAAAAGCATTGGCCGATACCATGCATCGAGAATTTCCAACCCATATTCAGCAGATTTATACAGCAGATCTTTTTTATTTTGAAAATCCCCTGAAATCTCAGGATTTAATCCGATTGGGAAAGGATCTTTTAGGAAATCCTTTGATTCACCACGTGGAAGCTGGCCCAACGAATGAACCCGTTACCTATATTCCTCGTGTGAATCTTGAGACAAAGATAGCGATAAAAACTATTCCCCTTCAGTGTGATGATGAATCCCTTCTTAAATTGTCTGAGGATATGTTGCTCTCCTTAAACAAGGAAGAGATGAAGGCTATTCAGGCATATTATTTTCGGGAGGATGTTCAGGCTGCCAGAAAAAAAGCAGGTCTTGACATCAATCCTACGGATTGTGAATTGGAAATTTTTGGTCAAACATGGTCTGAACACTGTAAGCATAAAGAATTCAATGCTGTTATTCATTATCATGATGAGGAAACGGGAAACGATGAAATGATCGACTCGCTTTTTAAAACATACATCTACAAATCGACAGATATTATCCAAAAGCGTTTTGAAAGAAAGGGGAACCCCTGGCTTTTAAAAGTTTTTTCTGATAACGCTGGTGTGGTGCGTATTAACGATGATCTTTGCTTTATTTGGAAAGTTGAAACCCACAATTCTCCCTCTGCTTTGGATCCCTATGGGGGCGCCCTTACCGGAATTGTCGGTGTTAATCGGGATCTCCTTGGGACTGGCATTGGAGGGGCAAAACTCCTTTTTAATACGGATGTGCTCTGTTTTGGGAATCCTTATTTTACCGGCGAACTCTTGCCTGGTCAGCTTCATCCCCGACGGATTATGACAGGTGTTGTTGATGGAATTAAGGATGGTGGCAATAAGTCTGGCATTCCTACTCTTAATGGAGCCGTAATTTTTGACGATCGGTTTCAGGGTAAACCCCTTGTCTTTTGTGGCACCGGTGCCCTTATGCCCTTAAAATATGGCGATCGCCTTACTTGGATTAAATCCATTGACCCGGGGGACAGAATTTTTATGGCTGGTGGACGTGTTGGGAAGGATGGAATCCATGGGGCAACCTTCTCTTCCCAAGAAATTGATGAATCCTCTCCTCGATCGGCTGTCCAAATTGGATCTCCCATTACCCAAAAAAATTTAGCCGATTTTATGGTGGATGCCGCCCAAAAAGGACTTATAAAATGCTCAACGGATAATGGTGCAGGTGGACTCTCATCGTCTATTGGTGAACTTGCTCAACTCTCCGGAGGCGCAGAGGTCTACCTCCATAAAGTTCCTCTGAAATATTCAGGCCTTCAACCCTGGGAAATTTTTCTCTCTGAATCCCAAGAACGAATGACACTGGTCATTGAACCCGATAAAACAGAAAAAGTATATGACCTTGCTAAATTGTATGAAGTAGAAGTGACCGATATTGGAGTCTTTACCGATTCTGGCATGTTAAAAGTTTTTTATGAAGAACACCTCGCAGCCCTTTTGAATTTGAATTTTCTTCATAAGGGTGTGCCTCGAAAACATCTTGAAGCCGTATGGAAAAAATCTCCGGTTAGCGAACCCACCTTAAAAGAAAGTCCCGATCTCAAAAAAACGATTCTTTCTCTTTTAGGAAGCTTGAATATCTGTTCACGAGAAAGTATCATTCGTCGCTATGATCATGAAGTGAAGGGACGCACTGTGATAAAGCCCTTGATGGGAGAATTGGGCAACGGTCCACAAGATGCTGGCGTGATACGCCTTTCTTTTAATTCGTGGGAAGGGATTGCCGTATCCAATGGTATTATGCCGAAATTTGGAGATATCGATCCCTATGAAGCGTCGGCAGGAGCCTTTGATGAAGCGGTCCGCCAGATTATTTCTGTTGGTGGTCGCCTGCCAGACCCCGATGATAATACCAGTCCTTTTTGGTCTGTCAATGATAATTTTTGCGTTCCCGATTCTGTCTATGATCCTCAAACGAATCCCGATGGAAAATTTAAATTGGCTCAACTCGTCCGAATGAATCAAGCCCTCTATGATATGGCTCTTACCTTTAATATCCCCATGACATCGGGAAAAGACAGCATGAAAAATGATTTTCGCAAAGGAGATATAAAAATTTCTGTGCCCCCCACTGTTTTATATTCCGTAACTGCTAAAATTGATGATATTCGAACTCTTACTACCAGCGATTTTAAAAATCCAGGAGATGCCATCTATTTGGTTGGAGAAACAAAAGATGAATTGGGCGGCTCTGAATTCTATCGCCTGTTGGGATTTTTAGGCGCAAATGTTCCAAGGGTACGAAAAAAACATGCCCTGAATCTTTACCGAAAAATAGCATGTGCTCACCGAGAAGGATTCCTTGCATCTTCCCATGATCTCTCCGATGGAGGATTCGCCATTGCTCTGGCAGAATGCATTATGGGAGGGCATTTTGGGGGAATGGTCGATCTGGGATATGGTAATTTACCAATTTATGGTGAACTTTTTTCAGAGTCTCATTCACGCTTTGTTGTGACAGTTCCTAAAAAATTTCAGACAGCCTTTGAAAATCTTATGGGTCCAGATGCTCGGTTTTTAGGGAATGTCCTGGATGAACCCTCTTTAATACTTGTCTATAAAGGCGAGAAACTGATAGAACTTTCTAAAAAAGAAATGCTTGAAACGTGGAGAAATGGCCTTGTTTTCTAAAACGGTAATCCACGAGAAAAAACCAAAGGCATTGGTTCTTACGGGTTTTGGAATTAATTGTGAGGAGGAAATGGCAGCTGCCTGTCGCTACGCTGGTGCCGATGCCCATATTGTTCATCTGAATCATGTGTTTCAAGGCCATGTCTCTATTCATAACTACGATGTGTTAAATCTTCCAGGAGGATTTTCCTTTGGTGATGATTTGGGATCAGCAAAGGTGTTAGCTAACCAACTGAAAGTTCGCCACCTTGCCTCCGGTAAACCCTTTATGGAAGAAATTCTTCAATTCTTACATGAGGGAAAATATATCCTTGGCGTGTGTAATGGCTTCCAAACACTGGTTAAAATGGGACTTCTTCCCAATACGGGGGGAAATTATGAACAAGAAGCAACTCTTACCTTTAACGATTCCGGAAAATTTGAAGACCGATGGGTCACATGTGCCATTTTACCCAGTAATCCAACGCCTTTTTTAAATAAAATGGATCAAATTGACTTGCCTGTTCGTCACGGTGAAGGGAAACTTATTTTTAAAGATGACTCTATCCGAAAAGAAGTTATTCGACAAAAATTAAATGTCCTTACATATATTGATCGAGATGGACATCCTACCGATCGTTATCCTTGGAATCCTAATGGCTCAGAATTGAATTGTGCCGGCCTTTGTGATCCCACAGGACATGTTTTTGGACTTATGCCCCATCCTGAAGCCTATTCGATGCTCTATAACCATCCTGATTGGAATTGGATGAGAAAAAGAGGAATGATTTATCATGACAACGGAGAAGGACTAAAAATATTCAGGAATATTGTTGAAACTGTGATGGTAAGGAACTACAAAATTTCATAATGCCTGATATAGAAGAGATTTTGTAATTTTTTGATAGAGGAGGGATAGGTAAAGGAGTAATATGAAAGGCCAAAAGAAAATTGAACGTGTTTTAATGAGTGTCACTGACAAGCGGGGGCTTCCGGAATTTGGGAAATTTCTCCACGATGCAGGATGTGAAATTATTTCAACAGGGGGAACTCGTCACGTTTTAATGGATGCTGGAATTCCCGTGACAGAGATTCAGACGGTGACCGGCAATCCCGAAGCTTTTGGTGGACGGATGAAAACGATTTCTTTTGCAATTGAATCAGCTCTTCTTTTTGATCGGGAAAAGGATAAAGTAGAAGCAGAAGCATTAGGGATTCAACCCATTGATTTAGTTGTCTGCAATCTTTATCCCTTTGAAATGGTTAAAAAAAGGGGGGCAGACATACAAGAATTGATTGAAAATATTGATATTGGCGGCCCCACCATGATCCGCGCAGCAGCGAAAAATTATCAATGGGTTACAACGGTTGTAGATCCTGATGATTATCCTATGGTTATGGAAAATATTTCAAAAAGGGGTGGAAATACGGATATAGAAACTCGCTTTAAACTCATGCGAAAAGCTTTTAATTATACAGCCGATTATGACAGCTTGATTGCCGTTACCATGGATGAACGTGCTGGCGAACCCACTCTCCGCTTTGCCTATGAGAAGCCCGAAGTTTTACGTTATGGAGAAAACAGTCACCAAAAAGGCATGATTTACCGCCTTCGTAACGCACCTGATTCACTCTACGATATGGAAATCCTCCATGGGAAAAAGATTTCTTACAACAATATGGTAGACCTTTATGGTGCGTTAGAAACAGTTCGGGATTTAAAAAGAACGGGATGCGCCATTATCAAACATGCTAATCCTTGTGGACTCTGTGATGGTAGCGATCAGCGGGAGGTATTTGAAAAGGCATGGGCAGGTGACCCGGTTTCAGCCTTTGGCTCTGTGATTGCTTTTAATAAGCCTGTGACACTGGAAACAACCAAATTTTTACATCTCGATGCAAAAGATAAAAGTCAACGCAAATTTGTTGAAATTCTTGCTGCTCCCGCTTTTGATGAACCGGCTCTGGATTATTTAAAACAGCATAAAAATCTGCGCATTGTTCTCTTTGATCCGGCACGAATACAACCTACCTATGATATGAAATTTATTTACAATACGCTTCTTTATCAGGATACTGACCGACAATTGCTGGAAAAAGTAGAGTATGTAAGTCAGAAAAAAGCACCGGTGGATGAAGGCCTGATGCAGTTTGGACTCATAGCTGTTCGACAGCTGAAATCAAATGCGATATGTATCGCCCGTAGGTGTGAAAATGGCGATTATCAGTTATTGGGAATGGGATGTGGTCAGCCTAATCGGGTGAATTCAACTCAATTAAGCATTGCCCGTTGCCGTGAAAATCTAAAAGCGGAATATCAGGGGAATCCCCAATATCTTGAGGCTTATATCCAACAAAAGATGGGTGAAGCTGTTCTTTTTTCTGATGCTTTTTTCCCATTTCCAGATAATGTAGAAATTAGCTACGAAGCTGGCATCCGAATGATTGTCCAACCTGGCGGATCAATTCGCGATATGGATGTAATTAAAAAAGTAGATGAATTGGAGATGACGCTAATTTTTACAGGATTGCGCCATTTTAAACATTAAGTTTGGAGAAAAGTGATGGAGTGTCTCACGCGATTTGATTCGCCACAATTAAAAAAATGTCACAGTGGGAAAGTGCGAGAAAGTTTTAAGGCCGATGAACAGCATCGATTGTTTCTTGCAACTGATCGCATTTCTTGTTTTGATAAGGTCCTGAAAACGCCTATTCCGTCAAAAGGTGCGGTCCTTAATTTGTTGTCCGCATGGTGGTTTGAAAAAACACGCGATATCTGTCCCAACCATTTTGTAAAAATTATCGATCCATCCATTAGCTTAGTCCGCGAAGCAAAACCTATCCATCTTGAAATGGTTGTCCGTGCCTATCTTACAGGCTCTGCTTGGCGAAATTATCAAAAAGGTGAGCGACAAATTTCGGGTGTATCAATCCCCAATGGACTTACAAAAAATGCTCCTTTTCCAGAGCCGATTGTAACGCCCACGACAAAAGAAACTTCGGATCGGTCTATTACAGCAAAAGAAATTATTCAAGAAGGATGGGCAACAGAAACACAGTATCAACAAATACACGATATTGCACTCAACCTTTTTAAAAAAGGAAGTGCCATTCTCGAAGAACGAGGAATTATTCTCGTAGATACAAAATATGAATTTGGAATGATTAACGATGAATTGGTTCTTATCGATGAAATTCATACACCAGATTCATCCCGATTTTGGCTGAAAGAAGATTATCGAAACAATCCAGAAACTGTTGAACAATTGGATAAAGAATTTGTGCGGGCTTATTTGATGGAGCATAAAAAGGGGGGAGTATATCCAGAAATCCTTCCTGATGAGATAGTTCAAGAAACCAGTCGGCGCTATCTTGAATTGTATGAACGAATTACAGGCACTTCCCTTAAATTACCAGAGATATCTCCCGGGGAACGCATTGTTAAAAATCTTGTTCGTGAAGGATTTATGAAAGAGGGGTGCGTCATTCTTGTGATGGGTTCTCCATCCGATAAGGGACATGCTGAAAAAATTGCTGAACGCATTAAAAAGTATGATATTGCTGTAACATTACGAATTGTGTCTGCTCATAAAAATGGTGAAAAAATTCCAACCATCATGGAAGATGTTATATGGTGTTATGAACCCGCGGCTATTATTGCCATAGCGGGGCGTTCCAATGGACTCGGTGGCGCCTTGTCGGCAAATGTGCCCGTTCCTGTGATTAATTGTCCACCCTTTCAAGATAAACTCGATTTTCTTGTCAATATCAATTCTTCCTTGTTAATGCCCTCAGAGACCCCCGCTATGACGGTTGTGGATCCCAAAAATGCTGCCGATGCAGCGATGCTTTGTTTGAATCTCCCCACAATAAAAGAAAAATTTCGAGAAAAAATTGGTTCAGTAAAAAAAACATTGGATCAAGCCAATGCTCAATTACAGGAGCAGCAGGATGTTTAATGCCCTTTCTCCACTCGATGGACGATATGCCGATCGCGTGGATGTGTTGAGGAATTATTTTTCGGAATTTGCACTGATGCGGATGCGCATTATAACAGAAATTCGCTACGTTAAAGCCCTTGATCACTGTTCTTGCTTTTCCCCCCTTACTCACGAGGAAGTAAAACAATTGGATAATGTGATGGCATCCTTTAGTGAAATAGACTATGAAACGATAAAATCAATCGAAAAAGAGATTAATCACGATGTAAAAGCTTGTGAGATTTTTTTAAGAAAAAAAGTAAGGCTCAGGGAACCTAATCGCATTCATTTTGGACTCACTTCGGAAGATGTAAATAATCTTGCTTGGACCTTTCTTTTAAAGGAATTTCGCGAGACAGTTCAGCTGCCGCAAGTAAAGACATTCTTGTTAATATTGTGTGAGATGGCTGAAAAGTGGGCAGAGACCATTTTTCCTGCTAGAACTCATGGCCAAATAGCTTCTCCAACAACTTATGGGAAAGAACTTGCCGTCGTGATAAATCGACTTTTTACCCAATATAAAAAGGTAAAAGATCTACCCTTTAAAGCAAAGCTTAATGGTGCAACAGGGAATTATTCTGCCCTTGTCGTCGCTTGTCCCTCCGTTGATTGGCCTTCCTTTGCAAAAAAATTTGTGGAAAAATATGGCGTGACATTCAATCCTGTCACAACACAAATTGAAGACCATGATTCCTGGGCTGAATATTTTGATGCATCCCGACGGATTAATCAAATTATTCGTGATTTTGATCAAGATACCTGGATCTATCTGATGCAAGGGGAATTATTATTGTCTTCGGAGAAACAGGAAGTGGGGTCTTCAACCATGCCCCACAAGGTGAATCCCATTAACTTTGAAAATAGCGAAGGAAATTTGAAAATCTCTAACGCATTATTTACTGCTTTATCAGAAAGTCTTACAACATCCCGACTCCAACGGGATTTATCCGATAGTACTGTTTCACGAAATATTGGTACAGCCTTCGGTTATGCCTATCTGGCAATATCGGAAACCTTGAAAGGACTATCCAAAATTCAGGTGAATGAACCCTATTGTCGGAAAGTGGTTTCCTCACATCCTGAGCTTTTAGCTGAACCCATTCAAACAGTTTTAAGAAAATATGGCATGTCTGATCCTTATGAGAAAATGAAAGCACTTACTCGTGGTCGACACATTACCTTGGATGAGCTTCACACTTTTTTGGATTCTCTGGACCTTGATTCCCAAGTAATTCAATTCTTGAAATCTCTCCGGCCAGAATCTTATCTTGGTTTGGCACCGCAAATAACCCATGCCATGATATTGGAAGTCCAAGATTATTTTAAGGAAGAATCATGACAAAAATTGTGATTCTTGGCTCGGGAGGACGTGAACACGCATTAGCCTGGAAACTTGGTAAAGAAGTGGGGGAAGAAAATATTTATATGCTTCCCGGAAATGGTGGAACGTGGAACAATTATCCCATCAATCCCCTAAATTTTAAGGCTGTAAAATCCTTTTGTGAAGACAAAAATATTCAATGGTTGATTGTTGGCCCTGAAGATCCTCTTGCTCAGGGAATTTATGATTATTTTTATGATTCATCTACTCAAGTGTTAGGGCCTTCGAAACAAGCAGCTCGCCTTGAAGCTTCAAAAATTTGGTCTAAACACTTTATGATAACGTATGGTGTAGCAACTGGTAGAGCCGTTTTTTCAACCGATGGAAACTCTTTGGATGCCTTTATTCATGAGTTGGATGGAAAAGTTGTTGTAAAATATGACGGACTTGCCGCTGGAAAAGGAGTAAAAGTCTGCGAATCGTCCCTAGAAGCCTGGGAAGCAATAACTGACATTCGAAAAAAATATGGAAACAATGCACTCTTTTTGGTCGAAGAACGTCTGGTTGGACGAGAAATGTCTGTGATAGGCTTGACAGATGGGAAATCCATTCGACTGTTTTTACCTTCACAAGATCACAAGCAAGCCTATGAAGGTGATAAAGGTCCCAATACCGGTGGTATGGGTGCCTATTGTCCCGTTCCCTGGTATACACCAACACATGCAAAAGCTATCCAAAAAAAGATTATTGAACCTACCTTGCAAGGTATTTGTGATGAACATTTAGACTACAAGGGTATTCTTTATTTTGGTTTGATGATTACAACAGAAGGGCCTCGTGTTTTGGAGTATAATGTGCGTTTTGGAGACCCTGAAACTGAAGTGATTCTGCCTGCTTTGAAATCATCTTTGACAGGTTTGATTGAAAATACCTTGAATGGAAGCCTTGAAAAAACTTCACCCGAATTTTATCCTGAGACTTTTATTGATGTTGTTTTAGCATCAGGAGGATATCCAGGCGCTTATGAAAAAGGTTATGAAATTACAGGACTTGAAAAGATTTCACCGGACACGCTTCTCTTTCATGCAGGAACAAAACGGGAGGGAGAAAAACTCGTCACCAATGGAGGACGGGTACTCAATGTTGTTGCTCGAGGTCGTAATTTGCAAGAGGCAATAGAAAAAGTTTATCCAGAAGTTGAAAAAATTCATTTTAAAAATAAAACTTTCCGTCGGGATATTGGTCGGCGAGAGGGAATTGTATGACAGCTCGCTTAGCCATTCTCATTAGCGGGAGAGGCTCTAATATGTCGGCAATCCTCCATGAAACACAAGAAGGAATATTGAAAAACCTTGCTGAAATCGTTGTGGTTGTATCAAATGTCTGTTCTGCCCCTGGATTGGATATTGCCAGGGCTGCTGGAATTCCTGCGCTTTGCGTTCCCTCAGAAGGGAAAAAACGCCAGGAATTTGAAAAAGAACTCCTGAATGCCTTAGCTTCTTACCATCCTGATTATATTATTTTGGCTGGTTTTATGAGAATTCTTACACCTTATGTTGTCCACCATTATCCTAATCGAATAGTAAATATTCATCCTGCTGATACTTCCCAGTTTAAAGGGATAGGAGCTTATAAATGGGCTTTTGAGGAGGGGCTTGAAGAGACAAAAATTACAGTTCATCTGATTGATGAGGGTGTGGATACAGGGCCGGTGCTCGCTCAAAAGACGGTAGACCTTCGAGGAGCCACGACTCTGGAGGATGTTGAAGAACGAGGACTCGCAGTGGAGCATACGTTTTATAGTGAAGTGATTCGCGATATGCTGACGGGTAAAATAAATATACAGGAGATAAAATCATAAATGTGTGGTATCATTGGTATTATAGGCCGTGAGGATATTTCTGAGGAACTTATCAATGGCTTAACGGTGATTCAACATCGGGGACAGGATGCTGCAGGCATTGTCACCTTGAATAGCCGTTTTAGAATGAAAAAAGGACAAGGACACGTTGATAAAGTTTTTCAGAATTTTGATATTGAACAGTTTAGAGGGAAATGTGGACTTGGACATGTCCGCTATGCCACAATGGGATCAACCTTAGAAGTTGATGCCCAACCAATTGCAGTAAATTATCCCTATGGATTGGCAATGGTTCATAATGGAAATGTGATAAATTTTAAGGAAGTACGACAAAGGCTTTATGATGAAAATATGCGCCTTTTGGATACATCTAATGATGTGGCGCTCATTCTCTATACCTTTGCAGCTCAACTGGAAAAGAAAGATCTGAAACATTTACACGTTGACGATATCTTTGATGTAGTTTTAGATGTCCAAAATTTGATTAAAGGGGCTTATTCTGCCTTAACCATTATTGCCAATAAAGGATTTTTAGCCTTTACCGATCCCTATGGTATTCGTCCTCTGGTGATGGGACGCAAACTTACAGATCAAGGCGTTGTATATGCCTTTGCGTCAGAAACGGTTGTTTTTGATTATTTGGGATATGAAATGGTTCGAGACTTGCAAGCTGGTGAAGCAATTTTTATTGATAATGAGATGAATGTCCACTCGAAAATTTTAAAACAGGAAAAACAAGCATTTTGCGTATTTGAATATATTTATTTTGCTCGAGAAGATTCGGTCTTCCATCATCGTTTGGTGGCAAGTGAACGGGTTAAAATGGGGAAAAAATTAGCAAAATCTTTCAAAGAAGCTCATATTGATCCCGATATTATCATTGATGTACCAAGTTCAGCCTATTTTTTTGCTTCCGGCTTAGCAGAAGAAGTCAAAATTCCTTATCGAAGGGGACTTGCAAAAAATCAGTTTGTTGGTCGTAGTTTTATCACTCCAACTCAAAAAGAACGTGAAAATGTGGTTAAACAAAAACTAAATCCCATTAAAGATATTATTAAAGGGCGGAAAGTTGCTGTTGTGGATGATTCTATTGTTCGTGGCACAACATCCAGACACATTATTCATCTTTTACAGGAATATGGTGCAGATAAAGTCTATTTTATTTCTGCGTCACCTCCCATAAAATTTCCTTGTATTTATGGCATTGATATGTCCGTTCGAAAAGAAATGGTTGCATCTCATTATGATGATCCTCAAGAAATTGCCCGTGTTATTGGAGCGGATGCTGTGGTTTATCAAAAATTAGAGGATCTCCAAGAACTTTATCATGATTTACCCATTTGTGATGCCTGTTTTTCAGGGAATTATCCCACAGGCATTACTCCCGATATTCTCAAACACATTGAACTAGAAAAGATAAATTCGGACCGAAATTAAGGCGATGCATCAGAAAATTCTCTTGAAAAATGGAACACTTCTTTATCCTCATGGCGCCATGAAGAAAGAGGATTTGATGATTGAAAATGGGAAAATTAGAGAAATAGATAACTCCCTTTCTGTTTATTCAGGTATTCATGAGATTGATGTTACAGGTGGATTGCTTTTACCGGGAATGATAGACCCCCATGTCCATTTTCGGGAACCGGGTTTTCTTGAAAAAGAAGGGATTGACAATGGTTCTAAAGCAGCTATAAAGGGGGGTGTAACAACAGTTTTTGATATGCCAAATACGAATCCTCCTTGCGATAATTTACAAGCGTTTGAGGAAAAACGGAGCCTTTTTCAGGAAAAGTCATTTGTAAATTGGGGACTCCATTATATGGCGTCACCCACGATGGGAATGCTTCCAGAAAAAGCACTTTCTGCAAAAATATATATGGCTCGTTCATCATCACAATCTGCCTGGAATGATTTCAATTCCTTAAAAACTATTTTTCAAAAATCTCCGTGTGTCACCATTCATGGGGAAGATGAAAAATATTTTATCCATAATCCCTGTCATTCTCATCGGCGTCCCCGAAAAGCAATTCAAGAAGCACTAAAAACTATCAAAGATGTCTTAATAAATCTTTCAGAGGATGAACGTCCCCGTGTGATTTTATGTCATGCTTCAACAGTGGATGATGTTTCTTGGCTAAAGGAGATGAAAGCAAAGGGATTTGATGTGTGGGGAGAAACAGCTCCCCATTATCTGTGGTTTACAGCCGACGATGAAGAAAAATATGGGGCGAAGTATCAGGTGAATCCCCCTTTAAGAAATTCTCAAGATCGAGAAGCTCTTCGTCAGGCAGTTAAAGAGGGGATTCTTGATTTTATTGGGACGGATCATGCCCCCCATACACCAGCTGAAAAAGCAAGTTCAAATCCTCCTTCTGGAATCCCTGGTATCGAATGGGCTATGCCCGCCATTTTGGAACTGGCAGAACAGCAAATAATACCCTGGTCTCGCATTATTCCCTTGATTTATTCAAAAAGTTGCCAATGCTATAAGTTGTCAGGTTATTCTGGCCTTAATTCAGGTGGATGGGCAAACGTGGTGGTTTTGAAAAAAACCAAAAAATTTTCAGATACACTTGTTACGAAAGCAGGGTATAATCCGTATGAACATCTCAGGTTAACGTATTCTGTTGATAAAGTTTTTGTAAATGGTAATCTTGTGTATGATGAAGGGCAGTTTAAAAATCTTGAGAAAGGGAAGGAGATTGTGCGTGCTTTCAGCGACTAAAAGTCAATTTATCGATTGTTTGATACAAGAAAAAGTTCTGAAATTTGGAGATTATATTTTGAAATCGGGGATGAGATCCCCCTTTTTTTTAAACTTTGGTAATATTGCTTCGTCGGAAGCACTCAAAAGAACAGGGAAACTTTTTGCAACCACCCTTTCTGATTTTTTTCCCAAGGCAACCCATGTGTATGGGCCACCCTATAAAGGAATTTCTTTAGCAACCGCCACAGTGATAATGCATCAAAATCCCAATCTCGCCATGTTTTATAGTCGTAAAGAGGAAAAAGGTCATGGCGAAAAGGGAATTTTTATTGGAAACACACCCGATGTAAACAGTACTGTTGTTATGATTGATGATGTTATGACCACGGGAGAAACAAAACTTCAAGCCATAACACTTCTTGAAGAAACATTTCCAATAAAGGTAGCAGGGATTATCGTCGCGGTAGACCGACGTCGTGAACAAGAGAGGGAAGAATTCTCCATTCCCCTTAAAGCAATTCTTGATCTTGTTGATTTCATAGACTATTTAAAAATAAAAGACCCAGCACAGGCAGACATACTCAATGCGTTTTATAAGGGGGTAAATCATGGATAAAACTTTTAAAGTTATTCCTGCTTTAGATTTAATTGACCTTGATAAACTTGAGTCTCTTATCCAGGCGATTGATGATCATCCACTGATATATGGTTATAAGATTGGTTTTTCCCTTGGACTTACGTATGGTTTAATTCGCGTGTGTAAATTACTCCAAAAACATACGGCAAAGCCCCTTATCTATGACCATCAAAAAGCGGCGACAGATATTCCTGAAACAGGCGAGCTTTTTGCAGATGTCATGAAATTTTCGGGGATTACCGAAGTGATTATTTTCCCTTTGGCTGGCCCTGAAACTTTAAAGGCATGGATTGATGCCTTGCAGGATAAAGCCTTGAAAGTAATTGTCGGCGGCATTATGACTCATCCGGGATTTTTGGAATCAGAAGGGGGATTTATTCGAGATTTAGCGGCAATCAAAATCTATCAACAAGCTTTTGATAAAAATGTCCGTGATTTTGTAGTTCCCCTCACAAAACCTGAGATAACCAAAAAGATATATTCTGAGGTAGGATTGGATGATACTTGTACCTTTTATTCTCCAGGATATGGTAAACAGGGTGGTAACCTGGCAAATTTTAGCTATATCAAAAGCCATTATTTAATAATTGGACGCTCCTTGTTAAATGTAGAAGATCCTGCGTTATATTTGGATGAGGTATCGAAGCAAATAAATTTGTTAAATAAATTCAACAGGGGTAAAAATGAAAAAGCATGACCTAATTTCAATGCATGATTTAACGGTAGATGATATTCAAATCTATTTGAATACTGCTGCCCGTGTGGAAGAAATTCCCCTAAAAGATCGGTTCACCTTGTTGCAAGGAAAAATTATGGCCTCGCTTTTTTTTGAAGCAAGCACACGAACTCGGTTGAGCTTTGAAGCAGCAATGTATCGTTTAGGAGGAAATGTCATTGGCTTTGCGGAACAAGCAGCAACTTCTATCTCAAAAGGTGAATCGTTTTCAGATACAATCCATACGGTTGAAAATTATGCCGATGTCATTGTAATTCGTCACCCCAAAGAGGGAACATCCCGTCATGCCGCTCAAATCAGTTATTTGCCTGTCATTAATGCTGGCGATGGGACCAATCAACATCCTACACAAACACTTCTTGATCTTTATACGATTGTTAAAAGTTTTAAAAAAATTGAAGGATTAAGAATTGCTTTTGTAGGGGATTTAAAATACTCACGGACAGTTCATTCACTGCTTCAAGCATTGATAAAATTCCGTGTGAATGAATTTATGTTGGTATCTCCTGATTCTTTATGTCTTCCGGAATATTTAAAGCGTATTGAGACGGATTTTCCTGTGACATTTGTTGAAACCCGGCATCTTGAAGATGCAATTCCCTATGCAGATATTATTTATATGACGCGCATTCAACGGGAACGCTTTCCCGATCAAATCGAATATGAAAAGGTTAAAGATTCTTATTGCTTAAATGCCAAAATGCTAAAGGTTGCCCAGAATACGTTAAAAATCCTCCATCCCTTACCACGCGTGAATGAAATTGCTCCAGATGTAGATGAAACGCCCCATGCGGAATATTTTCAGCAGGTCAAAAATGGACTTATTATGCGGCAAGCAATTTTATTATATGTTTTTGAGGTACAACTATGAGCAATAAAAAAATTCAAATGATTCCGAAAATTGAATGTGGAATCGTAATAGATCATATTCCTGCAGGGGATGGGATACGTATTTTGGAAATTCTTCAACGCGATCCGGGACTAAAAAATGTCCCCATTACCTTTGGAATGAACTATCAGAGCAATAAACTGGGTACAAAGGATATGCTCAAGATTCAAAAAGAGGATTTATGTGAACGAACAATCCAACACATTTCCTTAGTCTCGCCAGGTGTTACTATCAAAAGAATCCGAAATTTTGAAGTAGTGGAAAAAGTGTCTATTCAACCGCCAATAGACTTAATCAATCTTCTTAAATGTTTAAATCCTGGATGTATTTCCCAAAATGAACCAGGATTAAAGACTCATTTTGTCTTGAGTGATCCTGAAAACAAGCGCGTAACCTGTGTATATTGTGAACGAGAATTTTTTATTAACGAATTATCCCCTATTATATGAGAGCACAATGTCAGATCTTCTTGAAACTCTTTTCCTTTCCAAGATATATCAATCACCGCTTGTTTTAGCATCGGGAGTTTTAGGACTGACGGCAGATTCTATGAGGCGAGTGTTAGAAGCGGGTGCAGGTGCCGTTACAACAAAATCTTTTGGACTTGAACCCCGAAAGGGGCATGCGTGTCCTGTTATTTTGCCCTACCATAGCGGTTTGCTGAATGCAGTGGGTCTTTCCAATCCTGGTGTAGATGAGATGGTAAAAGAGATAAAAAAACTTCATCAAGAAAGCAAAGGTGGAATTTTTGCATCTGTTTTTGGCAAAACCCCTGAAGATTTTGGAGAGGTCACGAAAAAAGCATGTGAAGCCACTCCGGATTTGATTGAAGTCAATGTGTCATGCCCAAATGTTGCCTCTGAATTTGGTGCTCCTTTTGGTGCTGATGAGTTTAGTGTGGCTAACATTACACGTATCGTAAAAAAGGCTGCGGGGGATGTTCCCATAAGTATAAAATTGACCATTCATTGTCCTTCAATAGAAAAAATGGCACGCGTATGTGAAGAAAATGGTGCCGATGCCCTTACTGCTATTAATACAGTTGGTCCGGGGATGTTGATTGATACAGGGGTGATGAAACCGATTTTAGCCAATAAAGTGGGCGGTGTATCAGGCCCAGCTATTTTCCCTTTGGCGTTAAAAGCGGTTTGGGAAATTTGTGCAAATTCTTCTTTACCTATCATTGCTACAGGAGGTGTAAGAACCGCTGATGAAGCACTTCAAATGATCATGGCAGGAGCAACAATGGTGAGTATAGGTTCTGGCATTTATTACAAGGATATTGAAATCTTCACTCATATCAATCAAGACCTCACAGCGTGGATGGAAGCCAGACATATTCACTCACTTGAAACCATCCGAGGTGCAGCTCTTGAGTGATTTTATGAAAACATTTCCTGTGATTGATATAAAACATCACTCAGCTGAGATAAAAAGTATCTATTTTAAACAGATTGAACCGGATATTTATCCAGGACAATTTTTTAATGTGTGGCTTCCTGGTGTTGATGAAAAGCCTTTTTCTATTTCTGATGTCTTTCAGGGGATTATGGAAATTACGGTAAAAGCTGTTGGACCTTTTACTCGGGCTTTAGTCGCTGTTGAGCGAGGTGATTTTATTGGTCTGCGAGGACCCTTTGGAACACACTTTACCTTTCATCATCATGCGTTACTTGTCGGCGGAGGTATGGGAATCGTTCCCCTTCGGTATTTGGCAAGGATGCTTCGTCAACAAGGATTTCATTTTGAAATTTTATTAGGGGCTCGTTGCGAAAAGGAAATTCCCTTTCAAAATGATTTTTCTGAATGGGCTCCCACCACCTTTGTTACAGAAGATGGATCGCTTGGTTATCAAGGACAGGTAACCGAGTATATACACGAGAAAATTCGGGAAAGTAAGTTGTCTTTTATTTATTCAGCTGGGCCAGAAGCAATGCTAATTCGTGTGATGGAAGAAGCAAAAAAAGCTGGGTTGAATTATGAAATTAGTTTCGAGCGCTATATGAAGTGTGGTATTGGTATTTGTGGCCAATGTGTTGTGAATGGGTCAGGAATCCGCCTTTGTAAAGAAGGCCCTGTTTTATCACGGAATATGGCAGAAACGGTGACGGAATGGGGCATACCACATAGGGATGCTACAGGTAAACGAAAGGTTTGACTAAGTGGTGCACATGAGAGAACGTTCTCCTTTTATAAGATCGATGTTTAAATTTAAAAAAATTGACCCTTAGCTTTCAAAATCTTCTTTTCATAGCTAATTGTTCAACTTTTATCAGTATAAAAAGGCATCCCTCTGTGTAAGAGGGATACCCGATGATACAAAAGTTTATTTTACCACTTAAGGGTTTAACAAAAGTTTATATCTGGCTATTAACCAAAAATAATGTTTGTTATAATAACAGAAGAGATAATACCAGCCAAATCTGCTGTTAGGCCAGCAGGTACGGCATGGCGGGAATTTGTGACAGAAACTGAGCCAAAATAAACAGCAAGGATGTAGAAGGTTGTTTCTGTAGATCCCATCATAATTGATGCCATCCTACCAATGGTAGAATCGGGTCCATGGGTTGTCACTAGTTCAGTAAGGATTCCTAATGCCCCACTTCCAGAAAGGGGACGCATAAATGCCAAGGGGAGAACTTCGGCGGGCATGCCAATAAGATTGGTAAGAGGACTTACAATCCATGATAAAACTTGCATAGCACCAGAGGTACGGAAAATACTAATAGCTGCAAAAATAGCGACGAGAAAGGGAATAATATGAATTGCAACATCAAATCCTTCTTTTGCTCCTACGGTAAAGACTTCATAGACTTTAACACCTTTGCGATAACCATAAAGGGGAATTAAGACAATAATGACTGGAATAGCAAGGGTTGAAATAACATTTAATATGGTTTCAAACATGGGTTATCTCCTTATCATTTTCTGAGTTTTTAGCATCCATTTTTTCGTCTATTTCTCGTTTATCATTTTCTTCGGGGCTTTCCGGATACCGATAGCGTGGGAGTTTTTCAAGAATCTTTGTCATGATAATAGCAACAGTTGTGGAAATACCCGTTGCTAAAATAACTGGTGCAATAATTTCGGCAGGATTTTTTGAATTTGCAGCAGCACGAATTCCAATGATTGTGGCAGGAATAATGGTAACACTGGATGTACTTATGGCCATTAACATACACATTGCGTTAGATGCCGTATTTTTAATTTTATTTAATGTCTGCAACTCACGCATTGCTTTAAGCCCCAAAGGTGTTGCAGAATTTCCAAGCCCCAACATGCTTGCAGCAATCGCCATGATAATTGCTCCCATCGCTGGATGATCGGGAGGAACCTCCGGAAAAAGACGAATCGTAATGGGTTTTACAGCCCGCGCAATAATTTTTATAAGTCCGGATTCTTCGGCAATTTTCATAATTCCAAGCCATAAAGTCATAATCCCAATGAGTCCAAAGGCCATGGTTACAGCAAATTTCACCGAATCGAAAACACCAGATGTTAAAACATTAAGGGGTTCTAATGTGGGGTTCCAAAGAATTGATCCATCAACAAAATCGACAAGACAATCAACCGATGCAATAACGATGCCGATGATTATCATGGCAAGCCAAATGACATTAATCAAGAGTAGTCTCCTTTAGTTATGATTGGTTAATTTTATTTCAATTCTAACTAATTTAAAAATAAATCATCCGATTATCTTCCATTTATTCTGTTCCTGGCCTAAACTGTTATTTAATATTTTTGCAAAAATGTAGTAATTTTGTAGTAAAGAATTTGAAAAATATTTTTTTAAATTCTTTAGATAAAATTAGCGCTTTCATGAACCACTATACAGAAAATAACACATCTCAATTCAAACGTTTAACGAAACTGTTACGATATCTTTTTATTTTAGTTGAACAACGACAAAACATTTTTTAGTCAAAGTACGTTTTCCTTTCCAGAAAAGAGCCCCTGTACAGGGGCTCTTTTTGGTATGTCGAAAATTTTTTAATATAACACAGTACACTCACCCTTTTTCTTATTCTTTATGGATTAAAAATTTTATTCCAAAAATGATTCTATTGGATTAAAATTTTTCTTAAATACTCTGCTGTGTAGGAAATAGGATGTTTGATGATTTCTTCTGGCTCTCCAGCTACCACAACTTGCCCCCCGTCGTCTCCCCCGTCAAGACCGAGATCAATAATATAATCAGCCGTTTTAATTACATCTAAATTGTGTTCAATAACAAGAACTGTGTTTCCCTTTTTTACTAATTTATGAAGAACGTTTAAAAGCATTTCCACATCAGCAAAATGGAGGCCTGTTGTGGGTTCGTCCAAAATGTAGATTGTTCGCCCTGTTCCAATACGGCTCAATTCAGTGGCAAGTTTAATTCTCTGAGCTTCACCTCCTGAAAGCGTTGTTGCTTGCTGACCCAGATGAATATATCCCAATCCAACCTCGTAAAGTGTTTTAAGTTTTCGTTTTATAGAGGGATGGTTTTTAAAAAATTCAAGGGCTTCTACTACCGTCATATCTAAAATGTCAGCAATAGTTTTTCCCCGATATTTAATTTGTAATGTTTCGCGATTATACCGTTTCCCCTTGCATTCTTCACATCGGACATAAACATCTGGCAAAAAATGCATTTCAATTTTTTTAATTCCATCGCCATTGCATGATTCACATCGGCCACCTTTAACATTAAAACTAAATCGTCCCGGAGAATATCCTCGTAGTTTAGAATCAGGAAGTGATGCAAAAAGTTGCCGAATATGGGTGAAAACTCCCGTATAGGTTGCTGGATTTGAACGAGGTGTGCGTCCAATTGGTGCCTGAGTAATATTGATGATTTTATCAAGATACTCAATCCCTGAAATAGAATCGTAAGGAAGTCCTGCTGTGTTCGAATGCATGAGATGCCGGTTTAAAATTGGGACAAGTGTTTCATTGATCAAGGTACTTTTTCCTGAGCCACTGACTCCAGTGACGCAAATCATTCTTCCTAAAGGAAAAGAAACTGTGATAGATTTAAGGTTGTTACCCCGTGCACCATACAATGTGAGATGTTTCCCATTTCCTTTGTTTCGTTTTTCAGGGACTGGTATTTTTCGTTTGCCACATAAGTATAGACCGGTAAGACTTTCAGGACAGTGAATGATGTCATCAAGAACCCCATTGGCAACAATTTCTCCCCCCTTTATTCCTGCACCTGGCCCCATATCTACAATCCAATCTGCAGCTTCCATGGTTTCTTGATCATGCTCAATCACAATAATTGAATTTCCTAAATCCCGAAGTTTCTTTAACGTGTCTAAAAGCTTCCCATTGTCTTTTTGATGCAAGCCAATGCTGGGTTCATCCAGAATGTATAAAACGCCTGTAAGTTGAGACCCAATTTGTGTTGCAAGTCGAATGCGCTGTGCTTCACCCCCTGAAAGAGTCCCTGCACTCCGATTTAAGGTCAAATATCCCAACCCTACATTTACTAAAAATCCATACCGTTGATAAATTTCATTCAGAATTTGTCCTGCTATCTGTTTATCTATTGTGTCCAAAGGAAGCGTTTTAAAAAATTCAAGGCCTGACTGGATAGACATTTTAGAAATATCATCAATATTTTTATCATGAATATAAACACTCAAGCTGGAATGTTTGAGGCGACTTCCCTGACAAACATGACACAGTTCTACACGCATAAATTTTTCTATCCATGCACGAATTCCAGGACTCTGAGTCTGACGGTATCGCCGCTTAAGATTATTCACAACACCTTCCCAAGCACCTTTATACTGCCCAGACCACCGATCACTTTCATACGAAATGGTTATTTCTTCATTTCCTGTTCCATATAAAAGAACTTTCTGGACTTCTGGCGGTAATTTGTTCCAAGGTGTTGTAAACTTAAAATGATATTCTTCAGCTAATCCTTTTAAAATACTCGAATAGTAGTTTCCCCGGGGTTGCTCCCCTAAGGGAACAATTGCGCCTCCCAGTAAACTGAGTTTTTTATTGGGAACCAAAAGATCAGGAGAAATTTCCATCATAGTTCCTAAGCCAGAACATGCTGGACAGGCACCTAAAGGATTATTAAAGGAAAACATCCGTGGCGAGAGCTCTTCATAATTTACTTCTGGATGATTAGGACAGGCAAAGTGCTCACTATAACGATATTCCTTTCCTTCACTGTCTTCGATGAGGACATTCCCATTCCCCATTTTTAAAGCAAGCTCAATGCTGTCTGTTAATCGGGAAACAATATCTTTTTGAATAACCAGCCGATCAATAACAAGCTCTATAGTGTGCTTTTGGTTTTTCGATAAAGATAAATCCTGAGAAAGGGGAATAATTTTGCCATCTATCCGGGCTCTGACAAATCCTTCATGACGCATTTCCCGAAAAAGTTCCCGAAACTCTCCCTTTCGCTCCCGCATAAGAGGCGCTAAAATTTGAATCTTTGTCCCCTCCGGAAAAGCTAAAATCGAATCTACAATCTGTTGAACCGTCATTTTTGTTACAGGAGTTCCACAAATGTAACAGCGCGGTTTGCCTATCCGTGCAAAAAGAAGACGCAAGTAATCATAAATTTCTGTTACCGTTCCCACAGTAGAACGAGGATTTCTGTGCGTTGTCTTTTGCTCAATAGAAATGGCTGGCGATAACCCTTCTATGTAATCAACATCGGGTTTTTCCATGAGACCTAAAAACTGACGAGCATAAGAGGATAACGATTCTACATATCGTCGCTGACCTTCAGCATATAAGGTATCAAAAGCTAAAGAAGATTTTCCACTGCCCGATAAACCAGTAATTACAACAAGCTGATTCCGGGGAATGCTTACGGTGATGTTCTTTAAATTGTGCTCACGCGCTCCCCCAATTCGAATGATGTCATTACTCATGAAGCTCCTAATTTTAATCAACTAAAAATTTACAAAATCTTTTTTTGAGTATGTCGAATCTTTCTATCTTTTTTATAAGGATTTAAGATGCCACCCACTAAAGCATCCTTGCTTTATCCTTTTCTAAGAGTTTGGTATATTTTCAGAAATTTGGAAAGGAGTGCTGTGGACCTTTTGACATTAATGAAAAAAAAGGGAATGATTCGAACGGCAGGACTCATGACCGGGACATCTATGGACGGATTGGATATTTGTGTCGCAGATGTGGATCTTACTCCAAAAGGATTAAACTACTCAGTTCTTTATTCCGAATCTGTCCCCTTTCCCCATGAGTTAAAAAACCGTATTCAACAAAATTTAACAGGATCTGTCCCCCAAATGTGTGCCCTGAATTATGATTTGGGACGTTTTTATGCTGAGGAAGTAGATAAAAGTTTGAAAAAGCATCATGTTTTGTCTCTTGATTTAATAGGAACCCATGGACAGACATTACACCATATCAGTGGTCATTCAACCTTACAAATTGGTGAACCCGCTTTTTTGGCTGAACGACTGCGTGTTCCTGTTGTTTCTGATTTTCGAGCAGCAGATATTGCTGCAGGAGGAACCGGTGCACCCTTGATTCCCGCTGTGGATATGTGGCTTTTTCAGCAGGAGAAGAGGGGGAGAGTGCTCCTCAATATTGGAGGCGTTGCAAATATTACTCTTCTTCCGCCAGCTTCTTCTCATCTCCCTGTTTTAGGATTTGATACCGGCCCTGGCATGGGACTCCTGGATGAACGATTTCAACAACTTTTTGATGGCTCTTATGATAAAGATGGTAACATTGCTTCTCAAGGAACAATTAATACAGAGGTCTTAAATCAATGGGAAAAGCATCCCTTCATCCAGAAGAATCCTCCAAAATCTACCGGTCGAGATGAATTTGGGTTACAATGGCTGGCGGAACATAAAAACGATTTGGAAAAAATGGATCCGCCGTCGCAACTAGCTACCCTGGCGGCGTTTACTGCAGATACCATTGCTAACTCGATTCTTAATCATAAAAATGTTTATGAAATTTCCGAACTTTTAGCAAGTGGCGGCGGCAGTAAACATCCCCTTGTTATGAAAATTTTAGTCGAAAAATTGCAAAGCATTCACATTCGTTCAGTAAAAGAGATGGGTGTGGATCCCGATTCTAAAGAGGCTTTGGGCTTTGCTATCCTTGCTGTTGCATGTATTCGGAACATCCCTGGAAATATTCCCTCCGTTACAGGGGCAAAAAGAAGAGTCGTGCTGGGGAAAATTACACCCGTATCACATGAAGATAAATAGCGAAAATTCTATCCAGAACAACGTTTAAATATCTAAGAAACAAGAGATTTGAGGGAATTAATTCTTAAAACAAGTGCTGTCTTTTTCATAAATTTATACCATAAGAGGGAAAGTGGATGAAAATCAGTGGTTTTTCTTTCGTAAGAAATGGAATCAGTTTGTATTACCCTGTTGTAGAGTCGATTCAGTCTATACTGCCCATCGTGGATGAATTTGTAGTGGTTGTTGGACAATCTGATGACAACACACGAGAAGCCATTGAAGAAATTGGGGATCCAAAAATTCGGATTATTGATACGGTGTGGGATGAAAAATATTTTAAGAAAGGTATCATTAATGCTCTTCAGACGGACATAGCTAAAGAGCACTGCACGGGGGACTGGCTTTTTTACCTTCAGGCGGATGAAGTGGTACATGAAAAGTATTTGCCTGTTGTAAAAGCGCGGTGTGAAGCTTTGCTTTCCAATCCTGACGTTGAAGGTCTACTCTTTAAATATCGCCATTTTTGGGGGGATTACGATCATTATCATATCAGTCATGGCTGGTATCCTTATGAAATTCGTATTATTCGAAATCGGCCAGATATTCATTCTTATGAAAGCGCCCAGTCCTTTCGGTCTTTTGAGTATTATGATAATCCCCGTCAACCCGGAGGAACCCGAAAATTAAAAGTAGCCCTGGTTGATGCTTGGATTTATCACTATGGCTGGGTCCGCCCTCCCCATTTAATGCAGTCCAAAAGCAAAGCATTGTCTTCTCTCCACTGGGGATTACGGCGAGCAAATGATTATTATGAAAAAGCCCCCAAAGAGTTTGACTATGGTCCCCTTCAAAAACTTGGTCGTTTTAAAGAGACGCATCCAAAGGTTATGGAGGCAAGGATTAAAAGTATAGATTGGCAAAAATCCCTTCAATATTCTGGGAAACCCAATCCATCCCGAAAAAAACATAAACATGAAACAGTTAAATATCGGTTTGTTACATTTATAGAACGACTCTTTCGGCATCCGATTGGCGAATTTAAAAATTATATTCTGTTGCGTGATGTCTGAGATTTCAACATATCCTTTATCGGCTGCTATCATTGTGAAAAATGAGGCACATAATATTCAACGATGCCTCGAATCGATTCGTTGGATTGAAGATATTGTTGTGTTTGATACAGGCAGTACCGATGAGACGGTTGATCTGTGTCAGAAATTTGGATGCCGGGTTTTTGAGGGAGAATGGAAAGGCTTTGGACCCGCTAAACAATTTGCTGTTTCACAAACAAAATATGACTGGGTTTTTGTGATTGATGCCGATGAAGTGGCATCCCCTGAGCTTTCTGAAACCATTCGTACCGTTATCATGTCTCCTCAGGCTCATGGTTACCGAATTCGACGATTATCCTATTATTTAGGAAAACAGATACGTCATAGTGGATGGAATCGAGATTATACCCTGCGACTTTTTCACAAAGCGCATGGGTTTTTTAACGATAAATTGGTCCATGAATTCGTTCAAATTCCTTCTGGGAAAATTGAAAAAATTGAGTCACCTCTTTATCATTTTACCTATCCTGATGTGAATACTCACATTCGTAAAATCATGCGTTATACTGATCTCGCTGCCGAATCAGCGATCCAACAAGGTTCACGAGCTACTTTAGCCGGTGCATTTTTTAGGGGAATTTTTAAATTTTTAAAAATGTATTTATTTCAAGCTGGTTTTTTGGATGGGGAGGAGGGGTTTATCTTGAGTTCTGTCTCTTCTTTTGGCGTTTTCATGAAATATGTAAAAATTGCGCGAAGAAGCCAGCAGAAAACGATATAATGTATTACATCATTCATATTGATACAGCGAAAACATGGCGAGGTGGCCAGCAGCAAGTGGCCTATTTACATGAAGGACTTATTGACAAGGGGATCAAATCTCTTGTGGTTTGTCCGCCTGAATCACGTTTAAAAAAATGGTGTGTTGATCATCAACTACCTTATACATCTCTTCCTCTTAAAGGGGAATATGATCTCTATTCAGCTTATCAACTGGCAAAAATAATTCCACAAAAAAACAAAACGATTCTTCATGCTCATGATGCCCATGCCCTGATGATTGCCTTATGGGTGGATGTCTTTGCTAAAAAAACACCTAGCATTGTGGCCTCTCGCCGGGTTGATTTTCCATTAAAGGGGAATAAAATTAGGCAATTGAAATATCAGACACCCCGCCTAGACAAAATAATTTGCATTAGTCAAGCAATTTTACGCATAATGCAAGCGCATGATATTCCGGACGATAAGTTAACTGTTATTCCTTCTGGGATTGATATTCATAAATTTGATGCAATTTCACGGGATAAAACCTTTTGGGATACGTTTGGTATTCCTCAAAATCACCGGATTGTATCTACAGTTGCAGCACTAACTGGTCATAAGGATTATCCCAATTTGTTGGAAGCAGCTGCAGTGGTTTTGCAAAAATATCCTGCTGTAACATTTGTTATTGTGGGAAATGGAGAACAAGCGGATGCCATTCATGCTCTGACAGAGGGAAAAGGATTGAAGGATCATGTTATTTTTACGGGATTTCGGACTGATGTGGGGTATTTTTTAAAAAACAGTGATCTCTTCGTTTTACCTTCGAAAAAAGAAGGAATGGGAACAAGTATATTGGATGCTGAAGCGGCAGGTCTACCAGTTATTGGAACGGATGCAGGTGGTATTCCAGAAGTTATCCGACATGAACAGAATGGACTTATTGTACCCAAACAAAATCCTGAAGCCTTGGCAAATGCTATTCTGTCACTTCTTGAAAATGATAAAAAACGGCAAGCCTTTGGACAAAAAAGTCTAGATGTTGTCCGTGATTTTGATATTAAATTAACAATAAAAAAGCACATAACACTCTATGAAACAATCCTTAAATAATTTTAATCCTTCCCATATTTTAATTATTCAAACAGCGTTTATTGGCGATGTTGTTATGTCTACCCCAACGATACAAGCAATCTGCGATCAGTGGCCTGATGCAGACATTGATCTGTTAACACGTCCAGAATCAGCAATCCTTTTTTCAAGACATCCACGAATCCGTCGGGTCTATACCCTTGATAAATCCAACAACAGAAAGAAATATACATCCTTAAAAGAAAAAGTCCGCGAACTCCGTCCTAATTCTTACGATCTTGCCTTTTCGATTCAAGGAAGTCTTACTTCGTCCCTCCTAATGATTTTGTGTGGTATAAAACGTCGTGTTGGGTTTTATGATCAAAAATTTTTAACACGAAAGGTTAAACCACCCAAAGGGCTTCATGTCCGTAAAAGATATTTAACCCTTCTTGAACCCTTTACAGACCGAAAATTTTCGGATGAAACCTTTCTCTATTTAAGGCAAGAGGATTTTGAAAAAGCAGAAAAAATTATTCAATCTTTGCATGCTCCTGCAAAAAAAATCCTTAGCTTTGCTCCTGGATCAATCCGCGAGACAAAAAAGTGGCCTGCGTCATATTGGACGGAATTGTTACTTTTGGTAAAAGATAAAAATTTTGATGTTGTGTTTATCGGGAGTGCTGCTGAGCGCGATTTGTGTTCATCTATTATTCAACATGCTAACGTAGAGGCATATAATGCTGCAGGAGAATTAAATGTGCTTGAATCTGCCGCACTGATTCAAAAAGTGGCATTGTTGGTTTGTAATGATAGTGCTCCCCTTCACCTTGGAAATGCTGTGAATACGCCCGTTTATGCATTTTTCGGCCCTACTGTAAAAGCATTTGGTTGCTACCCCTATCGTGACCATGATAAAGTTTTTGAAATTAACCTCGATTGTCGCCCCTGTGGAAAACATGGCCACAATCGCTGCCCCAAAAAACATTTTAAATGTATGATAGAACAATATCCCGAAACAATAGCAAAAGATATTATTGAAAGATTTTGACCACATAAACAATAAAAAAATTATAATTCTCACGGGGGATAATAATTTTTACGGACAGACCCGAAAACCATGGGTTTCAATGAATGTTATGGCAATAAAAGAAAGACTTTCACACTACTCTTATGAGGTAAACATTTATAATATTCAGGATGTTTTCAATAAAAAAATAACCTTGGAAAATGAAATTATCTTATACAGTTTTAGCCAGAAACCCAATGTTCGTCAATATATCATAGATGTTTTAACATTTTTAAATAAAAACAACACAATAATTCCCTCTTTAGACCTGCTTTATTGTCATGAAAATAAAGGATATCAAAAAATTTATAAAGAAATGTGTGGTCTTACAGGATTAAAGGCTTGGTATTTTTCAAGTCTGAAAGAAATTGATAATTATAATATTCCTTATCCAATTATTTTAAAAACAATAACAGGTTCTAATGGGAAGGGTGTTTTTTTGATTCAAAATCGGCGTGACTTGGAGAAACGCCTTAAAAAATTAAGTAAAATTGAATTTTTAAAATCTTTTGATTTATTCAGACGTCACTATTTTCGCAAGAAAACATTTCCAGAGTATCCCAACCATAATGATTATGAAGATTATTTGCAATATAAAGAATACATTACAAAAAACGAGAATTTTATACTTCAAGAATTTGTACCGGGTTTAACATACGACTACCGAATTCTGGCTCTTGAAGGAAAATATTTTGCAATGAAACGTCATACCCGCGAGGGAGACTTTAGAGCCAGTGGTACTAAAATATTTGATTTTACATTTAATCCTGAGGATGCATTACTAAACTGTGCTGAAAAGGTCTATAATCACCTAGATAGTCCTTTTTTATCGATGGATATTGTATTTAATGGTCATGAGTATTTTCTTATTGAATTTCAGGCATCTCATTTTGGAGTAAGTGCCATATTAAAATCAAAAGGATATTATACAAGAATAAAAAATGAATGGCGTTTTGTTAAAGAAAAATTAAATGTTGAATATGAAATTGCTGATGCTTTGGACCGTTACATATTAAAGCATAAAATATGATCTATGGTTTTTTCATCCTATTTCAATAAAATTCCTTATGTCATCATGTGGCATATTGCAAAACACAGGAAAAGACTTATAAACTGTGTTGCTTACTGTGCAGAACCATTAGATTATTTTATTTTGGCACCTGTAATTAATTATTTAGATCGGCCTTGTGTTTTTGTGGCAAAAAATCGTGAGACAGCGAATTTCTTAAAAAAAAGGGGATATTCTCCTTTAAAAATGCCTGTTTTTCCTGAAACTGTCCTTATGGCACGACATAGTGCTTGGAAATTTCCAGTGAAATCGATTCATCGTTTTGGATTCCGCCATGGGCCTTATCATTTTAAAACATTTACGTCGCCAAAAAATTATCATGCTTTTACCCTTTTTTTTCTCACATCACCTACAGAAGAAAAAGAAGCCCGTGAAGTGGGAATTAAAAATGGTGTGGCTATTGGCTATCCGAAATTGGATCCAGCATTTGATGGTACATGGACTCAATCAGAGGGAACACGTGAGAGTCCACTCGAAATATTTCGCCGTAAAACCTTTCCAAATAACCATAACCCAATACTTCTTTTCAGCGCAACTTGGGATAAATCGGGCATGTCTGCCATTAACCTTTGGTATCACCGACTTACTGAACTCACTCACGATTTCAAGGTTTGTGTCACCTTACATCCTTGGATGTCTAAAAAAATTTATGACACCATTCAAAAGATGTCCGATGTTTACCTTGTTTCCCAAGATAACCTACTTCCTGTCATGCTACTAGCTGACCTGACAATAAGCGATACCAGTTCTATCATTGGTGAATTTATTGCTTTAGATAAGCGAATTATCACGTTTAAAAGTCACGAAGCCCCACGCAAACCCAAAGAATTAGAAGATATTTTACAAAAAGCAGGCTATGGGGTAGAAACCTTTGAGGAATTAAAAAAAGTGCTTCTTACTTATCTTTCAGGAGATGATCCATATCAGGAATCACGTCGTGAACTTCGAGACATGATGTTTTGCAATTTAGGAACAGCGGGTAAAAAAGCAGCTGAGATAATTAATAAATATTTATAATAATGTATTCTAGTCCAAATCGTTACATGTATTTTGAGATAAATCTGTAAGATTTAAAGAAAAGACAACTCAATAATTAAAGGAAGATTCTTATAATATTTTTTCCATTCGGTAGAATTTTTCAGGTTTTGAGGCTAACATTTTAGCCCAATAATATCCAATAAAACCGCCTGCTATTAATCCGATAAGGCCAAGGATAAATTGATAAAGTTCCACAGGAAAAGAAAGGGTATGTGGACGAAAAAAATATCCGGCAAGGAGTCCACCAATAAAACCTATCCCAGGAATTCCATATTGAAGAGTTGATAATTTTATGAGGAAGGAAGATGTTTCAGTAAGTTCGACGAGATCACCGGGTTTCGCATTTAGTTCATTAAGGACGGGAATCTTTACGGGTTTATTTCGTTCTTTTAGTGGTTTTACTGGAAAAAGGGGGAGAGAGTAGTGAGAGGGGGAGCGTTGAGGAAGCACGAGAACAATAGCATAATGACCATCGAGTGATTCAACTTTTGCATTCGTTTGGGCGGTAATTGCCATTAAGTAGTTCCTTCCTCATCCAGGCTTACCAGCACGTGATTGGGACATTTTTGTGTTGGGAGATCGGCTTTATTACCCCATTTTTCATAATTAAAGTGGGCGAGGCCATTTTCGAGATACATCATATTTTCGCCTGCTTCACGAACGCAAATACCGCATCCAATACAGGCACGGGTACATACCAATCGCGAGTATTTCCCGGCGTCTTGGTTTCGGCATTTTACAAAAACACGATGGCTAATAGGGTGCATTTCTATAATATTGCGTGGACACGCTTCGGCACACTTACCACATCCTACACATTTATCTTCAATAACAACTGGCAACCGGTTTTCATTCATGTATATTGCATCGAACATACAGGCAGACACGCAGTCGCCAAATCCAAGGCAACCCCATTCACAGAGCTTCATAGCACCCCCACTAATATGGGCTGCTACACAAGATTTAAGGCCTAAATATTCGCCTTTTATGGCCATTTCATTTAATCCACCCTGACAGAGAACGCGAGCTTTAAGGGGTTCACCTGCTTCGACTTCAACGCCAAGAATTTTTGCAATTTCGTTAGCGGTTCCAACACCCCCAACAGGACATCCATTAAGGGGGGCATTTCCTTTAACGACATTTTCGGCAAAATTCATGCATCCTGCAAAACCACAGCCGCCACAATTTGCTCCAGGCAACACGTCGTTTATCTGAGCAATACGAGGATCTTCTTCAACATGGAGCTTCTTATTGGCAATCGCTAATCCTGTGGCAAAAATCAATCCGATTCCTCCCATTCCCCCCATGGAAATCAATATGGCACTTAAATCCATAGCTATTCCTTATTTATCCATTTTTGTTTTGGCTGGGTTTATTGAACATCCTGTAATTCCACAAGAGCTACAAAGACTTTCTGACGGCAGGCAATCATCTTCTTTGGTCTCTTTGCTTTTCTTCCGATAATAGGTTTTATTCATCATTACCATGGCAAGGGAATAAATGAGTCCAATTGCAACCATGACAAGAATTGGTTTTATAATTGTTGTAATATTCATGACACTCCTTTCTCACTTGTCCCTTGTGAACGGCTATTCACGAAATTTTGTTTCTATATTAATCCTGCAAAGCCCATAAAGGCAAGGGCAAGGCTACCGGCAATAATCATGGTAATAGCTGCACCCTGAAACTGTTTTGGGACGTCCGCTAATTCGAGCTCCTCCCGGATTCCAGCCATAATGACTAAGGCGAGAGTAAAACCAGCTCCAGCTCCGATGCTGTATATCAAACTTTCCATAAAAGAATAGTTTCTAAGGACAGAAATCAATGCCAGGCCTAAGATGGCACAGTTTGTTGTTATGAGAGGAAGAAAAATTCCTAAGGAATCATAAAGGGGTTTACTCACTTTGCGAATAAACATTTCTACAAGTTGCACTAAGGACGCAATAACGAGAATGAACGACACATACTGAAGAATTTCAAGATTGTATGGGACAAGAAGAAGGTGGTATATAAGCCAGGTAACAACAGCGGTTATTGTCATGACAAAGGTTACAGCCATTCCCATACTTACAGCAGAATCCAATCGTTTAGAAACGCCCACAAAGGGACAAATCCCTAAAAACTGGCTTAAAACAAAGTTGTTTACAATGGCTGCTGAGATAAAAATAACAATAAGATTCATGACCGTTTCCTCCTGTCGTTAATCCAATTTGATGCACCAATCATGAGTCCTAAGGTAAGAAACGCACCGGGTGGAAGAATCATGACCATCCAGGGGCTAAAAGAATCCCACATAATTTTAAATCCCATGATTGTTCCTGACCCCAGCAATTCTCGTATTGTACTGAGAACAATCAAAATCAACGTAAATCCAAGACCCATGCCACAAGCATCCAAAATGGAACGCCCAACATTATTTTTTGAAGCAAATGCTTCTTGTCGTCCTAGAATTATGCAATTTACAATGATGAGTGGAATAAACGGTCCGAGATTTTTGCTGATTTCTGGATAAAAGGCAGCGAGAAAACGGTCTGCAATGGTTACAAAGGTGGCTATAATAACAATAAAACTTGCAATTCGGACTTGTTTAGGGATAATGTTTCGTAACAATGAGATAATGGTACTCGAACAGACAAGTGTAAAGGAAACTGCAAGTCCCATCGCGATACCGTTTTCAACTGAAGTTGTTACAGCGAGGGTTGGACACAAGCCAAGGAGTGCAATAAGGATAGGATTTTCTTTCCAGATTCCTTTTGTAAAATCTTCAAGAAGTGATACTTTTTTAGCCATATTTCACCTACTCATTTATGGATTCAAACGCTGCTTTTGCAGCAGATATTTTTTCATTTAAAATGGTAACCACAGCATTGGAAGAAATAGTTGCTCCTGTGATGGCTTCAATTTCAGAATCTGAACGTGGTTTTTGGTTTTTAACATACGTTAAATTACCAGTTTTTTTCCCTTTAAATTGATCGGTAAACCAAGTCTCCATGCCTTCCCGAGATGGATCGTAATCAATTTTAGTTCCTAAGCCCGGTGTTTCTTTTTGACTCAATATTGCCAAGCCTGTAATATGACTAAAATCGGGAGTCACACCTACCATCATAGAAATAATATCTTGAAAACCACCCCCTTCAGCCACGAAGGATATACCGGTTATTTCCCCGTTTTTATATCCGATATAAAACGTAAAACCATTTTGTTGTATCTCTTTTCTTTCATCTGATTCAGGAAGGACTTTTTGGACAGCCTTTTGAATTTCACTTTGTCGATACGCTTCAATTTTTTCAGAAGTAAAACTATCCCAATAGGATAAAAGTCCACCTGATAGCGCTGAAATAACTGTTAAGACGAGAATCATTTTTGCAGACGTATTCATGCTCGTGCCTCCCCGAAAAATTTCGGACGTGTATAGCGATTAATAAGGGGCGTAAGGCCATTCATGATGAGAATAGAATACATAACACCTTCGGGCAATCCTCCAAAAAGCCGAATAATGACTAAGAGAATTCCTGCGCCGATGCTATAAATCCATGTTCCCTTAATCGTAATGGGTGACGTAACCATATCTGTTGCCATAAAAAAGGCACCAAGTAAAAGTCCACCCGAGAGTAAATGAAAGAGGGGACTTGGATACGCCGTAGAATCCACTAGCCAAAAAATGCCTCCGAAGAAAGCCACGCTGCCTAAAAAACCAACGGGAATTCGCCAATCAGCATGGCGCATCATCAAAAGAAAAATTCCCCCGATTAAAAGAGCAAGAGCTGATGTTTCGCCAAGAGAACCTCCAACATTCCCAAGAAAGAGAGGTTTTAAATCTGTCACAATATTCTCATATTTAAAAAGGCCAAGAGGTGTTGCTCCTGTAATTGCATCTGCTGACGTAACCCCAGAGTAAGTATGTATATCAGCAAAACGTGGCAACGTCCAGGTTGTCATTTTAACAGGAAAACTTGCTTGCAAAAAGGCACGTCCTAACAAGGCGGGATTAAAAATATTACACCCTAATCCACCAAAAAGCTGTTTCCCGATAAAAATTGCAAATACAGAACCTAAAATGCATCCTGAAATGGGAAAAGTTGGCGGAAGGGTTAAGGCTAAAAGAAGACCTGTTAAAAAAGCACTTCCATCGCTAAGAGTGTCTGGTTGTTTTCGAAGCCGCGTAATAACAAATTCTGTAACCAAGGCTGCCAGAATGGAGGTGGAAATCATATAAATTGATCTAATTCCAAAAAAGATTACAGAACAAATGATTGTAGGTGAAAGAGCCAGACTCACAAACCACATAATTTTTGGAACACTATCTTTTGTCTGGGAAAAGGGTGAAGAGGCAAGAATTAAAGGACGCCCTTTGGGTTTATACAGCTTTTCTCGAGGATCCTTTTTAAGTTTTGGCGGTTCTTGGACATTTTTTTGAGTGTCAAGAATCTGAGCAGAGGCTGTTGTTTCATTCTTTTCCATCTGTTTATCCATTATTATGATACTTTTTGTTTAAGTTTTAATTCTGAAACACGCATTTTCCCTACCCGTATCCATTGAACCAAGGGGATGTGGGCTGGACAAGAAAAGGCACACGAACCACATTCGATACACGTTTGAATTCCCAACTTATCCGCTTCTTCATATTTTTTATGTTCCGTAAGTTTTGCAAGTCTTGTAGGAAGCAAATACATAGGACAGGCATCTACACAGGCACCACAGCGAATACAGGGATAATGCTCTACCATTTTTACCATTTTTGAGGTATTACATACAATCCCTCCTGCGGCTTTTATTATAGGAATAGATAAATCGTATTGGGCTTGACCCATCATGGGACCACCCATAAAAACCATGGTTGTTTCATCTTTTAATCCCCCACAAAAATCGATTAAATCACTAAAGGGGGTTCCAATGCGGGTAAGGACATTTTTAGGATTTATAATCCCATCGCCTGTAACGGTTGTAACGCGTTCGATAAGAGGAATTCCTTTCAAAACGGCATCTGCAACGGCTTTTGCTGTCGCCACATTGTTTACAACAACGCCAACATCCATGGGGAGACCTCCAACGGGGACATTTCGATTCAAGACGGATTTAATGAGCAATTTTTCAGCACCCTGCGGATATTTGACTTCCAAGGGAACAACCTGATAGGGATATCCTAAATCATTAACCCGCTGACTCATTATTTCTATGGCATCGGGCTTATTGTTTTCTATGCCAATGTATCCATTCTTAACATTCAAAAGGGACATGATGATGTGCATCCCCTTCAAAATCTGGTCCGTATATTCTACCATTAGTCGATGATCAGAAGTAAGATAAGGTTCACATTCTACCCCATTCAAAATAAAGGAATCTATTTTTTTGTCTGGTGGGGGATTAAGCTTAACATGTGTGGGAAAACCTGCACCACCCATACCAACAATTCCTGCATCATTGATAAGTTTTATTACTTCAACACGGGGCATTTTTTCCCAATTTTTTGGAATGGGCAGATACTCCCATTCATCATCCTCGCTCGTGCGCTCAATGTGGATCATCTCAACCCGCATCCCCAAAGGATGAGGAAATTTATCAATAGCTTTTACCTCTCCGGTAATACTTGCATGAATAGGTGCCGAAACATAAGCACTACTTCTTCCAATCATCTGTCCTGTTTTTACAGTTTCACCCTTCTTGACCAAAGGCTCGCAAGGTGCTCCAATATGCTGCTGCAAGGGAATGTAGACTCGCTGCGGAAGAGGTAATTTTTCAATTTTTTTATCTTGACTGAATTCTTTATACTCGTTCAGATGAATGCCCTTTTTAAATGTTCGTAATTTCAATGTTCATAATCTCCCATCTTACTTAACTGATTTGTTTATGTGATTCGTCTTTCTAACTGCTAAGTGGACATCTTAGGGCAAAATATAGAGAAAAATTTAAAATTCTAAAATACTTAACCATCTTTCTTTATTGAATGATACAAAAATAATTATTAAGCTAACATACCAGGATCTTTCTCCTAGAAAGGTGGAAGATTCATAGTGTAATAAGATAAAAAGGCAAAAGGGATGATATGGTACGGAATGATCTGAAAAAAGTGGAAGAATTTGTTGCAAACAGTGCCATTGTCTCCGTCTTAATCATTCGAGAAATGGCTCTTCGGCGGACGCGTGAGGGAAAACCGTATCTTGATTTGGTACTAGGAGATAAAACAGGTCGGATAAGTGCTAAGGTGTGGGATCACGGCGAAGAACTCGCAAAAATTTTAAAAGTAGGAATCCCTGTAGGAGTCCGGGGGCAATGTGAGGAGTATATGGGATTGCCCCAACTTATTGTTCATTCCATAAAACCGCTATCTTCAAAAGATCTTAACGAAATAGGCATTTCGTGGGATCAATTTTTTCCTACCACTGAAAAAGATAAAGAGCTTATGTGGCAGGCACTTTTAGATGCGATCGATACTATGGAAGATTCATGGCTCAAAGAACTCACCTTAAGGCTTTATAAAGAAAATGAAGAAAAAATAAAAACCCATCCTGCCAGTTTAAAATTCCACCATGCCTATGTGGGAGGTTTTTTGGAACATGTTTATACAATGCTTATGATCGCCGAAGCAGCAGCAACAATATATCCAGTAAGTCGTGATTTGCTAATAAGCGGGATTATCCTCCATGATATTGGTAAATTAGAAGAATTAAAAGGATTCCCTGATAATTATTATACCGATGAAGGAAATCTTTTGGGACATACGATTCAGGGATTCAGTATGGTTCGGGATAAAATCCGTGAAATTGATGGTTTCCCTGCAACTACTGCACGAAAATTAGAGCATATCATCGTAGCGCATCAAGGGGAATATGAGTATCAAGCACCCAAAAAACCAGCTTTCCCAGAAGCGCTGCTTGTCCACTATATTGATGAAATGGATGCTCGAATGAATATAATGAAACAAATTTGTGAAGAAGACTTTTCAGAAGGAATTTGGACAAATAATCGGAATTATTTTCGTATCCCAATCATGAAGCCAGAGGAGGAAGATGAATAAGTATGCTCATTTTGAACAAAACCGCACCTCTGTTGAAACCGGTGTTTTTTTAGCTCTTTTTTGGGGTCTTGGTTATACTTTTTTATATGTTCCCAATGTAGAATTTATTCTTTTTGTGGCTTTTCTCAGTGGTGTGTTTTTGGGGTGGACTCGAGGTCTTTTTGTTGCCTTGGTGGGTGAAGGTGTTTTTTCTATAGCAAATCCCATGGGCAGCGGACTTGCCTATCCACCTATGCTGATAGCACAGCTCCTTAGCTTTGGCATCATAGCCTCTGTAGGCTATGGATTCCGACCTATCCTCCGAAAAAATAAAAATAAAAAAAAATCCCTTATCGTTATTATGGGATTAACAGGATTTCTACTAACGTTTCTTTACGATAGCCTTACAAGTCTGGCTTTTCCTCTGGCATCCGGCTTTAAAGGGGCACAAATCTGGGCTGTTTATTTATCAGGGCTTCCTTTTTATGGGATTCATATTCTATCCAATACGTTGATTTTTTCTCTTTTAGGCTCTTTTTTAATTCAATTTGTTGACAAAAAATATCCCCATTATCTTCGTGAGGAAACATAATATGAAAAAAAGTGCTTTCTTTATGCTCCTTTTTATTTCATCCTCGTTGTTTAGTCAGCAACTTGCACTTGAAAAATTTGGCAAAGAATTTACCTTTTTACCAGAGGCATTAGATGGCACAACAGGTCTGCCTGTAATATGGTTGCAAACTCAACATTGTGGGGAATTTCCCTCTGTTGATTCAACGGTTTCGAGAGCCCAATGGGAAATGGGAGATTATGAACTATCCAATGTTAATGTGTTCTTTTCGCCAGTATCCGCCCATAACCGATGGGTTTTAGAAGGCCAATGGCTTACGTATGAAGGATATAGCAAACTCTATCGAAACGATTTTCAGGCAAGTTTTTCTTCCGGAGAACATAATGTCCGTTTAAGTATTGTGAATGTGAAACCCCAAATATATGAACCTACATGGAGCCGTTTTACGCGTTGGGATGCTAGGACTCAACGCTTAGAATGGCAGATGGAAAAAGACGTGGGGCGATTCACCTTTGATTCCTTTGTTGAGGGTCGGTATAGCCGTTTTAAACCAGACCGCGGGAATCCTCTCCTAAATAAAAAAACCCGCTATGCTGAACTTCTCGGTGAAGCCACACTCCATGGAAATATTTGGTCTGCAACGCTTTCTGGCGAATGGTTTGAGTCATGGATAGATACAACGCATTTTCGGTTTTCTCAGATAAACCTCTCTCCCCAATTTAATCATCCCTATGGTGCCATAGGGTTTACGCTTTGGACAAATAATGAAGAAGCATTTGGCTATGATGGCTGGCTGGAGTTTTCTAAAGGGGGTGTAAGTGTTGCTGTTGCCTTGGAATCCCGTTTTTATCCCGCAATCTTTATAACACACTTTAACACGGACACGGAAGCAGATTTTTATTCAGCTAGGTTTTGTTTTGAACAATCTTGGAGGGATTGGATTCATATAAACATTGTTCATGAATGGCAATCCCGAGTGGATCAGTCTTATATTTTGCTCTATGACCCAATGACCTCGAGCGTGTCAATGGAATCAGATGATTCGCCTCTTCTAATGCGAGGGGAAGGCAAACTTGAAATTGGGAAAGAAAGATTAAAAGCAGATGTTTCATGGAATTATCGGGACTTTGATGGTCTTGAATATCTTTGGTATCATCCTGGAAGAATTAATATTCAACCTGGAATAACTACTGGAACAACACTTTTTGACCATTTAAATCTTTTTCTTCGTCTTGAAGCCCTATGGCAATGCCACGATGTTTTAGAATCAGTATGGTTCCTCCCAGAATTACCAGGATTTGTCCCTGTTAAAAATTATTCTGGTAAACAAGAATCCGACTGGACATTTAATGCAAAAATTACGGCTCTTGTCAAAACGTTTACACTGTCAGCAGGGATTGACAATATCCTTAAAAAAGAGATTTATCCAGCACAAAATATCATGTCAAATTCACGGATGTTTGTTGTGAATATTGATTGGCTTTGGTATCAGTAATTTAGTTATTCAAGAAGATGTTCTTTTGTTGAGTAAAAAATCGGGTAGTATCGTTATTTCCAAATATAAGGAGTTTCTTGATAGACATAATAATTCAGCCAATTTGAAAAAAGCAAACTAGCATGAGCTCGCCAGCTAACTTTGGGACTTTCCGTAGGATCATCATTGGGGAAGTAATTTTTAGGAATTTGAATTGGAAGGTTGGCTGCTTTATCTCGTTCATATTCATTTTTTAGGGTATCTTTGCTGTATTCAGGATGACCTGTAATAAAAATTTGTCTTCCATTTTTTGTGGAAATAATGCCAACTCCTGCTTCTTGTGACTTAGCAAGAATATTTAATGTTGAAACAGATCGGATATCTGCTTCACGAATTTCCGTGTGGCGGCTATGAGGCATCATAAAGCAATCATCAAATCCCCGAAAAAGGGGGATGTTTTTAGTAAGTACCCGATGGGGAAAAATGCCAAAACATTTTTGGGGAAGAGAATATTTTGGAATCCTAAAAAAATGATAGAGTCCTGCCTGGGCTGCCCAACATAAATAAAGGGTGGATGTAATATGATCTGTTGACCATTCCATGATTTCTTGCAATTCTTTCCAGTAAGTTACCTCTTCAAAGGATAACTTTTCAACAGGCGCTCCTGTGATGATCATTCCATCATATCGATTCTTATAAATGTCTTTAAATGTTAGATAAAATTGTTCAATGTGTTCGCGGGGGGTATTTTTTGAAGTATGGGTAGACATGTGTAAAAGATCCAGTTCAACCTGGAGAGGTGTATTTGATAACATGCGAATAAGATCTGTTTCTGTTACAATTTTTAAGGGCATCAAATTGAGGATAAGAAGTCTGAGAGGACGGATATCTTGATGTTTTGCCCGACTTTCGGTCATGACAAAAATATTCTCTTTTTTTAGTTCTGAAATGGCAGGAAGTTTGTCGGGAACATTAACAGGCATGCTTTTCTCCTTTAGATTTTTTGCAGAGCTTGATCCAGATCCTCGAGGATATCATCGAGATGTTCTATGCCTACAGAAAGACGTAATTGATTGGGATAAATTCCGGCACGTCGCTGCTCTTCGTCTGTCATTTGCTGATGGGTTGTGCTTGCAGGATGAATGATTAATGTTTTTGCATCTCCCACATTGGCAAGATGACTAATAAGGGTTAGATGAGAAACCAGTTCAGATGCTTTTTCTTTTCCGCCCTTAATACAAAACGTAAGCACGCCGCCAAAACCATGCTGAAGGTACTTTTTTGCCAAGGCATGGTAAGGACTCGATGGGAGTCCAGGATAATTGACAGATTCAATTTTTGGGTTGCCCTGAAGCCATTGAGCCACAGCAAGGGCATTTTCAGCATGACGTTGTGCGCGCAAACTTAACGTTTCCAGACCTTGAAGAAGGAGGAAAGCATTAAACGGAGAGAGAGAGGGACCAATATCTCGCAGACTTTCAGCGCGGGCACGCATAGCAAATGCGATATTTCCGAAAGAGCTTCCTTCACCAAAGGCTTTCCAAAAATTCAACCCGTGATAGCTTTCTGAAGGCTCCGAAAATAGGGGAAATTTTCCATTTCCCCAATTAAAATTGCCAGCATCAATAAGAATACCCCCAAGAGATGTGCCATGACCACCAATCCATTTGGTTGCTGATGCTGTTACAAGATTGGCACCATGGGCGATAGGCTTGCAATAATAACCACCTGCCCCAAAAGTGTTGTCAATAATAAGAGGGATATCATAATTTTTGGCCAATGCTGTTAATCTATCAAAATCCGGAATGCTAAATTCAGGATTTCCAATCGTTTCAGCATAAAGAGCTTTGGTTGTTTTATCAATATGCTTTGCCATGGCCTCAGGAGAATCATTTTCAGCAAAATAAACAGTTATCCCAAGACGTTTCATCACACTTTTAAATTGATTGAAGGTCCCCCCATATAAAAAAGGAGATGATACCATTGAATCACCCGTTTCAAGAAGTGTAAGAAGGGTTAAAAATTGTGCAGACATCCCAGATGCAGTTGCAACAGCAGCAGTCCCTCCCTCTAAAGCGGCCATGCGCTTTTCAAAAACATCTGTTGTAGGATTCATCATACGGGTATAAATATTTCCAACTTCTTTAAGTTCAAAAAGATCTGCCCCGTGTTGGGTATCGTTGAAAGTGTAAGACGTTGTTTGATAAATGGGAACCGCACGAGAATGTGTTACCGGATCGGGTGTGTGTCCGGCATGGAGTTGTAAGGTCTCAAATTTATAGGACTTTTTTTTCATGGTTCCTCCTGGAATATATCTGTTAATAAACTAATTGTCAGCAAAATCCCTTTGCCCCCTTAGTTGGAATAAAGAGCAATTGAGAACCTCATTTAATATAAAAATGGGAATTGCCTTTTGCCATGATATTGGATGATAGAAAGAGAGCATTGGAAAATTATCAAGGTTCTTCTTCTGGCATAAGGATCCATAAAACAATGTAGACAAGAATTCCAGGAAAAACAGAAGAGATGAGTGAAATAATAACAAAAGCAATACGAAGTGCTGTAACATCCCACCCTAACCACTCTGCCAATCCTGCTAAAACTCCAGCAATCATTCGGTTATTCCGGGATCTTTTTAATGGTTTATTATCCATAATTGCTCCTTTATCCTCTTGAAAGTTTACAATAAAAATATTGAAACAACAATCATAGAGAGATATAAAAATTTTATCTTTTTATAAATGACTTGCAAATATATTTAAAGTTATGGTAATTTTAATAAATCAGTAAAAGTGTAACACAAACAAAGGAGGGAATGTTGAAGACACTTAAGCTTTTATGTGTGGTCGTTTTAAGTTTACTTTCCATCACTGCTTTTGCAGGAGGGATTGTGACAAACACGAATCAAAGTGCACACTATGTGCGAACGTTGAACCGAAATGCATCCACAGATATTGATGCGGTTTATTATAATCCAGCCGGGTTGACAACTTTTGATGATGGCATGTATTTACATGTTGCCAATCAGATGGTCTGGCAGACAAAAACCACTATCAATAATTTTCCTTATTTAAACGATGATGAGTTTGTAGGAGATGTTTTTGCCCCGTTGTTTCCCAATGTTTATTTTGCCTATAAACAAGGGAAACTTGCTGTATCAGCTGGCTTTGAACCCATCGGTGGCGGCGGAAGCGCCGTGTATGAAGATGGATTACCATCCTTTGAAATAATGGTATCGGCGCCCCTTATTGCAGGGGGTGCTCAAGGATATCGGTTGGACACAAAATTTGAAGGATCTTCTGTCTATTATGGAGGCCAGGTTGGGGTTACGTACAAGGTTCATGATATGTTTTCGTTGGGGCTTGGTGGACGAGTTGTGTTAGCTCAAAATTCTTACACTGGCCATATAAAAGATATTGAGATGACCCTCGATGGAACAAACTGGATATCTCCCGGGATTGATGATATTGAAGTGGATGTTGAACAAAGTGCTACAGGAATTAGTCCCATTTTTAGTGCTTTTATTACACCTGTAAAAGACCTGGGTCTTGCCCTTCGCTATGAAATGAAAACTGAATTGACATTGGAAAATGAGACGATAGTAGATGACTCTGGTATGTTCCCTGACGGTGCTGAAACTCATGCAGATATGCCTGCTTTACTAGCTTTGGGTGTTGGCTATCGCGTGATGCCTAGCCTCAACGCTGAAGTTGATTTTACCTACTATTTCAATGAGGATGTGAATTGGGATGGAAAAGAAGACGATATTGACAATGGCATTGAATTTGGGGTAGCCCTTGAATATGATTTATCAGAAAAACTGTTGGTCAGTGCTGGATATCTCTATAATGATCAAAAGGTAAAACCAGAATACCAGACCGATCTTAGCTATAGCTTACCTTCCAATTCTGTTGCCGGCGGTTTTGGCTATAACATCACACCAAAACTGACCCTCAATGCAGGTCTTATTTATGTTTTATATGGTAAAGACGAAAAAGTCACTCTGATCTATACTGAAAAATATGAAAAAACAACGTTGAATATTGGATTTGGTATTGATTATAACTTTTAGCACTTTCT
>JAQUPD010000006.1 GCA_028716785.1 Fidelibacterota bacterium
CTGTTATTGGACAAAGTTCTGTCATTAATGTACCTCAGGACTATTCTACGATTTCAGCAGCACTGAATGCAGCCATATCAGGTCAGATCATCAACGTTTCTAATACACAGAATCTTTCTGGTAACTTGGATGTTCCATCAGGAATTACATTGAACATCCAATCTGACGCCGTTGTCAATCTCAGTTCCTATGCCATCACTACCACCGACGGCACAATCGTTGTCGACTCCGGTGCAACGTTTGATTGTGCTGCCTGTTTGAAGACCGGTTCAACGATAAATACTATATATCCATCCATAACCCATGCCATATCAGCCGCCACCAGCGGCCAGAGTATCGAAGTCTATGGGGCTCACACACTTGCCGCGAATCTCACCGTTCCCCCGGGGGTGACACTGACATTTAAAAACGGGTCGGATATCACGTTAGACAGCCATACCATTCAAAAAGGATCCGGGTCACTTGCTATTGAATCCGGCGCAACATTTACTCCGGATATCCGTCTTAAGTCCGGATCAACGGTTCTGGGGTTGTATTCGAGTCTGGATGCAGCCTATGGAGACGGATCGGATGTGGAAATCCGGGGAACACATACATTTACGGATTATTATACGGTAAACCCCGGCCGGACACTGAGAGCGGAAAGCGGATCGAAACTGATATTTCCATCGGGAAAATACCTAAATGTCTATGGGACTCTTCATGGTAATCAGGCAGATTATACGAGCACCTAAGGCACATGGGGCGGTATCCGCTACCGGAGCGGGGGCAGTGGAACCCTAAATCACTGTACGATGAACCATGCAACGTACGGGATCCATTCCACATCCACATCCTCATCCCTTCACTTTACAAACAATACGATCAGCGGCTGTTCATACGGAATCTATTGCTCGTCTTCTTCCCCGGAGATCCGGGATAATACGATCAGTACCTGTTCCTCATACGGCATATATCTGTATAACAGCAGCCCAGAGCTGGAATCGAACCGGATCAGCGGTTCCAAGGTGTATCTGAACAACAGCGATGCCTCCCTGGAGAATAATTTGATCACCGGGGCGTATGGGAATGAAGCGGTATATTTTTATGCTTCATCACCATCACTGTATTCCAATACCATCACTTCGGAGTATTCCTTTTTAGCAATTTATGCAACGAATGGCAGTGACCCGGTTTTCGGAGGTTCGGCTCGTGGCGGATATAATTATCTCTCTACTGGCATAAATGCAGATGGCGTTATATGGGCTACAAATAGCTCTAATCCAGTCCTCGGATGGAATGTTGCAGGTGAATGTGAAACAGGTCCTTATATTGGTGGGAATAATTCAATAATCGGATATATGGTTCCAGCAGCCGCTATAGACGGAACGTCCAGTATTTCTGCACAATATTGCTGGTGGGGTCAGACACCTGCACCCCCGTGCGTTGGAAATGTAAATACTAATTGTCCCCTGTCATCGGATCCGGGAACCGGCAGCACCCTGAGTAAAAGCAGCCCTGAACCGGTTATCGCATCCCATCCGGAAGAAAAACCGGACGACGAAGCGGCCAAAGCCCTGTGGGAAGTCGCTATGAGTGCCGTGTGGGAAAAGAACTATACCGGGGCACTCGATGATTTTCAGACCCTGATCCGCTTGTATCCCGCATCCACTTATGCCTACCGGGCTTTAAGCATGTCCGTGCGCCTGTGCCGTGAACAGAAAACCCGGGATATGATAACGTATCTGGATGAACTTCTGACCGGTGTTGAGGATAAGACCCTCCGAGCTGTGATCAAATCCCGGAAGGTGTCCGAATTCCGCCGGATGAAAGACATAGAACAGGCAATCACCCTCTCCCGTGAAATCCTCGCGGAAAACCCGGAAACCATCCATGAAACCACGGCCCTTTTTGATCTGTTTAATCTCTATCAAAAGGATTTAGCGGATAGTGTTCAGGCGGAGTATTATGTAACGGAACTGAAGACAAAATATCCAGAGGATGAACTGACCGGCATTGCCAGAATTGATTGGGGGGAAGATCCGGAGAAAGTGGTGATCCGGAAACGGACCCTTCCTGAAAAGGAAAAGGACATCCTTCCTGAAACCTTTACGCTTGGATCCGCTTATCCTAATCCTTTTAATTCCATGACAACAATCCAATTTTTCCTCCCTGAAGAAATAGATGTTATTCTGAATATCTATGATATCAATGGCCGGTTGATAACACAGCTTATCAATCAGCACATGCCTGCAGGATATCACACCATAACATGGGATGCTACTCCGTTTAGTTCAGGAATTTATTTTGCCCAATTGCAAACACGTGGTGATGTGAAAGTACGGAAACTCATGCTGATGAAATAGAATTGCAAATTTTTGTGGCTATCCTTATTTTTTCCTACCTTTATAAAAATGTCTCTTTGATACGCCACGCTTCTAAAAATAGATTTTTCAAACAAAGAAGGGCTCCTTTCAATACCTTTTCGAAAATAAATGCTTTTTAATTTTATTATCTCTTCTTCCTCTTTCTTGTAAAATTTTTTAAAATAGTTCATTGAATCATGAAAGGAGTTATGGAAAAAATAAGTCAATGGCGAGAGTTTAATCAAAGGCTCCACTATGTTACTACTATTATCATTACAACCCATTTGAATCCAGATGGGGATGCCATTGGGTCTGAATTGACAATGGCTGACCATCTTCAAAAATTAGGGAAAAAAGTCACAATTCTTAACCCTTCTCCTATCCCTACTTCCCTTCGTTTTTTGGATGAAAATAACACAATAAATACCTTTGTTAAGGATATTCATTCTCAAGATATAGAACATGCTGACCTTGTCATTTTTCTTGATATAGGTGATTTTGATAGAGCAGGACACATTGGACATCTTGCACGTGATACAGGGAAAAATATTATTTCTATCGATCATCACCCTCAAGCGTCCCATGAAAGATATCTCCTTTTTATTGAGGATACCCATGCATCCTCAACAGGCTATATGATTTATGATTACCTGAAGAATTTTTATCCCACCCATTTAAATGCTTTTACAGCAAAAGCTTTATATGTTGCGGTGATGACAGATACAGGGAATTTTAGATTTTCCAATACACGAGCTGAAGATCATTGGATGGCTGGAGATCTTATGACCTATGGCATTGAACCTTATAAAATGTATTGCCAAATTTATGAGCAATTTTCTCTTCCCCGCATGGAATTACTTGGCTATGTACTTCAAAATCTTCATGTGGAATGTGAAGGAAAATTGGTTTGGTTTGTCATTACAAAGGATGTTTATAAAAAATATAAAGTTACCCAAGAGGATCTGGATGGATTCAGTGATTTTATGCGTTCAATTGCAGGGGTAGAAGTGAGTGTGATGTTTAAAGAGATGGAGGATGGAACATGTCGTGTGAATCTTCGCTCAAAAGGGAGGGTTGTTATTAATAAGGTTGCCCAACATTTTGGAGGAGGAGGACACCCCTTTGCCAGTGGAGCAACGTTAAAAAAGGGAATTGATGATGCGATTCCTGCAATTTTAAATGAAGTAAAACGCGTTATTGAGGCTACATGATGAAGGAATCATCCATAAAAATTGATCTCGCCAAAGGATGCGGTTTTTGTGGTGGTGTTCGTCGGGCAGTGCAAATGGCTGAAGAGGCTGCAAAGGACTACATGCATGTAACAATGCTGGGTAATATTGTACACAATGAGACCGTTGTAAAGGATTTAGAGAAAAAGGGTGTATTTGTGGTTGATTCTTTTGATGCCATTGACCCACGTTATCCTGTTTTATTGCGCGCCCATGGCTCAACTCCCGCTGTTGAAGAGACCCTCTATGCTATGGGTTTAACAATCCTTGACGCTACATGTCCCCTTGTTCGCGAAATCCATAAGGCGATTAAAGATATTGAAAAAGAAGGACGTATCTGCCTGATCGTTGGTGATCATGATCACGATGAGGTTGTTGGAATTGCTGGACAAGTAAGTCAGGCAACAATTGTAGCATCACCGGATGAAGCAAAAAAATTACCTACGATAAAAAAAGCGGGCATTGTAGTCCAAAGTACCCAAACACAAGCCAATTTGCAGGCTGTGGTGGCCGAACTTTTGCCAAAGGTTATGGATCTTCGGGTGATAAATACAATTTGTGCTCCTAGCCGTTTGTATCAGCAAGAAGCTGAGCGCATTGCCCGGGAAAATGATGCTGTTCTTATCATTGGGAGTCCTAATTCAGCGAATACCCGCCGATTGGCGGAAGTTGTTAAACAATTTAATCATCGGGCGATGGTTATTGCTTCTGCAAATGAACTTGATATTGATGCTCTGAATGGTGTACACTCAATAGGAATCACAGCAGGTGCAAGTACACCTGATTGTGTGATTCAGGAAGTAATAGAAAAAATAAAACGGTATAAACCAAAAGAAGGATACCATGGAAAAAAGTTCTTATGAAGTAAAAGTTGGCCTGGCTGAGATGTTAAAAGGTGGCGTTATTATGGACGTTACCAATGTAGATCAGGCAAAAATAGCGGAAGATGCCGGAGCGGTCGCCGTTATGGCTCTGGAACGTATTCCTGCTGATATTCGTACCTATGGAGGCATTGCCAGAATGAGTAATCCTGAAATAATTTTGAAAATTAAAGAAGCGGTCTCCATTCCTGTTATGGCAAAATGCCGTATTGGACACTTTGCAGAAGCTCAAATTTTGGAAGAATTGGGCATTGATTTTATTGATGAGTCAGAGGTTCTTACTCCTGCTGATGAAGAAAATCATATTTGGAAACACGATTTTAAAGTCCCCTTTGTCTGCGGATGTCGAGATTTAGGAGAAGCACTCCGCCGAATTGGCGAAGGTGCCGCAATGATGCGGACAAAAGGAGAAGCCGGTACGGGTGATATTGTTGAAGCTGTTCGCCATATGCGTGCCGTAAATCGAGGCATTCGTTGTTTGCAAATGATGGATAAAGAAGAACTCATGGCTGAAGCAAAACGCCTGGGTGCCCCTTTTTCTATTGTGGAAATTGTAGCTCAAAAAGGGAAACTTCCTGTTCCAAATTTTGCTGCTGGAGGAATTGCAACTCCTGCTGATGCATCCCTCATGATGCAACTGGGCGCCGAAGCTGTCTTTGTGGGCTCAGGCATTTTTAAATCTGAGGATCCTGCTGCCCGCGCTGAAGCTATTGTAAAAGCTGTGACTTACTATCATGATCCTGCCGTTCTTTTAGAAGTTTCTAAGGGGCTCAAAGATGCCATGATAGGAAAACCAGCCAAAGAGCTCCCCGATGAGGAACAACTTGCTAAACGGGGGTGGTGATTGACCCAAATAGGAGTCCTTGCAATCCAAGGCGCTTTTTGTAAACATTTGGATATTCTGCATTCCCTTCATGTCAAGGCAATTCCTGTAAAATATGCCAAAGACCTTGAATCGTTGGATGGACTTATCATCCCGGGAGGTGAATCAACCGTGATAACACGCCAGCTTGGATTCCGCCTATCCTGGGAGGATATTTATCACTTTGCTCAAGAAAAAGCCGTGTTTGGCACCTGTGCCGGACTCATCCTCATGGGAAAAGGATGCTCAGATCCACGCGTACGCCAATTAGGTCTGATGAATGCTATTATTGAACGAAATGCTTATGGCTCCCAAATTGAATCTTTTACAGAAGATGTGACCCTTTCTTTTGATACCTATCCTTTTCATGCCGTGTTTATACGGGCACCAAAAATTCTTAAAATTGGCAAGGATGTGGAAATCATTGCCTCTTTTCAAGGTGAAGCAGTGATGATTCAACAAGGTCATCTCTTGGGTGCTGCTTTTCACCCCGAACTTACTAACGATACACGGGTGCATGAGTATTTTATGCACCACTGTGTCAATTAATTAGAGAAGTAAAATGGATTATCAATACCTGAACCAGATAAATTCCCCAACCGATCTTAAAAAATTGAGAGTAAATGAACTTAAAATTCTGGCTACTGAAGTCCGGGATTATATCATTAACAATGTCAAGAAAACAGGTGGACATCTGGCACCTTCTTTAGGAACGGTTGAGTTGACAATTGCTCTTCTCTATGTGTTTGATCTTCCTGAAGATAAAATTATTTGGGATGTTGGACATCAGGCGTATCCCTTTAAAATTCTTACGGGTCGGAGAGATCAGTTTCCAACACTTCGACAATTTGGCGGTATTAGTGGATTTCTTAAACGTGATGAAAGTGAATATGACGTTTTTGGCGCAGGACATGCATCTACGTCTATTTCTGCTGCTTTAGGTTTTTCTGTTGCCAACGAACTTACAGGAAAGCCTGGCAAAATTTTAGCAGTGGTTGGGGATGGTTCCCTGACAGGCGGGTTGGCCTATGAGGCATTGAACAATCTTGGAAATTTGAAAAAACAGCTTATTATTGTTCTTAATGATAATGCCATGTCTATCTCTGCTAATGTTGGGGCTATCTCTAAATACTTGAACAAAATTGTCACGGATCCCATTTATAACCGTATTCGTGATAAAATTTGGAATGTGACAAGTAAACTTTCTATGGGAAAGTTTATGCTCCGGGGCGGCCTCAAAAAATTGGAGGAAAGCCTGAAAAATTTTCTTGTCCCCGGCATGCTTTTTGAAGAATTTGGCGTTCGATATATCGGTCCCATCGATGGCCACGATATACAAGACCTTGTTACTACATTCCAACGTCTAAAAAATCTTAAGACACCAATTCTAGTCCATGTGCTCACAAAAAAGGGGAAAGGACTTGTAGAAGCTGAAGATGACCCAACGACCTTTCATGGTATTCAGGGAGGGAAGGTAGGTCCCCACCCCCCTTCTCCTACCTATACGAGTGTTTTTGGTTATACTGCTGTTGAACTGGCAGAAAAAAATAGGCAGGTAGTGGTGATTACCGCTGCCATGCGAGATGGGACTGGCCTTATTGAGTTTGATAAAAAATTTCCGGATCGTTTTTTTGATGTGGGAATTGCAGAAGGACATGCGGTAACATTTGCTGCAGGCTTGGCAGCAAACGGGATCCGGCCTATTGTGGCGATTTATTCCACGTTTATGCAACGGGCGATGGATCATGTGATGCATGATGTGGCACTTCAGAGTCTACCTGTAATTTTTTGTTTGGATCGGGCAGGACTCGTAGGCGCTGATGGCCCCACCCATCATGGTATGTTTGATATCTCCTTTTTGTCCATGCTTCCTGATATTATTGTCTCCGCCCCAAAGGATGGTGATGAACTTCGTGATCTCATGCATACGGCTTTGCAAATTACAGATAGACCTTTTGTTATTCGCTATCCTCGAGATACAGCAGTTCGTTTTGATCCTTCACGCAAACCCCAGTTTCTTACCCCAGGAACCTGGGAAATCCTCCATAAGGGAAAAAAATTAGCCCTCATTGCAACGGGATCAATGGTGTATGAGTCTGAACTTGCTTTGCGGATTCTGACAGGTGTGATTCATGAGATCACTTTTGTTAATGCTCGCTATATTAAACCTATTGATGTAGCGATGGTGAAGGAATTGATAGGATCTCATAAAGTTCTCTTAACGGTTGAAGAAAATGTGGCAGCTGGCGGCTTGGGACAACACATTCGAAGCCTGTGCCAAAATGATGAAAAAGTCCACATAGAAAATATGACCTTGCCAGATGCCTTTGTTCCTCATGGTAAACGAACAGAACTTTTAAATCTTGTGGGCCTTTCAGCGAACCATATTGCTAATAAAATCAGGGAATTGCTAAAATAACAAAAGAGAGCCTTTGAATACATTTAAACCTTCTTCTGTGCCATGTTATGCCGATCTTCATCTTCATTCTACTGCTTCCGATGGCATGTATACGCCAGCTGAATTATCAGAACAACTTACTCAAAAAGGTGTTTTGGTTGCTGCACTCACAGATCATGATACCATCAATGGCTTTGAGGAATTTCAAAGTCATTTTTCAGGAATTTCAATCATAGGTGTCGAGCTCTCTATTCTCTATGATAGACTTGATTTTCATGTGCTGGGTTATGGTTTTGATCCTAATAATGATGTTTTAAAAGAGAGACTTCAATATTATCAAGAGGTTCGCGCAGAACGGTTAAATAAAATAATTGTCCACCTTCAGGCTTTGGGTTTTCCCCTACACCAACACGATGTAGAAGAAGAAGTCTCGCACTCCCTGTCTGCCGGCCGTCTCCATATTGCCCGGGCAATGATAAAACGAGGCTGGGTTGGCTCTATAAAAGAAGCATTTGATAAATACTTGGGTTACGATAAACCAGCCTATGTCCCAAAAGCTAAAATGAGTTTTGAAGAAGCACTAACCCTTATCCATCAAGCTCAGGGAATTGCTGTCCTTGCCCATCCTGGAAAAACATTCCCCAAAATTCTTACACCACTTGTTACCCATTCCGACCTTGACGGTATTGAAAGTTGGCATCCTGCACATACACTCGAAATGCGTAAAAAATTGGAAACGATCGCTAAAAAACATGGAAAAATTCTCACAGGCGGCTCTGATTTTCATGGAAACGAGGCAATGTCCTTATCACCAGGAGATTTTGGCATAGATATTGAACATTGGATGATAGTTAAAAGATATTTAAAAGAACGTCAAACATTTATAGCACCCTATCTGTGAGGTATTATGTATATTGATACACTAACTTTGGGAATGTTTCAATCGAATGCCTACCTTCTCACGGAAGGCAACGAAACGCTGATCATTGATCCCGGAGAACCTTATAAAAAAATTGATGGCTTTATTGAAAAAAACCATCTAAATCCAGTGGGGATTATCTGTACCCATGGACATCTTGATCATATTATTTCAGCCCCAGAATTAATGAAAAAGTATCAGATCCCCTGTTTTCTTCATGAAAAAGAGAAAGAGGTATTAGCTTATCTTCGTCCCATGTGTGCCCATTTTCACGTGCCCTATTATGGAGAACCTGATCCTGTAACGTGGCTAAAAGATCATGGTTCTTTAACCGTGGGTCACTTTCAGTTAGATTATCGTCATACCCCAGGCCACACACTGGGTGGAATTTGTATCCTTACTAAAGAGGGTGTTTTTACGGGAGATACCCTTTTTTATGAATCGGTGGGTCGGACCGATTTTCCAGGGGGTGATGCGAACATGTTGATGATATCCATTAAGACACAGATTTTATCCCTGCCAGATGAAACGGTTCTTTATCCTGGTCATGGCCCTACAACAACGGTTAAACACGAAAAAGAACACAATCCATTTCTAAAAGGTTCTTGAAAAGTAGAGTTTTCAAATCTGTAGTTTCTTATCTTTAAAGTATGTCTGAGTGGTCAATGCTTGCACATAAAGTGCATCGATACATTACAACAAAAAAACTCCTTAACCGGGGAGAAAAAATTCTGATAGCCCTATCAGGTGGACGAGACAGTGTTGCCCTTTTGTACCTTCTTCATGAATTGGCACCTGCATGGGAGTGGGATCTCGTTGCGGGACATGTAAACCATGGACTGCGTCCTGGCGCGGATAATCGGGAATCTGATCTGTGTCGCAAAATTACTCAGGAATTGGGAATCCCCCTTGTAGAAGGAAAACTTACAATTCCAGAAAAAGGGAATCTGGAACAAATAGCGCGAGAACTGCGCTATGAACTCTTAGCAACCTGGGCAAAAGAAAAAGAATGTACAGTTATTGTTACAGCACATCATTTGGATGACCAAGCTGAAACTATTCTTTATCGCTTGCTCAAAGGTTCTGGACTCCGGGGCTTACAAGGAATTCATCCAGCTGTGCAAAATCTTCGTCGGCCTCTTTTGGGAATTACCCGGCAAGAAATTGACACCTATTGCCTAACTCGAGGTATTTTGTTTGCGGAAGATCAATCCAATCAGGATGAGTCTTTTACGCGAAATCATATTCGTTATACCCTTCTACCATTTTTAAAAGGTACTGGCTTTCCCAATGTCTCCTTTCACTTGGCAAAATTATCAGAATCTGCAACACATATGTATCATGCATTGGAGATGTATATTCAAGAGGATTTAAATTCCCTGTTTACTCCCCATCCTGTAGGGTTTGAAATGGATCTTAAAACATGGCGGCGTCTCGATGAGAATCGGCAAATGCTTCTTCTCAAGGAGTTTTTTGTACGCATGGATTCCCATAAATCCCACGTATCGTGGGAGACACTTCAACAATTGGCAGCTTTCCTTCGAGAAAGTGAGAAAGGAAGAAGCTTTGAGATAGATTCCAACAGAAAATGGATTGTTGAAACAACATCTGTCATCATTACCTCAGGGATAGACACGGGGAAGATCACCCTGTGGCAACCAGGAAAAACGATTCAATGGACATCTTGGTTTAGATTGACATGGGAAACTGCATCAGTGCCAAAAACATGGGAAGTAAATCCGTGGGAGGAATATTTTGCAGATGATTTAATTCATATAAAAGTGTATATTCGAGGATGGAAACCAGGGGACCGGATTGAACCATGGGGAGAGGGTAAACATTTGGTAAGTGATCTGCTCAAGGATGCCAGTGTTCCAGCAATGATTCGTCCCCATTATCCTGTGGTTGTCGTTAATGATGATATTCTTTGGATTCCTGGAATTCGTCGGAGCAAAGAATATCCCGTGCTTCCAACATCAACATCATGTGTCAAACTTACAGGTATCCTTAAAAAGGAGTATTATGACAAAGTCAAACAAAAGTTTAATCATTGATCATGAAGGGCCTTTTAAAGGGAAAAAACTAAAATGTATCTTTACGGAAGAGCAGATTCAAAAGCGAGTAAAAGAATTGGCACTAGAAATATCCCAAGATTTAAAGAATGCAAAGCAACCGCCAATACTTATTGGTGTTCTTAATGGGAGTCTTTTCTTTATGGCTGATCTTATGCGTGCCATGAATATTGAATCTGAAATGGATTTTATAAAAATTTCTTCTTATCACCATACATCCTCTACAGGAACGGTTCGTCTTGTGAAGGATATTAGTGCCCAAATTACCGATCGTGATGTGTTGATTGTTGAAGATATTGTGGATACAGGACTTTCTATTAATTTTCTCCGAAATCGGATGCAGTCTAATTCACCCCATTCCTTGAGTGTTGTAACATTTTTATATAAAAAAGAGATAAGTCAGCTTAAAAAGGAACCAGAATACATTGGGTTCGTTATACCCAATTATTATGTGGTGGGTTATGGATTGGATTTGGATCAAAAATACCGGACCCTTCGGGGTATATATGCTATTGTAGATGAAAAAGAGTAGGGAATGTCTATGCAAGATAAAAAGAATAATAAAAAATTAAACATAAATCGACCTCCAAAAGGGAAAAATGAAGATCCTTGGCGGTCAGTGCCCCCGGGTAAACGTCCACCCAACGGTCGGCCTCCACGGGGAGCAGGACCTGGGCAGAAACCTGGTAGTGAACCTCCAAAAGTGGTAAGAAAACCCCCCAGAACACCTTTTATTTGGATTTTTATTATTGTCGCTATTATCTTTTTGGCCAATATTTTTGCAAGCAATGCTATAGGTGAGCGAGAGATTACGTTTACTCAATTCAATGAGTATCTTGAGTCGGGTAGAATCCTGGAGGGCGAGATTATTGGTAATGAATTTCATGGAGTTCTGAAATCCCCCGAAATTGTTATCGTTAATGGGAAGCAATTTGAATTTACCCGTTTTAAGCTTATTCTTCCGTTTGTTGACAGCACGATGTTGGAAAAGTGGGATGAATACAATGTGCGCTATACTTTTAAGGAACCCACGACAAAATGGACAGATATTCTTATTGGACTCATTCCTTGGATACTTATTATTGGTCTCTGGATCTTTTGGATTCGCAGACTCCAGGGAAGTGCTGAAGGGCAAAAGGGGATTTTTAGTTTTGGGAAAAGTCCGGCCAAAATGTTTAATCCCGAAAAAATACAAGTTACTTTTAATGATGTTGCTGGATGCGAAGAAGCGAAATATGAACTACAAGAGATTATTGAATTTCTTAAAGATCCAAGTCGATTTCAGCGCTTAGGAGGAAAAATTCCACGGGGTGCTCTTTTATTGGGACCTCCTGGGACAGGGAAAACGCTCCTTGCAAAAGCCGCTGCTGGTGAAGCAAAAGTCCCCTTTTACAGCATTTCAGGAGCTGATTTTGTAGAAATGTTTGTAGGAGTAGGGGCAAGCCGGGTTAGAGCACTTTTTGATCAGGCAGTAAAAACGGCTCCCTGTATTATTTTTATAGATGAGATAGATGCTGTTGGCCGTCAACGTGGTGCTGGGTTGGGAGGTGGCCACGATGAACGGGAACAAACGTTAAATCAACTTTTGGTTCAAATGGATGGCTTTGATTCTGATTCCAGTGTTATTGTGCTTGCTGCAACAAACCGTCCCGATATTCTTGATAAAGCACTGCTGCGTCCAGGCCGCTTTGATCGTCAAATTGTGGTGGATATCCCCGATGTGAATGGACGGGAAGGAATCCTCAAAGTCCATACAAAAAATATCCCCCTTGGAAAAGATGTAGACCTAAAGATTCTTGCAAAAAGTACCCCTGGTATGGTCGGCGCGGATTTAGCTAATATGGTGAATGAAGCAGCCCTGCTTGCCGCCCGAAAAAATAAAAAAGTTGTGGAAATGGATGACTTTGAAAATGCAAAAGATAAAGTTTTAATGGGTGCAGAAAGGCGCTCTATGATTATTAGCGAAAAAGATAAGCAAATTACCGCTTACCATGAAACAGGTCATGCACTTGTCGCCCTCTTTTTACCTGATGCAGATCCTGTCCATAAAGTTTCCATTATTCCACGAGGGCGTGCCTTAGGGGTAACCCATATTTTGCCTGTGGATGATAGACACAATTACTCCAAAAGTTATATCCTTTCGCAATTACAAGTTCTTTTGGGAGGGCGCTCTGCTGAAGAAATTGTCTTTCACGACATTACTACCGGGGCAGGGAATGACCTTGAAAGAGCTACCAATCTCGCTCGAAAAATGGTCTGCGAATGGGGTATGAGCAGCAAGTTAGGCCCCCTTACATTTGGTAAAAAAAATGAAGAAATTTTTCTGGGCCGTGAATTCGGTGTAACAGCTGATTATAGCGAAAAAACTGCCCAGGCAATTGATGCTGAAATTATAGATATTGTCTCTTCTGCTCATGAAAATGCAAAGAAAATTATCACTGAATATCTTGATCTTCTTCATAAAATAGCTAAATCACTCCTCGCCCGTGAAATTTTGGATAGTCAAGAACTCCTGGAAATTGTTCGGGAATCAGGAATCAATATTGAACCACTTGTTAAAAAATTGACGCAGAATCCCCCCAATCCTGAAGAAAAAGAAACTAACAAGAATACTGCAAAAGCTAAGGAAGAGATAGCAAAAGAAGAAGATGTAAAGAATTCCACATCCAGCGAAAAGGATTCTGAAAAATCCTCTGAAGGGTAGAGGTTCCAGAAAAAGTGGAGGCAAAACGTAAAGACTCTCAAGGAGACTAAGAAATCAACGCATTTAAATAGAAATCTCTAATACAATTTCCTTAAGGCATCTGTAAAGGATGCTTTCTAAAAGAGATTTTTGACTGAATGAAGAGGAAAGCTTAACTTTTTGAGAAAAACGCAGCAACGATCCATGCGGGAAGTTTTCATAAAAAATAAAAGGGACTTAACACACCTGTTTCACACAATCGGTGTTCATCCAATGGGCATTGAACGCATGATTCCTAGAGGAATGTTCCATACAGTTTTATTAGAAAAAATTAAGCCCATCCCGGCAAATATCCTCAAACAAGAATGCCTTTCTGTTGGAGCAGAGTGTGCTATCCATGAAGGTAGCATGACGCACCACATTGAATCAACTCAGGCTCTTATGATGGCCACTGAAGAACAGTACCACCTCTTGATAAAAAATTTAGAAGGTCAACCTTTTGGACTCCCAAAAATCGGGGAGGAATTAAAGAGATTACTTTTTTCTCCTTCCAATGATCTCGTTCTCTTAGCCCATGATAAAACCCTCGATCTCTCAAAAAAAACAGCTGTGATGGGCATTTTAAATGTCACCCCCGATTCTTTTAGTGATGGAGGACTTTATACAACACTAAATAAGGCACGAGAACGTGCTGAAAGCATGATCCAAGAAGGCGCAGATATCATCGATATTGGTGGGGAATCTACCCGTCCTGGTGCAGAAAAAATTTCCGCAGTGGAAGAAATAGATCGGGTAATTCCACTTATTGAAGCCCTCTCCCAGATAGCGCCAATCATTTCTATCGATACCACAAAACCTGAGGTGGCTGAAGATGCATTGAAGGCAGGTGCTCATATTGTAAACGATATTTTTGGCTTTCATGGCTCAATGGATATGGCAAAAATTGCTGCAAAGTATGATGCTGGTGTTGTGTTGATGCACATTCAAGGAACTCCCGAAACCATGCAGAAAAATCCTCGATATTCAGATTTAATGAGAGAAGTTATAACCTACCTGGAAGAAAGTATTCATCTTGCAGAAATGGCTGGACTCTCGTTAAATCATGTGATCATTGATCCTGGAATTGGTTTTGGAAAAACAGTAGAACACAATCTTGAACTTTTACAAAGACTTCGTGAACTAACAGCTCTAAAAGTCCCAATTCTTGTGGGAACATCTCGAAAATCATTTATTGGAAAAATTGATGGCTCTTCTGTGACCCAACGCATGGGAGGTTCCCTTGCAACAGCTGTAACTTCTGTTTTGAATGGCGCTTCTATCGTCCGCGTTCACGATGTGAAAGAAACTGTTCAGGCAATTCGCGTGATTGATACAATGATGAAAGAAAAAAATGTTTGAACTTTTTCATATTGGTTATCTTACTGTGACCCTTTTGGATATTATTGATATCCTTCTTGTAACTGTTTTGATTTATATGATTTATAATTTTTTCCGTCAATCGCGGGCAAAACAAATGGTGGTGGGACTCATTATCCTTATTTTGATAGGAGCTTTTGCGCGTCTGTTAAATCTTCAAGCTCTTTCCTGGATTCTTGGAAGCTTACAAACAGCTTGGCTTATCTTTTTCGTCATTGTTTTTCAACCGGAACTTCGTCGACTCTTATTGATTGTAGGGCAAATTCCCCTTATTAGACGCATTTTTTCTCCTGAAACCTATGATGTCACCGAAGAACTTGTCTACGCCGTAATGGAACTCCAACGCCGTAAAATTGGTGCCCTGATTGTGGTTTTAAGAGATTTAGGATTTAAAAGCATTACTGAAAAAGGTGTTCCAATTAATGGCACCCTTTCAACTCCCTTAGTTCTATCTATTTTTAATCCAGAATCTCCCCTGCATGATGGTGCAATTATTGTCTATCAAGACCAAGTGATTGCTGCTAAATGTATTTTACCCCTTAGTGAAAATATCGATTTGGATCCTACCATTGGAACCCGCCATTTGGCAGCGTTAGGACTCTCAGAAGAAAGTGATGCATTTGTGATCGTGGTTTCTGAAGAAACGGGGAAAATTTCTACTGCTTATCGGGGAATTTTAAAGCGAGGACTCGATGAATCATCATTAAGAACAGATTTAGTAAAATATCTTTCTGGTCGAAATGTGTAAATCAATAAAAATATTCTTTATTCTTTTATGTATCATTCCACTTACAGCGATGAGTGATGAACTAAATTTGACTAAGGAAAAGGGACGTGTAATTGTTACGTTTGATGGAAACCCTGCCATGTTCGAAGATATGGCACAAACAACCATGTTCGACGTTAATGGATTTTGGACGCCAGTTATAATCTATCTTTTTCAGGGTGATCCTCAACACATAATGGTTACGTCTGAAATTCTGGAAACAAAAACATTTACTCGAGAAACACCCTTTTCACCAGTACATGAAAAGGCAACAGGAAATAGTCAACCAATCCAGATTGAATCTTCTCGAGAAAGAATCACTTCCCATTGGCACATTCACTCCTTACCAGGGGGTGGGTTTTCCCTCATAATTTATCCTGTTTTGCCCCATTCTTCGACGCGATATGATGGAATTACACGGTTAAAATTAACGCTAACTTCAGGGAGTGGTGACCTTGAACCGTACACAGAAAAAAAACGTATACAACGTCCTTCTCTAAAGAAAAATATTTCTCCAATAAGTGATGGCCCCTTTGCAAATATTCATTTTTCTGAACCGGGGATGATTAGTATAGACGGGAAAATGCTTCAAAAGGCAGGTATAAATCTTCGCGATCTCCGCCCCGATATGCTACAGGTGTATCACTGGGGGAAGGCAATCCCTGCCCGCGTTATTTCTCGCTCACCCAATTATCTGAGTCCCGAAGATCAAATCCTGGTATGGATCGATTCCCTGGCAAATCCTTATGGGAACTATCGCCATAATCCCCATGAGCCCTATGATGTACTTCAACTAACCTGGAATCGTGAAAAGGGACTTCGTTTTACAGAAGAATCAGGACAAGTAACAGGTCATGTTGATTATCAACCTGAAAGTTTTATTGATATTGTACATCTTGAACGAGCAGAACGGTGGGAAAAACTCTCACAAATCGATCAAGATCAGTTAACCGAAGTGTCTGATCACTGGTTTTTTAAGAATCCAATTATCGCTGGAACATCAGATACCTTTCTTATTCCTCTTGAACATCCTAAAAAAAATTCTGAACGCCAAGTAAAAGTTCATCTAAACTTTCAGGGTATTACCTATGGTTCCACACAGCATGAATTGACACTCTTGCTAAACAATCGATTTCTTGCTGTGGATAATTGGTCAGGTCAAACAGAAAAAATTATTTCCAGCGAAGGACAAAATTTTTCCCATGGCCATTTACAAAATGGATTAAATCAGCTTACGGTTGTTATGTCCGGCGATCCAACCATTGACAGACAATACGATATGGTTCTTCTGGATTGGGCTGAAATTGAATATGAGCGGTATTTTCAATCCTATCATGATCAACTGCGCTTTAAAAAACCTGTGGAAACAGGTCTTGGGGCGTATTTGTATGAACTCAAAGGGTTTTCATCCCCAGATGTAATGATTATAAAAGATAACCAGTTTTGGCTTCGCGATTATCTTGTGTATTACGATTCAAAATATCGGGGATATTCTGTGATTTTTCAGGATGAATCCCTTACAGGAAAGGAAAAATATGTTGCGGTAGGGCTTGAAGGAGTGGTGCCGGTGGATACGGTTATTTTTCGAAATCCTGCTGAAAATCTCTGGAACGATGATCAAGGAGACTATCTTATTATTGCCCATCCAGATTTTTTAGAAGCGTTAGATGACTTTGTTGATTTACAGAAATCCCGTGGTTTTACGCCTGTTGTTGTCGATGTAACTCGGTTGTATGATCGGTATACATGGGGAAATCAATCCCCTTATGCTATTCGGGATTACTTGAAAGAAGCCTGGGATACCTGGCATATTCGCCCACGATATGTCCTTCTTGTGGGCGATACCGGGCCTACTGGCCGATCAACGTATAAACAGGGAATGTTTATTCCAACTCAATTTTTTCAAACCTATCACTATGGTGCTTGCATTACCGATAGCTGGTATGGCGATGTAGATGATGATCTTAATGAAGAAATTTCCGTGGGACGTTTACCCGTTCGCGATATTGAACAACTTACTTTTGCCTTTGACAAATTTCGTGCGTGGCATGAAAAACCTGTTGTTAATCAATGGCTTAATCGAATTGTCATGATTGCGGGATATGAAGATGAATTTAAACGGCAAACAGAAACAGTCATTAGTCAAGCTATCCCTGCCAGTGTTCAAGTTGATCGCCTATATATAAATCCCAGTGCGGAAACGGGTCCCTTTTTTGGTACTACAAAAAATCTTTCAGATATGATGAATGATGGGAGAGTGATTATAAATTTTCGGGGTCATGGGGGAGGTGCCGTTTGGTCAGATCGGAGTCTTTTTACCCTGGAGGATGTTGGAACACTGGAAAATGCTGAAAAGCCCAACATTATTACTTCTTTTACCTGTTTTACTGCCGCCTTTGAAACAGAGCAGGGGCTTGGTGAGGGACTAATTTGCCAAGAAGGGGGATCGGCTGGCTTTATTGGGTCATCAGGATTAGGATGGGTTGTCAATGACTACCTGATGTTGCAGGCAATTTATCACTATTTTTTTGAGGAAGGTGTAAGCTTTGGAGAAGCAGTGCAACGTGGTAAGTTGCAATATGTGTCCACAACAGGCTGGCCAACACATACTAAAACAGGCTTTTATCAATATAATATTCTGGGGGATCCATCCCTCGTTTTGCCCTTTGATTATCAAAAAAACAATCTTACAACCCTTCCACCGGATGCAGCACCCGGTGAAAAATTAACACTCAATATTCCTAACTTTTCAGCCCCCTCTGCAGTTATCGACCTTACTGTTCGAGGGAGTCAGGATAAAAAATACCCTATTTTTCAAAATATTTTATTTAAACCTGCCAGTGAATCCAACATTACAATTACCCTTCCTGATACACTTACAGCAGAAAAAGGTGATATTACTGTCTTTTATTGGAATGAAAACACCAAAACGTACAAAGCGGGTCATGCTCCCTTAAGCTTTGGCGCGTCTGTCATTTTTGATCCTTCTTTTTCGGGGAATATCCCTGAGGTGGGGGGAATAGCTGCTTTTTATGTTAAAATTTTGGATTCCCAAGGTGTTGATAGCGTCTGGGTAAGATGGAGCCAGGGAACTGAGGATCTTTTAACGCCTTTAGGGAGCAATCTTTTTGAATCGCCACGTGTTACATGGGATTCCCCCCATGGGAAAACCTTTACAATCCGGGTTAAAGATGAAAATGGCATGGAAACTTTATCCGACGCTTTTCTTTTAAAACCATTACCTGCAGCTGATTTGGCTATCTATAATGTAGCGACTTCTGAAAAAGGCCTCCGTCTTTCTCTAGGATCTACTGTGGATGATGAAATTCCTGTTTTTGCCCAGTGCGCTCTTTCAGGAATGCCTTCCCTTACTGATACCCTTTACCTTATTAAGGGAGCTGCCGAGTATTACCCCAAATGGGTTCTTCCTTATGGCAATGTAACAATGACTCTTAAAATTTTTCCTTTAGATTATCATGAGTTGGATTCTACCAACAATGTGTGGATGGGGACGATTACAAATCCGTGGATTTATGTGGAAAAGGAAGGTATCCGAGGCTATTCGGAGGGATTTCCCCTGAATCATTCTACCTTTCAAAAAATATCCATGATGACTTCAGGAGATCCTCTGTTCGTAAAAATAATGGCTGTAGATACCCTTTTTGATCTCACATCCTTGGGAGGAACCATGGATTCCTCCCAAATCGTTCTTCTTGATTATGATTCGGAGCATATTACGTATAGCGTTCAACAAGCGTCAGGAAAAGACACGACAGATATCTCTGCAGTGTATAATCCATCATCAAACCAACTTTTAGCTTTAGTACCACATGATGGAAGCTTTAGAGGGATGCTTCCTGGTTATCTCTTAGACATTCATCTCCTGGATACTGAAGCGCCGCAGATCGAAATTACCGTGAACTCTCGTGAAATTCTCCCAGGTTCCTATATTTCTGATGGCGCACGCTTTTCTGCCATAATTACGGATAATATAACCGTTCATACCGATCCCCTTACGTGGGGCGTTTATTTAGATGGGGAAAAGTTGGATGAATCCCTTATAAAATATGTCTCTGATCCATCAGGTCGGCAGTTAGGACTCAATTTTAGTCCTGAATTTACGTTGGGACGAACCCATACCCTTTCGGTTAGCGCGATGGATGGGTTAGGAAATCAATCACAATCACCAGAATATGAACTCATTACATCCCGGTCTGCTCAAATTATTGATTATGGCTGTTTTCCAAATCCCTTTGGAGCTAAAACGCAAATTATTTACGAACTTACGTCACAATTTGATGAAGTTTATATCGAAATATACACCCTTTCAGGGCGACGTATTTTGCGGATAGATCGCTTTAATGCTGAAACAGACCTTCCCCTTAATGATGTAGGATATCATGAAATTCCCTGGTATGGCCGGGATAAAAATGACGAATTTGTGGCAAATGGGGTTTATTTTTATCGAATTTATGGCAAAATTGGCGCCGAAAGCTTATCATCCAAAGGGAAGGTTGTAAAACTTAAATGACAAAACGACTCATCATAATAATTCTTTTAACGATTTCCAGTCTAAGTGCTGGTAAATATGGTGATGCGTTTATGTTAACAGCTTATCCTGCTGCTGCAATGGGAGCAGGACATGTAGGCGTGACAAACTTAACAGGTATTCGTTCGGTGCCTATGAATCCTGCAGGACTCTCAGAGGGAGAAAGGATGGAGGCCTTTTTACAATATCATTCTCTCTATGGACTGGGATTTCAATATGCACTAGGATATAAAAATTTGTACGCGGATGTCTGGCACTGGGCTGTTCTGTGGAACCGTGTGGGAGTAAATGATATTGAGGAACACCCTGATTTGTCTTCGATGACACCCTTAGAGCGACGTAACTTCGTCCGGACGAATCAGGATGCCTATTCGACATTTAACTCCCGTGAGGATTTGGTCACGCTTACCCTTGCGCGCTATCTGCGGCATCGAATTGATTTGGGATGGCAGTATGATACCTTTTATATTGATAATCCAATAGGAGTTTCTGTGAAAGTCCTTCATAAATCCATGGGCGGTGAGACTGCTCACGGTATTGGTGCTGATGCAGGATTCCGGTTTATTGTTCCTGGTAATGAAATTTTTTATATCCGTAACTTGGGTGATTTTGTTTTTGCGATGACAGCACAAAATGTTTATACAACCGGCATATATTGGTCAACAGGACATGTGGATCAAGCAAGAATGCGCCTTTTATGGGGGGTAGCCCTGGATCAGCCCCTTCATTTTTTGTATTCTGATTTACGACTTATGATTCAAAATGTGCTCCTTGATGAACCGACTTTTCGGTGGGGCATTGAATGGGAAATTATGGACATGTTAGTGTTTCGCTTGGGAAAAGATGATTTAAGCATCAATGCCGGCGCTGGATTTCGATTCCCAATAGGAAAAATAAATCTTATCCTTGATTATGCCTTTCAGGATCATCCTCTTGATGTGGGTCACAAAATTTCATTGACCCTGACCGGGGGAAAGAAACCATGAAATCCTTGATTTTCTCTTTTTTGATAGGTTGTTGTCTTTTTTTTCTTGCAGGATGTGACGATGTTGAAGATCCTAATCCCCCTCATCGACCCTATTTTGTCCCGAAATCGCTCCCCTGGGAATATGATGAAAGAGGGATTGATGCTGATGATAAGGTACAAGGCATTTGCTTGGAATGGCACCGAAATGCGGATCCTGAATTGGAAGGATATATTATTTATCGAGCTCCCGATACCAGTGAAACAGGCGAGCTAAAATTTTTTCCCATTGATACAGTTTTTACGTTTGCTTTAAATCCAGTGATTTCTGATACAATGTATGTAGATACTGATATCACACTTGGCACGATGTATTATTATTATCTTAGAGCCTTAGATGTTTCAGAAAATAAGAGCGAGCCCTCTGATACTGTACGATATGCCCTGGCACCACCACCCAGTGATTGTCGTCCCACTCTTTCTCAAAAAGCACAACTAATCCCTGAATTTAGCTGGAAATTTTCCAATGACTTTCAATATTCCATCAATTATTATTATATTCGCCTTGAAAATATAACAACTCGCCAGGTTGTTTGGTTCTATGGTGTAGAACGAAAGGATTATACAGGAGGAGGTCAATCTGTAAACTTTAATGCAGATAACACCGCCACAGAACCTGTACTCTCTGGTGAAGATACCTATCGATGGAAAGTCGATGCTATTGGCAGACAAGATCCGGCTGGATTTGAAATTGAAGGTAGTGAAAGTCCATGGATAACTTTTCAGGTAGAGGAATAAAAATGATTAAAAAATATAGCATGGCTCTTTTTCTCTTTTTGCTTATAGGGGAAACACTCACGGCACAAATCCTTGGCTCTACAACAGGAAGTGGGTATTATTTAGGGCGTCAGGAACAAACAGAACTTCTTTATCCTGTAAAAATCTGGGGTGAGGTTGTGCGGCCTGGGATTTATGATGTTCCGCTTACGAGTGATATTATTGGTATCATTTCGTATGCAGGGGGTCCGACAAATATGGCTAAATTGACCAACGTTCGTCTTTTAAGAAATGAGCGAACTGAAGATGGGGAGAAAATCCTGATTATTGTGGATATTGAGAAATATATTGAGACGGGGGATAAATCCTTGCTCCCCATTATTCGTCCTGGTGATACTATTATGATTCCCCCGAAATTCATGAAACAAGTCACCGATGTTTTAGGTCCTTTTAGCGCTATATTATCTGTAATTAACGTTTTTGCTATGACATCATGGTATTTGTCTAGACCTTGAGAAGAGGAAAAGCATGAATTATATTGAAGAACGCCCGTGGGGAACTTTTGAAATTCTTTTGGAAGAATCCACCTATAAAGTGAAACGGATTACTGTTTTTCCAAGAAAACGCCTTTCCCTCCAATCCCATAGACAACGCAATGAGCATTGGGTGATAGCCGAAGGAAAAGTAAAGGTCGTGAATAATGATGATGGCAAATTATATCATGTCGGTGATCATATTTTTATTCCCCGGGGCAATAAACATCGGATTGAAAATATAGGAAATGAGAAAGCAGTTTTTATAGAAGTTCAATTAGGTGAGTATTTAGGCGAAGATGATATTATCCGGTATGAAGATGATTATCAACGAGTATAATGGGAAGGTGATTAATGGATTATAAAGTTCGTGATATTTCTTTAGCTGATTTTGGCCGAAAAGAAATTGAATTTGCAGAGAAGGAAATGCCGGGTCTTATGGCCCTGCGAGAAGAATACCGTGAAAAACAGCCATTGAAAGGAGCCCGGATTACAGGGAGCCTTCATATGACGATTCAAACAGCTGTTTTGATTGAAACACTCAGCGCTTTAGGTGCTAACGTTCGGTGGGCTAGTTGTAATATTTTTTCTACTCAAGATCATGCTGCTGCTGCCATTGCTAAAGTAGGGATTCCTGTTTTTGCCTGGAAAGGTGAAACTCTAGAAGAATATTGGTGGTGTACACAAATGGCACTTTTCCATGGAAAGCAAGGACCACACCTTATTGTCGATGATGGGGGAGATGCTACCCTTTTTATCCATGAAGGAGTGCGTCTTGAGAAAATTTATGCTGAGACAGGTAAATTGCCAGAAATAAACACGGAGAATAAAGAACTTAGCATCATGCATCGCCTGATTTTAAAAGAGATGAAATCCAATCCTCAGCGCTGGCATCACATTGCTGAAAATATCCGCGGGGTAAGTGAAGAAACAACAACGGGCGTTCATCGCCTTTACGAGTTTATGAAAAAAGGAACCTTGCTTTTCCCTGCCATTAATGTAAATGACTCCGTAACAAAGTCTAAATTTGATAATCTTTATGGATGTCGTGAGTCATTGGCAGATGGTATAAAACGAGCGACAGATGTAATGGTGGCAGGAAAAACTGTGATGATTTGTGGCTATGGTGATGTCGGTAAAGGATGTGCCCAATCCATGAAGGGATTTGGCGCTCGCGTTCTTATTTCAGAAATTGATCCCATTTGCGCTCTTCAAGCTGCTATGGAAGGCTATGAAGTTAAACCTGTTGAAGATGCTATTCGAGATGATAATCCCGATATTTTTGTGACGGCTACTGGAAATTGTGATGTTATTACAGTGGATCACATGGCTGCTATGAAAGATATGGCTATTGTGTGTAATATTGGGCATTTTGATAATGAAATTCAGGTAGATGCCCTCTTAGCTCGGCCAGATACTAAAAAAATTCCAGTGAAACCCCAGGTTGATCAAATTCGCTTTTCCGATGGACATTCCATTCTTCTTCTTTCAGAAGGTCGGCTTGTAAATTTGGGTAACGCAACAGGCCATTCCTCATTTGTGATGAGCAATTCATTTAGCAATCAGGTTTTAGCGCAAATTGAACTGTGGACAAACGATCATGAGAAAAAAGTCTACTTTTTACCAAAAATACTGGATGAAAAAGTAGCTCGACTTCATCTGAAAAAATTAGGCGTAAAACTTACCACGCTTACACAAAAACAAGCAGAGTATATCGGCACACCGGTCGAAGGACCCTATAAGCCCGAACACTACCGATATTAATCCTTCTAAAAGTGGATTTTTCAATGAATCAATGGCGTAGCCACTTGCGACGGAAAAAGCGTGAGAGAAATGTTACACAACCCCTTTTTATCCTTCTTCTGTGTCTATTGATCGTAGGCATTTTTCTTTTCCAAATTCCTCAAAAAACTGCAAATTCCCTTGATCCCAATATGGTCCTTACCTTTTATATCCCGCGGGGGACTCCCTTTTCTCAGATTTCCGATTCTTTGGAAGCGAAAGGATTCATTGAAACACCATCCTTTTTTTATTTGAGTGCAAGATTAAAAGGAAAAACAACAAAACTCAAAGCGGGAACCTACAAAATTCCAGGTGGACTCACTTATGGGAGACTTGTTGATCTTCTTTCTGCAGCAAAACTCCTTCAAATCCGCGTAACAATTCCGGAAGGACTCGAATTTGAAGAAATTGCGGATTCCTTAAGCAAACATTTTCACTTTTCACGGGAAGATTTTCTTGCCTATAAAGATAGCACAGATCTTTTTGATTTTCCCCTTCCCGTTTCTTCATTGGAAGGATATCTTTTTCCTGAAACCTATTACTTTTATGAAAATGCTACGCCCCCTGACATTATTTCGCGAATGATTCAGCAATTTTTTGTGGTAGTTAATGATTCGCTTCAGCAGGAAATCACAAAAAATGGCCACACTGTTCATGAAATCGTAACACTTGCATCAATTATTCAAGGAGAGGCAATGATTCATGAAGAAATGCCTGTTATTGCTTCTGTTTATTATAATCGTTTACAACGTGGAATGAAACTCCAGGCTGACCCAACGATACAATATCTAGTCCCTGGGCCAAAAATCCGACTGCAAACGCAACATCTCGAGATTGATTCTCCCTATAATACCTATCGATATCCAGGACTTCCTCCTGGTCCAATTAATAATCCTGGAAAAGATGCGATATTAGCTGCAATTTACCCAGATACAACAGAGTATCTTTATTTTGTTGCACAGGGTAATGGATCTCATGTTTTTTCACGGACTCATCAGGAACATTTAAAAGCGAAACAAGCATTTCAACAAGTACGATGGAATGTCTATCGTCAACAACAACGGGAAAAGGCAGCATTGAATGACTCACCTTCTTGAAAATCTCAATCCCCCTCAACGAGAAGCTGTTTTAACCACAGAGGGACCGCTTCTTATTTTTGCAGGTGCTGGAAGTGGTAAAACACGGGTTTTAATTCGCAAAATAGCTTACCTGCTTGAACAGAAAAAAACAGTCCCCGAACGTATTTTGGCCGTAACTTTTACTAATAAAGCTGCTGGTGAAATGCGGATACGCCTGAATAACATGTTAGGCTCTAAAGCTGATCGCGTTACCATGGGGACATTTCACAGCATTAATGCACGTTTTTTGCGAAAAGAAGCTCATCGCCTTGGATATACACGCGATTTTACCATTTATGATTCTGATGATTCACTTCAGCTTATTCGTGCTGTGATGAATGACCTGACTATTAATGCTGCCTCGCTTACGCATCATGGTATGAAATATTTCATCAGCGATTGTAAACAAAATATGCTTCTTCCACACGAAGCCAAAATAGAAGTCAGGGGCGATTTTCTGGGAGAAAAGAAAGTCCAAATCTACCACGCATATCAACAGCGACTTAAAAATAATAATGCCATGGATTTTGATGACCTGCTCATCATGCCGCTCTTCCTATTTAAACAATTCCCTGATGTTCTTACCTTTATGCAATATCGGTGGGATTATATTTTGGTCGATGAATATCAAGACACAAATCGGGCACAATTTCTTTTTTTACAAGCAATTAGCGAACGTCACCACAATATTTGTGTTGTAGGTGATGATGACCAATCCATTTATGGATGGAGGGGTGCAGATATCCGTAATATTCTGGAATTCGAACAGACTTTTCCCAATGCTACTGTCATTAAGTTGGAACAAAATTATCGTTCGACCGGCATGATTTTAAAAGCTGCTTCGGCGTTAGTGAAAAAAAATAAGAATCGTAAAGATAAAACCTTGTGGACCAAATCCGAAGAAGGCGAAAAAATTATTTTTCATCAGGCATCGAGTGATCATGATGAAGCCAACTACATTGCCAAGATGATAAAAGAAAATTATTTAAAAGGATTTCACTATCGTGATCACGCGATTCTCTATCGGACAAATGCTCAATCCAGACAGCTGGAAGAGGCGCTTATCAATCGTCAGATACGCTATATCATTGTAGGCGGAACCCGATTTTATGATCGAAAAGAGATTAAAGATATTTTAGCTTATTTACGAGTTTTGGTGAATCCAAAAGATCAGTTGAGTTTGAAACGTATCATTAATTCGCCAGCGCGAGGCATTGGAAAAACAAGTCTGGAACGCTTAGAACACTTTGCGAATGAAACGCATCGAACACTCTGGGAAGCTCTTCAATATCCTGATGAAGCAGGACTAAAAGGTGTATCAGCCCATCACGTGAAAAATTTCCTTTCAATGATGCTTGCCTTAAAAGAGAGGCTGAACCTGTTAACGCTTACGGATGGCGTGATAGAAGTATTAGAGAAAACGGGGTATAAAAGCGCCTATGAAATGGATAATGCTAGTAAGGAAAATGAAGAGCGCTTGAAAAATTTAGAGGAATTTGTTAACAGTGCCAGTGAATTTGAACAAAATAATGAAGAGGCAACCTTAGAAAATTTTCTGCAGGATATTTCTTTACTAACAGATATTGATCAATGGGAGGATGCTGCAGATGCTGTTGTTTTGATGACACTCCACAGCGCGAAAGGATTGGAATTCCCTATTGTTTTTATTTCAGGATTAGAAGACGGACTATTTCCCCTTGAGCGTGCCAAAAAAAATGATGATGAATTGGAAGAAGAACGACGTCTTTTTTATGTAGGAATAACCAGGGCTATGAAACGGTGTATTCTTACGTGTGCCCGGCAACGACGTCGATATGGCAATTGGATGCCTTCCCTGCCAAGCTCTTTTATCGATGATATCCCTTTAGAGTGCCTTAAAAAAACAGGTTTTACAAAGAAAACCTCTTCTAATGATTTTCTCTTTGGATTCAATGAGTCCGAAATAACCCCAACATTTAGGCACAGATCACCCCAAATGTCATGGAATAGCGCTTCTTCGTCTAAAAGAGAAACAAAAAAAGGAATTTCTCTGCAACTCTCACCTTCCCAGAAAATTTGTGTGGGCGATTGTGTAATGCACAAAATATTTGGCAAGGGGAAGGTTTTAGAGGCTGTCCATAGCTCACAACCAGCTTTTCGCGTTGCTTTTCAAGGAGGTGTAGTGAAAATAATTGCAGCCAAATTTTTACAACTACTGGAATAAAAGCACAAGGTTAAAGGGGGTAATGTGATGGATCCTAAAGTTATGGATGAAATTCTCCAAAGACTTCAAAAAGAAGGAATAAAAATTACCCAACAGCGGAAAAAAATTATTGAAATTATCTATGATCAACAGAATCATATTAATGCTGATACCCTTTATGCTATCCTAAAAAAGCAAAAAGCAGGTGTAAGTCGCGCAACCATTTATCGTACTCTTGATCTGCTTGTAGAAAAACGCTATATCCAAAAAATGGATTTTGGGGAGGGACGATGCGTTTATGAATTCAAATTGGGACAACCTCACCACGATCATATGAAATGTTTAAGATGTGGAAAAGTTATTGAGTTTAATGATCATATTATTGAACTTCGCCAACATACAATCTGTCAAAATCATAAATTTTATCCAATGTCACATGTAATGCAAATATATGGTATCTGTCATGAATGCCGGGAAAAGGAGAAGAAAAATCTGTGATTAACCCAGATATTCTTAGTTATGATTTGGATGGAACCCTTGTGGATTCCATTCCGGATATAACCTTATCCATGAATATGACACTCAAAGAGAAAAGCTTACCCCCCATTAGTCAGGAGCAAATGAAAACCTTTGTGGGTAATGGTATTCCTGCAATGGTAGAACGGGCTTTAAAAGTTTCTTTGGCGGAGATCCATGCTCCTAATACTTTTGAAACACTATACCAAGAAATCCTTGATCGCTATAAACAGATTTATCAAGAACATTGCACAGATGAAACACGCCTTTATACAGGAGCAAAAGAAATTGTTACGCATTTTAGTTATAAAATACAAGTTTTAATAACGAATAAAGCAGAATCCATGACCCGAAAAATTCTTAATTATTTCGGTCTTGAAAATGCTTTTTCTGTTATTGTGGGGGGAGATACCCTGCCAGAAAAAAAACCTAATCCTGCTGTTATTGCCTATATCTATAAAAAAACGGCACTCCAAAGAACACTTTGCCATATTGGTGATAGTCCTATCGATATTGAAACAGCTCTTGCTTCAAACTGTACAGCCATAGCAGTGAGTTGGGGATATTCCAGTCGACAAGCACTTATAAATGCCCATCCTCATTATATCATAGATCATTTTAATGAATTAAAAGAAATTATTGCATAAATCTCAAAATACAAGTATATTGATTAGTGTAACATAATTTTACTTATACTTTGCATATTCTTTATATCGGGTTGTTCATCTGAGTCAGAAGAATTCACTGTGATGTTTTGGAATGTTGAAAATTTATTTGATATGGTGGATGATTCCATAACGGCAGATGAAGAATTTTTGTCAGAAAGTTATTTAGGATGGAATGAAAGGGTATATCAATACAAAGTGGAGCAAATATCTCGGATAATTAATGATGAAAAGCCACAAATTGTTGGTCTTGCAGAAGTTGAAAATCGTGAAGTTTTAGAAGCATTGTGCAATAAGATGGATAATTCAGAGGTATGGGGAATTATCCATCAGGATGGAGATGATCCGCGAGGAATTGACTGTGCACTTTTATATCGCACTGATTTTTTCACAGTAATCCATGAAAGATATTATCGGCCTCACTTAGTATCGGGAGGTAAAACACGAGACTTTTTGCTGGTAGAATTGGCCATCAAAAATGTTACAGCGGACCCCTTTGTTGTTGGTGTTCTCCATTTTCCCTCTAAGCGGGGAGGAGAATCCCGGTCTGAACCTGATCGTCTTGCATGTTCTCGTCAGTTGGTAACGCTATTACATGATCAATACAAGGGTAAAAAGATACTTCTTATGGGCGATTTAAATGCTGGATCTAACGATGAACCTGTGAAGATATTGAGGAATTTTTTTTCACCGCTTATTACAGACGTCTGGACCTATGTTTATCGCGCCCAAAAAGAGCAATTGGATCATCTCTTTGCAAGTTCGGAATTTTTTATAGGTACACCCTCTATTTGTAAAGAGTCTGCCAAAGTACTCTATCACCCTGCAATGCAGAACGAATTTGGCTTTCCAGAAGCCTTTATTCAGCAGCGGCAGGTTGTTGGAGGTTTTTCAGATCATTATCCCCTTTCAGTAACCCTCGTGTATCAAAAAAATTTTTTACCTCATTAAACTTAGATAAACAATTTGTTGATATTGATAGGATAAACAAGCAAAGTTTTAGTTAAAAAAGCCAGAGAGAAACGACACTTTTTCAAAATCTTGCCAGCTAAATTTATAGATAAATACCCATGCTTTGAAAAACAAAAATGTTGGTAAAAACAGAGTCGTTTTCTTGTGGGGAATAGGAATATGTCCATTTTAGTGAATTTTTTGTGAAGAGAATGACAAAAACGTATAAATTTACCAATTTGATAATTTATCCTATAAAAAAGAGAGGGTCGTTCATAGAACGACCCTGTGAGGAGCATTGAGGGGATTTGAGAAGTATCTATTGTATGGTAAGCGCGACAAAAAGTTTCAATGTTTTTCGTTGAATAAGCAATAACACAGTATCGCCTTTTTTATATTTTTCAAATTCTTTGTTAAACTCCTTCACTGTTGAGACTTCTTGATTGCCCACGCTGAGAATAATGTCACCTGGACGGAGTCCTTTTTTTGATGCTTCCGAATTGGGTTTTACTTCTGTGATAACAACACCGCTTTCATTTTTTAGGCCAAATTGAGTAGCAAGATTTTTATCAAGGTCCTGAACCGTAAAGCCTGGCCCTTCCACGGGCTTTTCAGATTGAGCCGACTGATCTAAATCCTCAGGAAGTTCTGTGAGGACGACATCTATATTTTTTTCTTTTCCATTTCTCAGAATTGTGAGTGTCACTTTTTCATTGGGTCTGCATGCAGAAATAGTATTTCTTAACTCTGCCGAAGTATGAATCTTTTTTTCATTGACTTTTAAAACAAGATCGCCTGTTTTTAAGCCAGCTTTGTCGGCAGGAGTATCTTTTACAACATCGGCAATTAAGGCACCTACAACTTCATTTAATCCCAAAGACTGGGCAATTTGATAATCCACTTCTTGAATCTGGACACCCAAATATCCTCGGATAACCCTGCCATGTTCAATTAAATCTTTCATGACCCGCTTTGCAAGATTGATTGGGATGGCAAAACCAACTCCCTGAGAGCCCCCAGATCGGGTTGCAATTGCAGAATTAATCCCAATCACTTCTCCCTTTAAATTTACGAGAGCACCGCCAGAATTTCCCGGATTGATGGGAGCATCCGTCTGAATGAAATCCTCATAATCTACAAGTCCTACCCTTGAGCGCCCTAAAGCAGAAACAATTCCGTGGGTTACGGTGCTGTATAATTGATCACTAAAGGGATTTCCAATGGCTAAAACCCATTGACCAACGTGTAGTTCGTCCGAATTTCCCAATGTTGCTTCTGGAAGGTTTTTCCCCTCAATTCGCAAAACAGCAATGTCTGATTTAGGATCACGACCTATGATTTCCGCTTTGTATTCAAAACGAGTACTTAAATGAACCGTGATCTCTTCAACATTTTCAACAACATGATTGTTCGTTAAAATGTACCCATCATTGATCAAAACACCTGATCCTAAGACATTTGTTTTGTACTCAATCTCTCGATCCTGAGGAATATGAAAACCAAAAAAGTCATACTCCCATCCACCAAAGATATTAGGTCGTCGAATCACTTTTTCTGCTATAATGGTTACAACGGTAGGACTCACTTCGTTTGCAACTTTTACAAACTGTTCACTTAAATCATTAAGAACATCCGCGCCTAAGGGCAAGATAAATACAATCAGTAAAAACAAAACTTTTATAAAAAACGCCTTGTGAAATTGTTTCATCGTTTTATCCTTCTTTTTTTATATTCTTTGTATGTAGACATTCCAAAATTTGTTCCGAACACGGGAACTTTATCATTTGTCCTCTTTAAAGTCATTGGGACAATTTAAAAAGATGGAGTAAATTAAAAATTATGAAAAATGAGAAAAAACAAAAAATTGTGTGGGTTGATGATGAAATTCATCTTTTAAAACCTCACATTCTTTTTCTTGAAAATAAAGGTTATGACGTTTTAACTGCAACGAATGGGGTTGATGCCCTTGATATTATTCGCAGCCAATATATTCATGCGGTATTGCTGGATGAAATGATGGATGGCGTGAATGGCTTAGCGGTTCTTGAAAAAATTAAGCATCTTCGTCCCTCATTGCCAGTTATTATGATTACTAAAAATGAAGAAGAATCCCTCATGGAAGATGCTATTGGAAGGAAAATTTCCGATTATCTTACAAAGCCAATCAATCCATCCCAAATTTTATTGGTTTTAAAAAAGAATCTGGAAGGGCATCACATCACACAGGAAGCTCAAGCCCAACAGTATATGAAAAATTTTGGTGAGATGAATATAAGGATTAATGAGGATAAAAGTTCACTCAAACACTGGGCTACCCTTCATACCGATTTGTGTCGGTGGGAAATCGAATTTGATGAAAATCCTCAAGAAGAATTAAAAAATATTTTAAATGATCAAATTTTCGAAGCCAATGTCCGCTTTGAAAAACAAGTCATTGAAAATTATGAATCTTGGATAAACGGCTCTGCAGATTTGCCCATGTCTCACCAAGTGTTGGATACCTACGTTTTACCTTCTTTGAAAAACGGTGAAAAAGTGCTTCTTCTTGTGATTGATTGCATGCGCTTAGATCAATGGCTTATGCTTTCTCCAATTATTGATCAACGTTTTGATTCTGAGCTGTATCATCAAGTAAGTATTCTTCCAACGGCTACCCCATACAGCAGAAATGCCTTGTTTGCAGGTGATACTACCGATAAAATCTATAAACGTTACCCAGATATCTATGATGACCCGGAATCTGAAGAGAGCATGAATCGTTATGAACGGAATTTGTTAGAGGATTATCTTGAAAATCGCGGACTTTCAAAATCTGTTTCCAGTAAATTCCAAAAGATTATTCATTCACAGCAGGGGGAACAGATTGCCGCTCACTTTTCTGATTACTTGGGAGTAAATTTTCTCACATTTGTAGTAAACTTTGTGGATATTCTTGCCCATCGCCGATCTGAATCCGACATTCTTCAGGAAATTGTTCCCAATGAATCGAGCTATCGAAAGATTGTCCGAAGCTGGTTTGAAAATTCTTACCTTTTAAAAATTCTAGAAAAAGCAGCTATGCAAGATTATACCTTAATTGTAACCTCAGATCATGGAAGTCGGAAAGTTTCACGAGGATGCCTTGTAAAAGCTGATAAAGAGACATCCACGAGTGTTCGATATAAGGTAGGGCGAAATTTAAAGGTGCCTGATAAACAAGCCTATTGTATCCGCGATCCCAAACGTTTTCGCCTTCCTGAAACCCAGGTTTATACCAATTATATCTTTGCTCGAAGTGATTATTTCTTTCTCTATCCGAACAATTTGCGAAAATATGAAAAAAATTATCCTGATTCATTTCAGCATGGGGGAATCTCACTCCACGAAATGATTTTACCCGTTGCTATTCTTCATCCCAGGAAATAAACTATGAGCGTCTATAAAAAAGTTTTTCGTACATACAATGCTGAAGAAACAGAAAACTTAGGAAAAGAAATTGCAAAAGCATTGAAGCCTGGTGATGTTTTGGCACTTTATGGTGATTTAGCTGTGGGAAAAACAACCTTAACACGGGGACTAACAAAAGGATTTCATTCAAATCAATTGGCGACAAGTCCGACCTTTACGCTGATTAATGAATATCCTGGAGCTCTGACCCTCTATCACATTGATTGTTATCGCATTAAAAATCCTCAAGAAATTCTCTATCTTGGTTTTGAAGAGTATTTAGATAAAGGAGGCATTGTTGTTATAGAATGGCCACAGAAAATCGAGGCGTTTCTTCCAGAAAATACTATTCGGATTTCACTAAATCGTCTGGATTTGCAAGAAAATATCCGAGACATTGTTATTGAATCTCCGGAGAAGTTACATGTTACTTTTAGCTGTTGAAACCTCTTCGTACGTGTGCGGGGTTTCCCTGTGTACTCCCGAAGGAGAAAAAGATCAACAAATACTTATTGATACCAAAATTCATGCTGAAAAATTGGCTGGAATATGTAACGATCTTCTGACTCGCAATGGTATAAACGTTTCTCAGTTGGATGGTATTGCTGTTTCGGCAGGGCCAGGCTCTTTTACAGGTCTTCGCATTGGGATGAGTTTTGTTAAAGGATTAGCTTACAGCGATAAAATTCCAATTGCCGCCGTTAATACTCTTTTTGCTTTTCGATATGCAACCCAACATATACCAGAAAACAACGATAATCCTGTGTGGGTGATTCATTCACATCGGGATTATATTTATACCCTTGGTAAAAATGAAGAAAAAATTTATTACCTAAAAGTGAGCGAGGTTAAAAAAAAATATCCTGAGTGTCAACAGGTTCTTACGAATGGTGGCCTATCAGAGTTATCCTCTATGAAAGAAAGCATCTATAACATTCTACCGGCCTGGATTGGTGACTATGCCTTGCATGGCGAATCTTCATCCTTTACAACAACGTATGATCAGGTGAAGATCAATTATGGTTCCCGCTATGACCCTGTCAGGTGGCAAACACATGGATAAAACAAAAAAGAAAATCACTTTAGGAGATGTTTCCTTTCGTCCCATGAGGATGGATGATTTAGATCGTGTATTAGAGATTGAGCAACAATGTTATATTGACCCTTGGCATAGAGACAATTTTGAATACGAAATATCTGTCAGTTCTGTTTCTAAAATGATGGTTCTTGAAATAAAAGATACGTTGGTAGGCTATATGGGGCTCTGGATTTTACCCCCGGAGATTCATATTACAAATCTTGCTGTTGCCCCTGACTATCGATTCCATGGATTAGGGTCATATATGTTGGAATACGTGATACATCTTGCGTATGATATGAGAATCAAGCAGATTACTCTTGAGGTACGTCACAATAATATGGCAGCTTTGGCTTTGTATCGTAAATTTGGGTTTGAAATAAAAGGAATAAGAAAAAATTATTATGCTGCTGAAAAAGCACATGCATTGATAATGAGTCGAACAGTGAGGTGATAAGATGGCAAAATGGTATGAACGAACAGAGAAATCAATTTTAAGTGATGATAAAAAGGAAATTCCTGAAGGCGTTTGGAAAAAATGTCCTCAATGCGGCGAAATCATTTATTATAAAGAGCTTGCTCGCCATCAACATGTCTGTTTTAAATGCAATTATCATTTTCGAATTAATTCTGACCATTACCTTGTAATGTTATGTGATGGAGGAACATATAAAGAATATGACGCAGGGATGCGTTCAGGGAATCCTTTAGATTTTTCAGATCCGATACCTTATGAGGAGCAATTAGCAGCGGCCATTCAGAAAACAGGGCTCAATGAAGCTGTAAGAACGGTAGAATCAAAATTAAATGGCATGTCTATCCATTTAGCCGTGATGGATTTTCGCTTCATTGGTGGCAGCATGGGGTCTGTTGTTGGTGAAAAAATTGCCCGAATCATTGATCGATCTTTAGAAAAGAAATTTCCTCTCATTATTATAAGTGCTTCGGGAGGTGCTCGTATGCAAGAGGGTGTTTTATCCCTTATGCAAATGGTAAAAACAGCTTCTCGCCTTGCGCGTCTTCATGATGCGGGCATTCCCTATATCAGTGTTTTAACGCATCCAACCACAGGAGGTGTAACGGCCAGTTTTGCTATGTTAGGTGATGTTATTTTTGCAGAACCCGGTGCTCTTATTGGGTTCGCAGGGCCGAGAGTTATTCGTCAAACCATCGGAGAAGAACTCCCTGAAGGCTTTCAAACTGCCGAATTCCTTCTTAAAAAAGGCTTTGTGGATGCAGTTGTAGACAGGAGAAACTTAAAAAAATCTATTGATGAGGTTTTAAAATTTTATTATGCCTGAAAAACCCTCATTTTTATTAGTGAACGATGATGGTATTGTAGCGCCAGGACTCCAAGCCCTTGCAGATGCCCTGTCGGGATTGGGATCATTGACTATTGTCGCTCCAGAAAAGGAACGGAGCGCTACCGGTCATGCCATTACACTCCATGATGTCATCTATCCTCGAAAATATTATAAAAATGGGAAATTTTTTGGTATAGCGATTTCAGGAATGCCTGCCGATTGTTCCAAATTTGCCCTTCATAAATTGATGAAAAAATTACCAGATTTAGTGATTAGCGGCATTAACCTTGGAAGTAATACGGGGTATAATGTTTTATATTCAGGAACTGTAGCCGCTGCTGCCGAAGGGACAATTATGGGGATTCCATCACTTGCTGTTAGTTTGACGACTTATGTAGACCCTCATTTTGAACCAGCACAGATTTTTATTCGTCATGTTGTTGAAAAAATCCTTGAAAAAGGACTTCCAAAAGGTGTCTTGCTAAATATAAATGTCCCCAATGTCTGTTCCCTTTCTGATATTCAAGGGGTAGAAATTACCCGACAAGGAAGCGCCCAGTGGCGAGAGATTTTTGTTGAACGGATAAATCCCAAACAGGAACCTTATTATTGGCTATCAGGTGAAAAAGTTGCAGGAACAGAAGCTGCAGAAACCGATGAAGCGGCTATCCTTGAACAAAAAATTTCTATAACTCCTTTAAAATTTGATCTAACAGACATCAAGGCTTTATCATCACTTAAATCGTATGGGTTTAACCTTTATTCTGAGGAGGCACGTGACAAAACAGTATCATAATCGTTTTGTACTTATTTTAATCTTTTGCTTGCTCCCGGCAATGGATTTTGCCTCAACCAAGCCATTTGTAGAAAAGGGGTTAAAAGAGTTTGAACGGGAAAATTACTATGAGGCATATTTGCTTTTTCATAAAGCCTATCATACCCTTCCTGTTGATGTGAACCCCAATGCTTCTACTGCTCTTTTTATGGTTATCCGTAGTTTATATTTTTTGGATCGTCATGAAGAGGTTTTGGAAGAATCGATAGAGTTTTTGGATCTCTTTTCTGAAAGCCGATACTATGAACATGTGATTTACACAAAGAGTGCGTCGCTCATAAAAACAGGGCGCTATCTACCTGCTGTTTCTTTTGCCCTGTATGTGGTGTATCATACCGATGATGAATCCTTACGGAATAAAGCACTCTATCTGGCACGAGAAGGATCCCGACAGTTTTTATCTCTTGAGGATATTCAAACCCTTAAAGCGCTTGCTCAAAGTCAGGCAGAATTGCGTGGTATTGAACTGCTTCGAGCCGAAAAAATGAAAGATGAAGGAGATCCTGAAGCTGCACGGCAAATTCTTACAGCAGTTAAAACATCTCTTATGACCCTTTTTGAAGTGAATTACTATCATCAAATTATGGAGGATTTAAAGCAAGAATCTCGTCCAAAGGTAGATTTGGCGGTTATTCTTCCGTTGAGTGGTTCTGACGCAGCAGCTGGGGAAAATTTATTGGATGGAATGCTTTATGCACTTGATCGATTTCGGAATGAACTCCTTTATAATGTGACTCTTGTAGTGCTTGATAATGAAAGTGATGTTATGAAAAGCATCCATCTTGCTCAAACTGTTGCAGATATGAAAAAGGTCGTCGCTATTTTAGGCCCCCTCACAAGCCAGGATGCTATTGCTATGGCACCTATTTGCAATTATGAAAGAATTCCTCTCTTTACCCCTACAGCAAATCGCGACGGATTAGCTTCTTTAAGTCCTTACGTGTTCCAATTGAATCCTGATCAGGATGAACGGGCTTATGCTTTGGCAAAATATGCCGTGGATTCTCTGGGCTATAAAACATTTGCAATTTTAGCCCCTGCCGATGACTACGGTCGGCGAATTTCAGACAGCTTTTCTAAAACAGTCTCTCAATATGGTGGTATGGTGCTCCGAAGAGAGTGGTTCACAGATCCAAATGATCTGCGATCCCAATTTATGCGCATCAGAAAAGCAGCCTTTGAGCTGCAAGCCGCTGATACCCTAAATGCCAATAATGTCCTTTTAAATCCAAATTTGGTGTTAAAAACACAAGCAGATTCTTTAAAAGTAACCCTTACATCTCTTGATGCGATTTATCTCCCTATCTATCATAACCAAATTGAATCACTTGCCCCCCAGTTGGCTTACTATAACTTTGATACGCACCTTTTGGGAGACGGGAATTGGTTAGATGAAGCGCTTTTATCACGCTATCGGCGCTATGTAGATGGAATAATTATTTCGGCCGATCATCTTATGCTGGATCAAGATCCCCGAGTAAGTTATTTTCGTGAAAATTATGCCAGTCACACAGGAAAAGAACCAGAACGCTTTACAATCTATGGCTATGAAACCATGGTCCTCATCCTTAATTTTATTGAAAATGGGGGTACATCACGAGAAGCCATGCTACAAGCCGCACATGAGATGGGTGAGTTTAAGGGAATTATCCGAAATGTTCGCTTTTCTAAGCGAAAACCCGGTGTAAACACGGCTGTCCGACTTATTGAAGTTAAAAATAATATGATTTATACCCTTCAGGAATAAGATGGATCCTCGCTATTTTGATATCTTTCCGTTCTTTGATACTATGACAGGAACTTTAGCCCTAACAACGACGCGAAAGTTTTTTGATGAGGGTTTATCCTCCCAAGGCTTAAAAGAGATTGTGTTTAAAAAATTGGGGTGGAATCTTAAGAATGCAGTTTGGCCTGTTCAATGTCATTCAGGACATGTAATTTTCACACGAAATTCTGGCCCTGTGCCAGAATGCGATGGCATAATAACAGATCGGGAAGATTTGATTCTCCTTGTTAGCACTGCCGATTGCGTGCCTGTTTTTATAGCGGATAAAAGGGGAGAGATGCGGGGACTTATCCATGCAGGATGGCGGGGACTCAAAGAAAACATTGTTGTCCATGCCGTAACTCTTTTTCAAGAAAATGGAATTTCACAAGATAACATGGTGATTACAACAGGACCTTCTATTTGTGAAAAATGTTACGAAATTGGTCAGGATGTGGCTTCTTTTTTTCCAGGACATACTTACGTGAATGAACATAAAAAAATGTTAAATCTTAAAAACATTATTCGCGAACAACTTTTGCAAAGAGGGATTCCAAGCGAAAATATTTTGCTAACTAATCGATGCACTCGGTGTCAAAAGGAAAGATATGTTTCTTATCGACATAACAAAACAGATCAGCGACTTCTATCATTATTGAGGAAATGAATGTCTGTACTAAACGTGATTATTATTGCTGTAGTTCAGGGGCTAACAGAATTTTTACCCGTCAGCAGTTCAGGTCATATGGTTTTAACAGAAGCTCTATTAGGGTTGCACATTCCTGGCATAACCCTTGAAATTGCCCTTCATTTTGGGACCTTTATGAGCGTATTAGTTGTCTTTAGAAAAGAGGTGGGGGCAATTTTAGCAGCATTTTTTACAAAAATCTGGAAAATTCGACACATTCCAAAAAATTATCGCGACGATGAGTGGTTTCGGATGTCTTTACTCATTCTTCTTTCGATGATTCCAGCAGGCGTGATTGGCTTGTTCTTTCAGGATTTTTTTGTGTCATTATTTGATAGTACACGAGCCATAGGTATTGCTCTCATAATAACAGGTATTCTTCTTTTTCTTACACAATGGGCACCCAAAACAAAACGTCCCCTGAAAGCATGGAATGTACTTGTTATGGGACTCTTTCAAGCGTTTGCAATTATCCCTGGGATTTCACGAAGTGGAAGTACAATTTCAGCTGGACTTCTTACAGGGGTGGAACGTGAAAACGCTGCAAAATTTTCGTTTATCATGGCTTTGCCCTTAATGATAGGAACCACCCTTCTTGAAATTCCTGAGATACAGGCTGGAGGACACGTTGGACTTTTAAACATTTTCATTGGGGTTGTTGTAGCTTTTCTTGTGGGGATTTTAGCACTTAAATGGTTAATTCGACTTTTAATGCGTGGACGCCTGACATCTTTTTCTTATTATTGTGTTTTATTGGGGTTTTTAACAATTGCCTTGAGTGGATGAGGGTGTTATCAGAATATTTTAAAAAATTGGAGCAGGTGGGGACTGGAAATCTTCAGCCAGTCTATTTTCTCTATGGGAGTGACTTTTATTTAAAAACCACGTTTATCCAGGAAATTAAAAACGTCATGGTTAAACAAGGTATTGACCGCCAATATGTAACGGCAAAGGAACTCAGAGTCAGTGATCTTCAGCAACTTCTCTATGGCATCTCTCTTTTACAAAGCAGAAATTTTATTCTTATTGAAGAAATCAAACAAATGATTCCGACGGTGCGAAAGGCCTTTTTAAAATATCTTGAGAATCCTTTAGAGACGAATATATTAATCCTGACAGCAAGTGTTATTGAAAAACGCCATGAATTTCTTTCAAAAGTTTCTCAAAGCGCAACAACCATCTATGTGAATCCTCCTCCAGATAATGAAATTCCTCAGTGGGTAGAGAGGTATGTAAAAAAAATGAAACGGCATATAGAGCAGGATGCTATTTATACCCTTATTCAAATGACGGGGAATGATTTAAATGACCTATCCAATGAGCTAGAAAAGCTTGATTTGATGCTTCCTGAAGAGGATCCAATCACCACGGAATCTATTATGAAATCAGCTGGCTATCAGCGAACATGGACCCCTGAGGATTTGGCAGAAAGTCTGGGTGAAAAAAAGAGGGAAAAGGCCGTGACTATTGCCAAAAATCTTATCAATCATGGGGTAAGTGAGGCATTTATTAACATAACACTATTTCATTATTTGTGGAATTTGCGCATAATAAGAGATCCGCGGGTTGAAAAAGGACAACAGCTCACGCGGACATGGCGGCGGGATAAGTATGAAAAACTGTTGAAAGCCTCAAAACAATATTCAAATGCTGACCTTGCAAGAGGGATTGAGGCGGTTCTTCATGCTGATGAAGACTTAAAAACAACCAGAGGCGATTCGCTTACACGTTTGCTCTTAACAGTGGATAAAATACTTGGTTAATATGCGAGATAAAGCAAAATATACAGATGAAGAATTAATTGTTCTTTTTCAAAAGGGGGAGGAACGAGCCTATCTGGAATTAGTCCACCGGTATAAAGATAGACTGACAAATTTTGTCTTTCGGTTTGTAGGCTCTCGGGAAATGGCTGAGGATATTGTCCAGGATACCTTTTTAAAGCTCTATACCAGCAGTCATATGTATAAAGAAATTGCCCGGTTTAGTACCTGGATATATACCATTGCAGGAAATCTGGCAAAAACAGAGCTTCGAAAGCGCAAACGTCGGAAAATTTATTCTATTCATGACATGGGAATTGATGAGAAGGAATTTGAAATTCCCTCTGATACGTATAATCCTGAACGAGAAACCCGAACAGCTTATCAAGAAAAAGAAATTCAAACAGCAATTTCACGTTTACCGGAACAATTTAAAACGGCAATCATTTTAAGAGATATTCAGGAACTATCTTATGAAGAAATCAGTAAGATAGTGGGTGTTCCTGTAGGAACGGTGAAAAGCCGGATAAATAGAGGTCGACAGAAATTGCAGGAATTATTGAAAGAATTAAAAGATAAGTAAGGAGGGTGTGCTTATAGAATGGATTGTTACAGTTTTTCAAAGTATTTAACAGATTACCTTGATAATCAGCTAAAGCTCCCCCAGCGCCGTGAAGTTGAATCTCACATGCGCGAATGTCCTGTATGCCAGGGAAAAGTTGAAGATATGAAAAATCTTCTTAATGCCTTGCACATGCTTCAAAAAGTCTCTGCTTCTGATTCTTTTGAGGCTGAACTCCTGGAAAAGATTCATATCTATCAGAATAATCTTGAGCATTCTCATACGTTTCGCACATTTTTTTTCAATCACATTCGGACCTTTTCTGCAGTTGCAGCTGTTATTCTTGTGATAGTGAGCACCTTAGTGATTTGGCAGAGCTATCATCCTCGTGCGGGGAACCTTCCGGCTGGTATGAATTCTGCTCCTGTGATGTCATCGATGGGTTCGTCAAGTTCTTCGCCCCGACAGGAACCGGCTACAAATCCTGTAAATCCTCCTCCTAAAACAACTCCTATGGCTTTAACCGATTCTCTGAATAATGAAATGGTTCCTGATGATACGTTCAATCTGGATTTCTTGAAAAATCGGATTCAACTTGTCAATGAGCAACGTTGAATAAACGTCCTATTTTATTTAAATTTCGTTTGCTTTAGTAATGCAATGAGGGGTGAATGAAAAAAGCGGGTTTTGGCATTCTTAGTGTAATCTGGGTCTTGGGTTTTTTTATCTGGGTTTTACCCCTTTCTGATAATTCCGTATGGTTGAAGAGTGCGCGTGTTGCCCTGTGGATTTTATTGGGATTAAGCATATACCTTTTATATTCAATGAGCAAAAAAGCATCACACCAAGATGAAGAAGAATCCTTTGGTGTCTATCTAGAAAAATTAAATTCAGCAAACACAGAAGAAGATATCTTAAAAATACTCAGGAATATGCTTTCATCAAGCTTTTTATACGATAAATTAACCGTGTGTCTTCTAAATCCCCAAGTTCCTACCGTTCTTCGTGTTATTTATACCGATGGCATGATAGATTCTCCGAAAGTTGATGATAACCTTTCGATAAAAGAAGGACTTTGGGCTTATCTTTTTAAGCAAAAAGAGTCTCTTGTTTTAAATCGCTATCGTGAAAAGGCTCCTTTTGAATACAGGCTTACCCCGGGGGATTTTCATTATACTCTTTACAATAGCTTGATGGGGCTGTGTCTACAATTTGAAACCCTTAAAGGCATTGTTATTACCCTTGAAAGTTATAATCCTGCTGAATATTCTCAAAAATATCTTGATACCTTCCATCAAATATGTTTAAACTTTGCGCTTGCATATCACAGGCTAACAACGCTGGATATGCTTAATCATTATGCAACGGTGGACGGGTTAACGGGTGTTTTTAACCATCGTGCATTTAAAGAAAAGCTCTTTGAAGAAGTCTACCGGGCACGGCGCTATGATCAACCCCTAACCCTATTAATGATGGATCTTGATAATTTCAAAAAGATCAATGATACCTACGGACACCTTTATGGGGATTACATTTTGAGGATTGTGGCGGATATTATCAAAAACAATGTTCGAATGGTGGATATTGTCGCTCGGTATGGTGGAGAAGAATTTACGGTGATCCTGGCCAATGCTGAAAAAGAGGCTGTCAAAGGAACAGCTGAGAGAATCCGTCAAAAAATTTCCGAATATCCCTTTGAACAAGATGGCATTCGGGAAACCATTACCGTAAGTATTGGAATGGCATCTTTTCCAGAAGATAGTAAAGACGGTATTTCTCTGATTCAGGCTGCTGATAATGCCATGTATAAAGCAAAACGGTCTGGAAAAAATCGTGTTGAAATTTATCAATAAAAATATGGAGGTTCTTAATGGCTCGTCCCAGTGGATTTGGTGCGAAAATTGCAAACCGGCAAAAAGAAGGTAAAAAATGCCCTGTCTGTGGAGAAGCAATTGTTCACCTGAAAGTGTTTAAATCTGTCAGTACTGAAAATCAAAGCGTTAAATATAATCAAAAGATGGTTTCAGTCTGTGCGTGTAATAAACAAGAAATTTTCAATTGACAGGTAGATAAAATGAAAAGTAACCCCTGGTTTTCAGGGGTTTTTTATTTAAGCAAACATTTTGTATAAATATTATTTTGTTGGTAAATTTTAATATTATGAGAAAGTATTCATTATACACATTGTTGTTTTTTTTCTTAGGGATATTTTCAGGATGCACAAGTCGGGGAATTCTTGAAAAACCTGCTGAAGAAAAGCCGAAGTCTTATCCCACACGAGCGGTTCAGAAATTTGCTTATGGTGAATTATATCGGCAGGCAGGTGATTATGGCAGAGCTCTTATTGAGTATGAAGAAGCGGCAGCCATCGATTCAACAAGTCCCATTATTTATGAAAGAATCGGTGAAATCTATTTTGCTCTAAATAGTATGTCAAGAGCAAGAGATGCTTTTATGAAAACTGTGGCATTGAATCCTGATAACCCTGAGCTCTACGATATGATTGCGCTGACCTACATTATTGATAGGAAAGCAGAGGAAGCGGAAAAAATCTGGAAATATTTGATTGAAACGTATCCTGAATATGAGGATGCCTGGTATAATTTGTCGGATTATTATTTTGCTCAAAACGACACGACAAAAGGTCTTGAAATTCTTGAAAAGTTTTATCATAAAAACCCCGAGAATGCCGATGTTCTTGCGCGAATTGCAGATGTTTTACATCAATCAGGTCGCTATGAGTCATCAATTCCTTATCTTGTAAAATTGATTGAATTAGTGCCTGACAATCACCAATTTTATCAACGGCTTTTTACCTCATACTTGGCAGTAGGAAATGTTGAAGAAGCTTATAAAACCTTACAACACTGGCGAAATCAAGTGGGGGTTACTCCTCAGACGGAACTTTTGTATGCAGATATGTTAATCCGCAATGAAGCATGGGATCAAGCCTTGGATATTCTTTATCGAGGACATTCGCTTTGGCCCGATCAATGGACTTTTCCTCATTTAATTGCAATTGCCTATATTCAAAAAGAAGAGCCTGATAGTGTAAGAAAATATTATAATTTAGCCTTGAGTAAAGGAACGCCTCTCCCCATTGCCTATCAAAATTATGCTTTTTGGTTGGCAGATCACGGAGATATACAAACAGCTATGGATGTTGTTTTGGAAGGTCGAGATCTTTATCCCCAAAATGAGGATTTAATGTATCTTGAAGCTTTATTCCTGGATGAACTGGATGAATCACTGAAAGCAATTACTCTTTTGGAAAATCTCCGTACGCTCCAGCCAGAGAATGAAGAGGTGTTAAAAATGCTTGCTGCTTTATACGATAAAACGGGGCAACCCGCTCGGGCGGAAGCTCTGTATCAACAACTCCTTGACAAAAATGAGGAAGATCCTCTTGTACTAAATAATTATAGCTATCTACTGGCAGTTCAAAATAAAGAGATCGATCGTGCGTGGATGATGATTCAAAAAGCGTTGAGTATGGAACCGAACAATGCAGCCTATTTAGATACAGCGGCATGGGTTCTCTATTGCCTAGGACGATATTCTGAAGCCTTGGATTATATTAATCGTGCTCTTTTAATCCTTCCCTATGATCATGAAATACTCTATCATAAAGCCATGATTCTTCTTTCAATGGATCAAAAAGATTCAGCTATTGAATATCTACAAAAATCCCTCGAAAATAAACCAGATTACAAACCTGCTTTTCTTCAATTGGAGGCAATAAATCATGATTGATGTGTCCATTGTTATTCCTGTCTTCAATGAAGAAGGTACCGTTCAACCCTTAACGGAAAAAATTCTCTCCGTATTGAACCGTGAAAGTCTTACAGGAGAGATTTATTTTGTAGATGATGGTTCAACAGATAAAACGACACAAATTTTAGATGAATTGGAAAAAACATTTGATAATGTTCATGTAATTCATTTCAGAAGAAATCGGGGGAAAGCAGCTGCTCTCCAGGCAGGCTTTCGAAAAGCAAAAGGTAAATTTGTCATCACCATGGATGGGGATCTTCAGGATGACCCTGAAGAAATTCCAAACCTTCTTCAAAAATTACATGAAGGGTGGGATATGGTCTCGGGATGGAAAAAAATTCGCCATGATCCTGTAAGCAAAACACTCCCCAGCAAAATTTTTAATAAAACAACCAGTTTTCTCACTGGAATTCGCATTCATGATTTTAATTGTGGATTAAAAGCTTATCGCAAAGAAGTTGTTCAATCCATCAGTCTTTATGGGGAACTCCATCGCTATATCCCGGTTTTAGCAAAAATGGAAGGATTCCGTGTTACCGAGATTCCTGTCACTCACCATCCACGGACATCCGGAAAAAGTAAATACGGAACCAGCAGGATGCTAAAAGGTTTTTTCGACCTTATTACCGTTCTTTTCCTTGCTCGTTTTACACAACGTCCCATGCATTTTTTTGGGATGTTGGGAATTTTATCGGTGATAATTGGTGTCATTGTTGAAATATGGGTGCTTGTTTTAAAATATGCCTTTCATGAACCCTTTCAATCTCATTTGGCCATGCTGCTTTTTGGGATTTTGCTCTTAATTTTAGGAATTCAACTTTTTTCGATGGGACTCATCGGTGAAATGCTTGTCTATCAATTCAGAAAAAATCGAGGAAAGTATGGAGAAGAAAATGAATAAGGAATATCCCTATCTTTTTTCTGTCATTATTCCTACTTATAATCGTCTTTCTGAAATTCAGGAACTGCTTTTCTCCCTTCGCAATCAAACACTGTCTCCAGATTCCTTTGAAGTCTTAATTGTTGATGATGGATCTACCGATAAAACAGAAGAATTTGTCGAAGCCTTTAAAAACGAAGCCCCCTTTACCCTTCGCTTTATCCGTCAAGATCATCAAGGACCTGGTGCTGCCAGAAATCTTGGTATGCAGCATGCCAAGGGGAATTATTTTATTTTTGTGGATAGTGATTGTATCGCGCATCCAAACTGGCTTCAGGCTTATGCCAAAGCTATTTCAAAACAAAAAGTGGCAGGTTTTGGAGGACCTGATCACGTAAGAAAAGATTTTTCTCCACTCCAAAAAGCAATTGATTACAGCATGACATCCTTTCTTACAACGGGAGGTATTCGAGGGCATTCTAAAAAAAAGTTATCTAAATACTACCCCCGGAGTTTCAACATGGGTGTTCGTGCTGATATTGTTAAAAAGATAGGTGGAATGAATGATCTTCGCCATGGTCAAGATATTGAATTTAGCAATCGAATTCTGGCAGTGGGAGAACCTGTCATCAAGGTAGATGATGCCATTGTCTATCATAAACGCCGTACGTCTCTCCAAAAATTTTTTAAACAGGTCTTTAATTGGGGTGTTGCACGCATTAACCTTTATAAAATTGATAAGAAGATGCTTGAACCCATTCACTTTTTACCTGCTATTGGAACCCTTGTGATATTTCTTGTTCTTATTCTTTTTATTTTTAATCCCGGTTTTTTTTGGCCTCTGTTGGCGTTGGGAGTTGCTATTCTTTTGCTTATGGGGATTCACGGAGTCATTCGCTATAAAGATATCCGTGTTTTTTTTTATATCCCTCTGGTTGTGCCCATCCAAATTATTGGGTATGGTCTGGGATTTATGGACGCCTTTTTAAAGCGCATTCTTTTAAAAAAAGAGCCCTACACAGGATTTGTTCGTAATTATTATCAATAAATAACCAAAAGTGAGAAAACCATGACGGACAAAAAGGTAAAAATCTCGGCATGGGAATCATTAAGTCCAAAGAAAACTCTTTTAATTGCTCTAATTATTCTGGCGATTCCTGTGTTAATCATGTATGCCGAATTTATTTTTGAAGGGGTCAGGCCGTTTGGGGTAGATTCAATAGCCTCTATAGCTGGCACTCATCAATATCTGGAATGGGAAAAAGAAAGTGGTGAAAGAGCCCTTTGGAATCCAAGCTATTTTTGCGGGATGCCAACCTATCATCGGTTAACTCCTCCTTTATTTCATCTTGATACCCTTGTCTCTTATCTTGGGAAGGTTATCTATCTCTATTTTTGGTATTTGCTCCTTGGCGGTTTTGGCATGTTTATCCTTCTTTATTATCGTAAAATTCCCTGGTATGCTGCTCTTATTGTTGCAATAGGATTTATTTTACTTCCTCATTGGCAATCCCTTATTCATGTAGGTCACTATAGTAAATTGCGGGCTTTTATGGTTATGCCCTGGTTAATTTTAAGCTTTCAGCACCTTGTTGAAAAACGGCAATGGATAAGCGTTGGTTTTTTTGCTCTTATTTTTTCCTGGATGGTGCGAACTCAACACATTCAAGTTGTTTTTTATGGAATTTTGATTCTTCTTTTTCTCTACATTGTTCCCTTTTTTCAGCCCCTTTTTAAAAAAGAATACCGGAAATTTTTGGATTTGCTGCTAAAATTTGTCGTTGGTGTTACTCTAACGATCATGATATCAGCGCAACCCTTTTTTAGTCTGCAAGAATACACACCCCATTCTACACGGGGTGGAAATTCCCTGAAAATCGGCGAAGAAAAAGTCTCAGCCGCTCAAGCAAAGGGCGTTGATTTGGAATATGCAACCCGATGGTCTCTTGCACCAAAAGAAATTCTCAACTTTTTCTTCCCTCGCTTTTTTGGCGGAATGTCTGCTGAAAAATATGATGGGTCAGCTATTCCGCAATTAAAAGGACAAACTATCCCAGGCTATTGGGGCGACATGCCCTTTACCCAAAGCTACGATTCCATGGGATTTCTTCTCTTTCTTTTCGCACTGCTGGGAGTCCTGCGCTATCATAAAAAAGGAGAAGTCCGAGCTTTAGCAATTTTTGCCGTTTTTTCCATTCTTTTAGGATTTGGCCACCATTTTATGCCCCTTTATAAACTCTTTTTTAACTATTTTCCCTATTTTTCTAAATTTCGAGTCCCTGTGATGATTGTCAATATGACCTTCATTTCTTTATTAATTTTAGCAGGATACGGACTTAAGAGTCTTTTCCATCCCTCTGAAAAGAAAAAGGATTTTCTTGAACTTTATCTTTTTGGAGGGGGGATAATTTTTATTCTTCTTTTACTTCTTTTGAGGGGAAGCTTTTCTTATATGGCTCCAGGAGAGGCAGGCCGCTATCCGCGCGAAACTCTCACTATTTTGCAAACCATTCGAAAAGAAATTTTAACGGGTGAACTCTTGCGCGCCTTTTGGGTAACGCTCTTTGCTGGTGTAGCAGTTACAGCTTGGCGGTTTAAAAAATTGGCAAAAATTCCCCTCTTTTTAATAATCTTAGCGCTTGTTTCAATCGAATTGGGCTCTATCACAAAAAGAGCCTATGATCAAATTCCTCTCGTAAATAGAAAAGTTATGGAAAGACGCCAATTTACAGAGTCTGAGATAACCCGAACACTTGAACAGGCACCGGTAGGATATCGGGCTTTGGTCTTGGGACAAGGCTTTCAAGATAATTATTATGCTTATTGGTATCCTCTTATTAATGGGTATAGTGCCATAAAGCTCCAAATTATTCAAGATGCCATCGATTATCTCCTTTTTAAAGGATCAGGACCAACTCGCTTAAATTGGAATGTGGTCAACATGTTAAATGGTCGCTATATTATTGTTCCGGGCCAGCTAGACCTTCCTTTTCTTGAAATGCGAGCCATTGATAGAAATCGACAAGAAATCCTCTATGAAAATAAAAATGCTCTTCCTAAAGCCTGGTTGGTACAACATGTTGAAAAAGTTTCTACTTGGGAAGAGGCGATTTCTCTGATGAATCAAGAGACTTTTGATCCTTCAAACGTTTCCTATGCACTTCATTGGGAGGGGGAATATCGTGGAGAAGGGGAGATTTACCTTGAGTCATATACTCCCAATACCCTTACATTTTCTGTAGATATCCCAGAAAAACAATTTGCTGTGATTTCTGAAATGTTCTACGATGAGGGATGGCGTGTGGAATTTCAAGGAAAAGAATTACCTATTCTTCAGGTAAATTATCTTCTTCGGGGAGTGGAAATTCCTGCAGGACAAGGGACGTTGGTTATGACGTTTAATCCTCCTACCTATCAACGAGCCCTTATTATGTGCTGGATAGGGGTGATTATTGCCTGGTTGTTGATTGGTCTTGGATTCTGGCAGCGCTACAAAAACGGTTCAGAGCTACCATCTGATGCCTAAAGTCTTGATTATAACATACTATTGGCCACCTGCAGGAGGGCCGGGAGTGCAACGCATATTGGGCTTTGTGCGGTATCTCCCCATGTTTGGTTGGGAACCTGTGGTAGTTACAGTATTAAAAGGAGATTATTCGAACGAAGATCCTTCTTTACTCCAACAAGTACCTGAAAAGGTGAAGGTTTATAAAATTCCCGCCCGAGAACCTTTTAATCTGTATCGCCGTCTTACGGGGAAAAAAAGAGATGAGAAAATTCCTACTCATATTCTGGCTGCAGAAAAGAATCAATCCTTCAGGGAACGACTCTCTCGTTTTATTCGTCTGAATTTTTTTATTCCTGATGCCCGCATTGGGTGGATTCCATATTTAACAAAAACTGGGACACAGATCGTTCAAAAAGAAATCCCTGATATTCTTATCAGTTCTTCTCCGCCCCATTCTTTACAACTGGCTACAAAGAAGATTGCACGGAAAACAGACATTAAATGGATTGCCGATTTTAGAGATCCGTGGACAGATTTTTTCCATTATCAGGAAAAAGGACGTTTATGCTTTGCACGATATCTTGATAGATATTTTGAAAAATCGATTCTTAAAAGTGTCGATGCTGCAGTTACTGTGAGTCCTTCCCTTAGCGCTTTATTTAAAAAGAAAGTCCCTACCTTAAAAGCAACGGTTATTACCAATGGTTTTGATCCGGAAGAGTATAACGATCTGTTAATAAAAAAACACCCACACTTCACCCTTTTTTATGCCGGTAGCATGAGAAAATCCCAGTGTCCCATGACCTTCTTCGATGCCTTGCAAGCTCTCATTAAAAAGGGAAAAACACCCTTTAATATTCGGATTGCCGGGAGTATTCATCCTCATATCAAACAAGCGATAGAAGAGAGGGATTTAACAGAGTCTTTTACTTTTCTTGGGTATCTTGAACATCGAAAAGTGCTTCAAGAAATGATAAATGCTCATCTTCTTCTTTTGCTGATTCCTAATACAGAACAAAATGAAGGGATTCTTACGGGGAAACTTTTTGAATATATGGCATCAGGAACACCCATTCTGGGGTTTGGCCCCGAACAAGGAGATGCAGCCGCTATCCTAAAAGAAACAAAAACAGGGATAATGATTGATTATGACAAAGACCCAACATCCCTTTTGGAAATAGCCTACGATGCAGTTAAAGTCGAGCAAAAACAGGGGAAGCATCACATTCCTGACGCTGTTTTAAAATATAGCCGATATGAAACGACACGAAAACTTGCAGAATTACTGGAAGACATCTTGTGATATTAAAAAATATTTTTTTATGGCCTGTAAATTTTCTCTGATCTTAAAAGGCCAAAACAGGCATTTGAGATTGTCAATGACATTCGTTCAGAAAAATGAGGGTTTTATTACTTTATGTTTCGGGAAGAGAGAATTGCTGCTGGAAAAGATCAGAAATTAATCAAGCACTTTGATAAGAAAGGTATTCCTCTCAATAAAACTTATATCGATGTCAGCGATAAAGAATACGTTTATTTTCCAATTTTTTGTGGACAGATGGGGCTTGCAGTCTATCATACCTAGCTGAAAACTGGGACTGAACAGGATAAAGAACGGTTTTTACACTTTGCGGAATGGTTTTATCATCATGCAGATCTCAACGAAGAAATGTGTGCCCGCTGGCTGACGGATTTTTCCTTGCCCGCCTATAACAATCAAGGTCCATGGCAATCGGCCTTTTCCCAAAGTCGGGGCATTTCTATCCTTTTGAAGGAAGGATAAATAACTGGTAGAAAGAATTATTTTGTTCTGGCAGAAAAGGCATTGCTTCCTTTTTCTTTGGCTGTTGAACAAGGATGGGTAACCGTATTTACACCCTGGGGACCTTTTTACGAAGAATATACAGCGTCGGTACCTACTCTCGTTTTGAATGGAATGATTGTTCTCTCTTTGGGTTATATGATTTTGTAAGAGTTTTTCAAAATCATGAAGGTGCCCGTTCCCTTTTTGAAGAGGGTATCAATACTCTTGAAAAGATTCTTCCCGAAAGTATGATAAGGGATATTGGTCAAGATATAATATGTTCAGGGCAGACTGGTATCTTCCTGTTGATTCTGCAACCATCGGATATCAACGCCTCCACGCTACTCAACTCAATGTGCTTTATCGATTGACATGGAAAGAGATTTTTAGACATATCATGATCGTTTTAGAGAACAAGACAACCTGATCAATGCAATAAAAATGTATCACGTTAAATATCAGGCTTTGAAGACAGTGAACAGACTGTAATGCACGAGATATATAGAAAAATTCTTGATTCCTATTCTTACTTTGGCAACTCTTCTATAAAATAGTGGAAATACTTCTGAGTAATTAAACTTTTGTTTTTTGATAGAACGGTTATATCATTTTTCTCAAATCTCAGACAATTCTTTAAGAATAACTTCGATGCGGTTAGAATCAATGAAACAGGGATTTTTATAGCACACTTATATATCTTAAATGATTCACCTTGCTGTAGGCAATTGCCCTATCGCACTATGGTTGAGAAAAGGCGTAAAAGGATCCACTTAAAGAAAATACCCCGTATGTGTCTGAATCTTCGATGAAATGAAACAGAGGTTCAAAGATTTACGCTATTTTGCTCCAAAACACGAGAAGTACACAATCAAAATTCCCTTATTTATAAGCATTTATAGGAATAAATATGCCTTTTAATATGATTTACCCTTAAACATTGAAATGATTAAATTATAAAATGCTTGATAACCTTAAGTACATGGCAAAACATTCCAGCATTTATCTCATTGGGAATATATCATCCAAACTTATTGGCCTGGTACTTCTTCCTTTGTATACCTCACGAATCACTCTTTCAGATTATGGTTTTTATGCTCTATTTGACGTCTCTATCCAGTTTTGTCAAGGCTTTTTGCATTTAGGAATTCCCAATGCACTTTTTCGATGGATGAATTTGGAACAAAAGGAAACAGAAAAAAAAGCCATCTTTTTTTCATCCTACCTCTTTACTGTTTTGTTTCTTCTTATCATTTGTCTGCCCCTCTTTTTTCTTTCGACATCTCTTGCTCGGGGAATTTTAGGGGATGCCTCTATGAATATTTATTTTCAGCTAAGTACACTTATTATCTTTTTTTCTATTTTGAATATGATTCCCCTTTTTACCCTTCGGGTTCGCGAAAAATCACTCTATTACGTGGTGGCTGTCCTTGCAAAATTTGTTGTTCAATTGCTTGTAACCATTCTTGCGATTGTCCAGTATGACAAAGGGATTCTTGGAATTTTTCTGGGACTTGTCGTCAGTGAAGTCTTGATGTTTGTGATGTTGCTTCCTTTTGTTATTCGGCAAACAGTCTTACGCGTTCTTCCCAAAGAGTTGAAAGAAATGATTCGTTTTGGCTTTCCCTTATCGTTATCAGGCCTTGCCAGTAGAGTCTTAAATATTGGTGATCGCTATGTATTGGGATATCTTACCACTCTAGAAGTGGTGGGGGCTTATGATATTGGTTATAGAATTGCAAATGCCGTGGATGTTATTCTTATCCATTCCTTTCAAAATTCTTTTCAACAATTGGTCTGGAAAAATGTGAAAGCTCCCAATATTCGACGCTTGGTTCGAAAATTATTAGATTATTTTCTTTTTGTGTTTTTATGGATTATTCTTGCTGTGTCTGTTTTTTCCTACGACCTTGTCAACCTGTTAACAGTGACGTATGAAGAATACCTTGCAGCAGCTGTGATTATTCCCACCATTCTGCTATCAATTGTCTTTCGAGGTGCCGGTTTTATTTTTAATCAAACCCTACAAATGGCCAATAAAACTGCACCCATTGCTTATATTATGACGGGAACAGCCATTTTGAATATAGGACTCAATTTTCTTTTTATTCCTTTTTGGGGGATGCAAGGTGCAGCCCTGGCAACGCTTTTTTCATTTATTATTTATTCTGGTATTAGTGCCTACCTCAGTGAAAAATATTTTCAGATAACTTATACATGGTCCAACATAGGCAAACTCTTTGTTACGACTGTATTCCTTTATGGCGCTATTACACTTTTACCTCCTTTACCGCCAGTTCCTCTGATCATCATAAAAATTGTGTTTATTGCCCTTTTCCCTTTCCTCCTTTATGTTTTTCGCTTCTATGAACTCCGCGAACTTACTACCCTTAAAAATTTGTTGAGTAAAAAGTCCCTAAAAAAGTAGGAGAAAGATGAAAATCCTCGGAAATAGAGTGTTTATACTCACTTTTTAATAAAAAGAAATGTATATTTTAAAATGAGAATTCACCGAATAAAACATATTCTCTCACTAAACATTCTTTTCATGAGTTTAGGTTTTATGGCTTGTGATAAAGAGTCGATAGACCTTGAAAATGTTGAATTTTTGGGGCCTTATCCGGGATCAAAAATTTTGGGGAATGGAACATTTTGCCTTTCAGCGTCAGGATTACCGCGAGACACCTTAGCCTTGCCCGGCATTCAAACTCTGTATCTTAAAGATTATACGCGAAATTTTGTCAACTCCATTCGTTTAGACCTAAAAGGGGTTCAGGGCCCTCAGTGGCTTGCTTCTTCAAGCGATCCTTTTTTTGCTGAAGCAACCCAATGGAAAGCAGGGTCTCTTCAGTATGTAACACGTCTTTATGCCCTTCCTGATCCAAACATAATGGCCTTTGTATGGGAAGGAGAAATTGTCAATACGGGTCATCGAAAAATTTCCTTTTATCTTGAACCCATTTTTGATTTTTCCCGTCCTAGTACCGCTGATTATGGCGAGACCAAGGTTCAGTATTTTGTGGATGAATTTATTTTAACGGTAGGTTTTACAAATCCTCAAAAAAATGATATTGAAAAGGGATACTTTAGCAGATCAATTACCTTGGCGCCTTCTGAACGTCATAAATTTTCTTTATTAGTGACAATTTCAGAAAATCAGCTTCAGGGATTACACGTTTGGGATACCTTAGCCGTGAAAGACCTTCGATCTTTTGCTCAGGCAGGATGGGAAGCCTGGCTTGCCGAAGGAGAAGAGCCGTCTTTTGTCTCTCGGGAGGATTCGCTTCGCTTCCGCGCCAACCTTGTCTCGGTGAAAGCTCTTACCTTAAACGGTGCTGTCCCTGCAGATATTACCGGCCAGTTTGTTACAAATGGACTCCCACAGCTTTATCCTCGTGATGCTTTCATGACAGCCCGCATGTTTTTGGAAACGGGGCACCTCTCTGAAGTAAGGCAAATTCTTTGTTTTTGGGAAAATGTTCCCTATAAAGAAACAGGGGAGTGGTTCGCTCGCTATGATGCCTTTGGTAGTCCCACTGAAGGGGGAAGTGGCGCACGATATGATGTGCCAGAGTGGGATAGCAATGGCTATTATACAACTCTTGTTTATGATGCGTTTCTTCGACATCACATATGGATTGGCGATTTTCAGCGTATTCAAGAACTTTTGAATTTTGTTGAACTCCGGTTAAGTTCCGATGGCTTGCTTTACGAAGGGGGAATTGTGGAATGGGAAGGATTTCTTCCTTCAACCAATATGAGTCTGGCAGCAGCTTTTAAACAAGCTGCTTTTATGGCAACATGGAGAAATGAAAAAAACTTGTCCTCACGATGGCTCACTATCGCCAAAAGCATAGATAAAGGATTGGAAAGGCTCTTCGATCCTATAGACAAAACCTATAAAGATTTAAGACATAACACCTACGCCTGGAACACCTCGGCACTTTTTGGATGGATTTGGGGCTATGAAGACCATCAGCACCTGCAACTTAGCACTGAATATTGGTGGAATCACTGTCGAAAAATGGAGAATGGCATCCAATATTTTGATAGTGAAGGCTATGGGGATGACCTTTTTGGATTTACGACCGCCGCAATGGCTCAGTATTATGCTGCTCATCACAGATCAGACCGTTATTTGCCCTTAAAAACTTGGCTCGATGCGAATACAAATATCTACGGACTAATGCCAGAGCGTATTTACTACCCTTCTCAGGACGGAAAAATAAGTGAAGCGTCACCCCTTACATGGTGTTCTGCAGAATATGTGATGGCCCTTTTGGAAGGATCCAGACACTTGATGTTAAGTGAAGATATTCAACAAACAGAAAAATTGGCAAGCAGCTTGTGTCAAAACGTACTCTCGGCACAGATTCCTCTTAAGGATTCCCTATCCCGCGAGGCATGTGTCCATTTTTTAAAAGACCCTTCTTTTTGGCAAAATAATTTTTGTCGTGATAAAGAAACCATTGAAGCCCTTTTAGGCTCAGCATCCCTTAAAAGAGCTGGAATTTCTGTCAATATGGGCTCCTATCCCTTAACGTTGCTCAATGATACCCCTTTTGATATTCCCTTTCGTATTTCTCTCACACAACCTGTAAGTCGTATACACGTTGTGTCCAAATATGCCACACCAGACTGGCTCATTGAAACACCCTCGGTAAATGAAAAGGGCAAATATACTGTTCGTGTAATTCCTTCTCTTTCCTTACCTGTTTCGGATCACTTTGGCTACTTTTTGGTGGAATGGAATTTTTATGTGGAAGATCTTTGTGTCCCTATTCTTTTTCCTATTCACTATCATATTCTTTCTCCGTACAAAATATTTTTAAAAGATTCGCTTGTTGTAAACAATCCCGTTTTTTTCGGTCTAAACAGATCAGATAGTCCCATTTATCTTTGGTGGGATGAGGATTCTTTGAGTCAAACACTGACATTACTGCCAGGTTTTGAGGATGAGTTCGTTATTCCTTTTCCTGATACAGCAAACTGGATAGATAGCCTTCATCTCCATATTTTGTATCATAACGAAGAGTATGTTGAATCTTTTACCTGGATACCTTGCTGGGAAATTGATCTTTCAGAAGGCTGGGAATTTAATCCAATCCAACAGGTGAATCAGTGTTATAAACTTGAATATCAAGACTCCTTTTGGAATGCGATTCCCGTTCCTGCTTTTTGGGAAGATGTTGGATTTCCTACCCTGAATGGTACGTATTGGTATCGAAAAGTCTTTTCGTTGCCCCATACTTTTCATAATCATCGAATATGGCTGGATTTTGGGGGAATCGATGATGAAGATGAAACCTTTATTAATTGTGATAGAGTGGGTACCACAGCAGGATGGACTCTTTATCGACGATACCAAATTTCTCCTGGAAAAGCTTGGATTTTGTGGAATAAAAATAATTTTATTCACGTGAAAGTGACAGATTTGGGTGATAAAGGAGGAATATATAAGGGGCCGGTACGATTTTTAATTGAAAAGACCCCAAAAAGTCAAGATGTTCTTGTAGAATAGCTGATAAGAAAAGGTTACAATGAAGAAAATTTTTCCTTTCTTTTTATGGTTTATTTGTGGATTAGGGATGGTAAATGCGGAGGAAGTTAGCCATTATCCAAAAGTTGGTTTGGCTCTTAGTGGGGGTGGTGCAAAAGGAATTTCTCATGCAGGGGTGATCAAAGCTTTTGAAGAATCAGGAATACCCATTCATTGCATCAGTGGAGTAAGTGCGGGGGCACTTATTGCAGGGCTTTATGCTTCAGGATGGGAGATCCATCAGCTCGAAACATTTCTGAAATCTGCAGAGGTATGGGACCTATTTGCTGGCATTCAAGATAGGCGGGATATTCCTATCGAAAACCGAATGGATGCCCTGCCAGAACAAGTAAATATTTTTCTTGATGAAGAAGGGAGTACGCTCTTACCCATGGGATTGATATCAGATAGACAGATTAAACAATTTCTACAGATTGAAACTCTTCCAGCACAAGTGTATTCTAAAGGAAATTTTGATTCCTTGGCACTTCCACTCCGTGTGGTAGCTGCCGATATGTTCGAACAAAAAGCGGTATCTTTCTCACAAGGGAATCTGGCAGAAATCATGCGAGCTTCTATGGCTTATCCCATTGTTTTTGAACCCATTTTTTTGGATACAACCCTTTATATGGATGGAGGGTTTTATGATAATTTGCCAATAAATGCGACAAAAGAAATGGGTGCTGACTTTGTTATTGCTGTAAATGTCAGCGATATCCCCCCGAAAAAAGAAGAAATTTCCGATATTGAAGATATTTTTTCCTATTTAAATACTGTCCTTACAGCCAGAAGTGATTCAGAAGCGGTGAGTGGTTATGATTATTTTATTCAAATTAATAATCCTGATATAACGATGTTCGAATTTTTAAAAGGAGATATCCTTTTTGAACGGGGATATGAAGCTGGTCTTAAAGCAGCTCAAGAGCTCCACGCAATGTTTGAAGAACGATGGGATACCACTGCCCTTCACAAAAAACAACAAACAATCCGCACATGGCTGGATGATCGGGCAGGTTATAAAATTTTAATTCAGGGCAATAAACGCTTTTCTAATGAACAAATTTTAAATCTTATGAGCTATCAGGAGAATTCTCCCTATTCGTTGGAAATGCTTAATAAAGATATCGATAGGCTCTATGGAAGTGGCTATTTTAGTGATATTGATGTGTCTGCCAATGAAATTCCTGGCACAGATTCTATCACCTTTATTCTTATCCTTAAAGAAAATGTAAATCGTAGCATACAAGGTGGTTTATATTTTGATAGCAATGCTGGAATGAATATTTATGTCACTGAATTTAACCGACAACTTTTTAATACCTCCATGTTTTTGAAAAATTATGTGTTTATCGGGAATTATCACATGGGTGCCCAAACCAAGCTATCAGGGATTCAGACCCTTGAATTTCCCTTCATTAAATTTCGTTTTACTCGATCATTTCAAATTGCAGCCCACCGCTATCAATACGATACCAACCTTTTCGATTCACACACCCTTCGTAAAAATATGTTCAAAATAAGTCTTTTAGCATCAGCATCCATCGATTGGAATCGCCTTATGCATGTTGAAAGTGGCATTGTTTCTGGGGGCTATCAGCCCTCACAAACAAATATTCATGATTACATCCGACGATTAAATACCGAAAACCCCTATCTTTACCTGAGTATTTTTTATCTTGAGGATAAGCGGACACGCATTACACCCATTGATGCAGGATATGCCTTTGAGATAACCCTTAATGGTGGGCGGTCTTTTTTGGAAGAATTTCACCCTGTTCTTAAGATGGATAAATATGCTGCCTATTATCTAAAGGGAGAAGCAAAATTTACAGGTGGTAAATGGTTAAATCGCCGTTTTGGCTTTTTTGGGGATGTCCACATAAGCCATATCCTAGGCTATCCACCCCTTTTGGAATTTATCAAGCCAGATAATCCCGAGCATTTGCGGTATTTTATAGGTAAAGACTTTTTAACAACAGATTTAAAAGGGGGATCTTTAGGGGTTGTTTACAATATTTGGATGGATAACTTATGGTTGAAACCCAAAATATTTATCAATCATCGTACCTTTCGAACATGGCAAGATGTTAAAAAATATGACTCCTTTTTTGATTATGGCTTAGAAATCCCTCTAATTTATGATACCATTTTAGGACCCATTAGCTATGGAATAGTATTTCATAAAGAAGATAAATTTCAATTAAATTCATGGGCAAGGATAGGTTTTGAATTTTAGCAAATTCTGAAAGGAGGAATATCCATGAGTCGCTCAAATCTTTCTCAGAAAAAAGTCATTGCTATTGTGTTGATTGTTTTAGCCGTTTTAATTTTTCTTAATAACGTTTTTGACTGGCATTTCTTTGCTTCGTTAAATAAGTTATGGCCTTTGTTACTCATTCTATTTGGCCTTGTACACCTCATTTCAACCCATGGGAATAAAACGTTAGGGACTATTGTTTTAGTTCTGGGTATTATTTTTCAACTGATAGCACTTAATTCGTTACATTTTAATTTTACCGATTTATTCTGGCCTGCTCTGCTTTTAATCCTTGGAGTTAGTTTATTGAGAAAGAATCCTGTTCAAGGAACATCTTCGAAAGAGGGTGCACCGTCAGGAAAAGATATTTTAGATCATTTTGGAATCTTTAGCGGATCAAAGCAAACTTTTGTTTCTCAGGATTTTAAGGGAGGAAGCTGCAATGTTCTTTTTGGGGGCGTGCAAATCGATTTAAAAGCGGTAAAAACAAATCAAAAAGAGCTTACCATTAATCTCTCTGCTCTTTTTGGGGGGATTGATTTGGCTGTTCCAAACACATGGAAGGTTAACGCCAAAGGGACTCCTATTTTAGGAGGATTTACAGATAATCGAAAAGACATCACATCTGATCCTGAAGCACCAGTTCTTGAAATTCATTACTTTGTATTTTGTGGGGGTATTTCTCTTGTTGATGACCTTAAATAAGTCGGTCATTTCTAAAAAAGATTGGAGTTAAGCTTTTATAAGGCTTAGTGGAAGTGATGAATGCCCTCGCCATCACAGAATCTTGAAGGGAATTCAAAGTCCTTCTCTCTGCTAAAGAAGGACTTTGAACACATCATGGAAATTCTCTTTTAAATTCTATAAAATAAGAGATGTAAGAAGAAAAGATGGTGACTGAAGAGACATATTTTTCTTCTTTGATTCAGAGAATCAAAGATAAATTAGAAGCAATATTCCCTTATGAAATTGAAGAGAAGGGTCATGTAAAAAAGTTTATTCTTCGAGTCGGTTGGATTTGTTCAATAACCTTTAAAAAATTCATAAATGATTTATGTTTTGAGCAAGCGGCTGGCTTGGCATATATCACGGTGATTTCTTTAATTCCTCTTTCGGTTTTATTTTTTAGTATTGCAGGCGCCTTTGGAGTTGGCGAAGAAATTATTAATTATGTACAGGATCGTGTCTTTCCATTTGTCGCTCCAGAATTTCATGAGCAATTAAGTGTCTGGCTCGAAAGATATATTTCACCAACAGCATTTCGAGGCATAAAAAGCGGCATTATTGGGTTGATTGCGATTGTGAGTTTGTTGTTAGCTTCCATGGCTGTGTTTGTGATGGCTGAAAGAGTTTTTAATCACATTTGGAAAGTCCGTGAAAGGCGGAGTTATTTTCAAAAAGTGATTGCCTTTTGGGTGCTTTTAACCACAAGTCCCTTTCTTATCCTTACGTCTATTTGGTTCATGAATTATCTTAATCCACCCGGTGGTGTGATCGATCAGCTGATTCAAACCTCTTTGGCATTTCGACTTTTGTATAATACCCTTGTCCCCCTAGCTGTGAGCTTTTTAGCCTTTACCCTTATAAATATTATTGTTCCTTCCATTCACGTAAAACTGAAATATGCTGCGGTGGGAGGAATCGCGTCAGCAATTCTCTGGGAAATTTCAAAAAGAGGATTTTATCTCTACGTGGGACGTATTGGCCATGTGACAAACTTTTATAAATCCCTAGCAACAATCCCCCTCTTTCTCATTTGGATCTATTTAACCTGGGTTTTGATTTTGTTGGGTGCTCAATTGGCATATACTTTTCAAAATAAGATAATCCTACAAAAACTCCACGAATATCAGTATAAAGATCGCTTTTATTCAAAAAAGTTTCTCGCTGTGATGATTCTTGCCTATATAGGAAAAGCGTTTCGTAAAGGCGAAACCGTCCCTACATTAGATGAAATTAGCCAAAAGACAGGTATTCAAATTGAAATATTAGATGAAGTTACAAACGTTCTTGTCCAACATGATTTTCTCTTTCCAAATACAGCTTTAAACCGAGCCTATTTTTTGGAAAAAGATCCCCGCTATATTTACCTTTCAGATGTTATTCGATGTGTCCATCTTGATGAGTATCCAGCAGAAACACGTATTTTCCCCGGGTCAGGATACAGAAAAGCGTCAGAAAAAGATCCTATTATGCAAAAGACACAAGCTATTTTTTCCCAGGTTTATTATGAGATGTCGATGGGGTTATCCAAAATGACACTGGATACTCTTCTGAATGGTGAAAATAAGCTTCTTGAAGCAAACTCCTCAGATGATATAAAAGAAGTTCATGCTTAAAGGATGGATTGCGCTATTCGCCATGAAGAATTTTTTTGAAATCATGAGGCCTTTTCTAAATGTCCAAAAAATTACCTATCTTTACTCGTGTAAAGTTTGAATATATTCTTTGTCCTTTTGGCGTGGGAACAAAAATGCCAAGAAGGATTAAATATAAAGGCTTGAGATAATGCGTGCAATCAATAACGTTGAGTAAAAGATGAAAAAAATTGCAATACTTTTGATAATTTTTTCAACAGTTCTTTTGGGTCGTACGCCAGAATCCATGTCAAATATTCAGCGTTTTACTGCCTTGGATGTTCATGTGACAAATTTTGGAACAGGCCTCGGTGGTTATTACCAATTTTCGCCTATTGGTCGTTTTCATCCAGGTATCAATGCCCTTTTTGTAATTGTGTCTGGGAAAGATGAATATACTTGGTACGATATTTATGGGTATCCACATGTGGAAAATGAAGTAAGTTTGAATATTATCAATCTTGGCGTAAATGGGAAATATCACTTGTTTAAAGGGAAACTCGCCAATACCTTTTCTCCCTTTATCAGTGCGAAAATAGATTATGCCCTCGCTCTGGACACGCCTGAAGGTGTTCGGTTTACGGAAAAAATAAAACACATTGATCGTGTAAATGGTATAAATACAGGATTTTTTGGTGGTGTAGATTTCGCAGTGGGCGAAGATTATGGTTTTTCAATCGCCATCGGAAATCAGTGGAATTACTTTGAACGTAAAGTAGATAATCAAAAAGTCTGGGATGGAACATCAATTGTCATTCAATATGGCAAAATTATTCCCTAAACGGAACGGAGCAATTCCTCTTTTAACTTTTTTTACATGAAGCATACCTAGTGCATGTATCAGGGCATCTCTCTTTCCTCTGAAGGGGTTAAAAGGTCAATTTTTTGAGAGTCGGAAGAAAGACATCGCACGATGGCAAATGAACAGTATGTATACGTCCCCTCGTGGCATCCTGACCAAGTTGACGTAGAAATTCAGCAGGATGAACATCATCACCTTTTTCGCGTGTTGCGGAAAATTCGGGGTGATCACATCATTATTGTGAATGGAAAAGGCGCTGGCGCTGTTGCTGAAATTTGTGACATCACCAAAGAAAAGACCCGATGTCAGATTCTAACCGTTCTTGAATCGCCGAGGACCTCTCGCTATCAAGTTCATCTTGCCGTTGGTGTTATTCGTCGGCCACGATGGGAATGGTTGCTTGAGAAAACAGTAGAGTTGGGTGTTTCAACCCTTATTCCCCTTTATTCTCAATTTACTCTTCGAAATTCCTCTTCTCCCGAAAGAGAACAAAAAATAATGATTTCAGCCCTTAAGCAATGTGGTCGTTTTACGTTACCCCTTCTTACTAAACCAATATCGTTTCAGGAAGCTATTAAAAAAGCATCGGGAGAAAAAATTTTGCTCCATTATGCTCCGGAAGTGTCATATTTAAGCGATCTTTCTCTAAAAGGAAATGAAATTACCCTTTTTATTGGACCTGAAGGTGGATTTTCAAAAGAGGAAGTTGCGTATGCAGATCAAGAAAACGTTCAAAAAGCCCATTTGGGTAATATAAGACTTCGGACCGAAACTGCAGCCATAAACAGTGCTGCCTATTTTACCTATTGGAAAAAGGAGGTTTATCCATGATAGATTGTTTGTTTTGCAAAATTGTAGAGGGTGAAATTCCCTCTGAAAAAGTCTATGAAGATGAACACTTTCTTGCATTTAAGGATATCAATCCCAAAGCACCTGTTCATATCCTTATTATTCCAAAAGAACATATTTCTCGTGTAGAAAATCTTGAGGAAAATCAGGTGGAAATGGTGGGAAGACTTATCCTTCTTGCAAAAGACATTGCACATCAGCAAAGGATAAAAAATGGGTTTAGACTAATTTTTAATAATGGACCTGATGCTGGACAAGCAGTAGAACATATCCATCTTCATCTTTTGGGAGGTCGAAAACTTACGTGGCCACCCGGGTAATGCTTGCAAATCAAAATGGCATGCTTTTACCATCATCCTTCTTTAGCTTCAAGTGTCATATAACAAGGGCTAAAAATTGTCCTTAAAAGGGAGATATTCTCTTAAAAATTAACCATTCCAAGGATGTGTGATTGACATTCAAGGAAAGATGACACTCTTGAAACTTCATAAAGTGATAACAGGTGATTTAAAGAAAATAAAATCCATAAAGGTAAAGAATATCTTGAAGATTTACAGCGAGGACTCTTAGGAGGATAAATTTATGGGATGGTGACTGTTTTTAGGGGTTGTGAATGATAAAAACTATTTGGTTTGGTACTGGAGATGAAATAACTTTCTAAACGTATGTATATTTCAAAACTTGAAATTACAGGATTCAAATCCTTTGCACAAAAGACCCAATTGACCTTTGGGAATGGCATTACGTCAATTGTGGGACCTAATGGGTGTGGCAAGACCAATGTGGTGGATGCGATTCGTTGGGTGCTGGGAGAACAAAAATCCAGTCTTTTGCGCTCGGAAGTGATGACGGATGTCATTTTTAATGGCTCAAAACACCGTAAACCCATCAATTATTGCGAGGTTTCGCTGACTATTCATAATAATCGGGGACTCTTAGGAGTTGCTTATAATCAAGTAATTATTACCCGTCGGCTTTACCGGGATGGAACCAGTGAGTATTTTTTAAATAACACGCCAGTTCGTTTAAAAGATATTCATGATCTTTTTGTGGATACAGGCATGGGTTCGGATGCCTATTCGGTGATTGAGCTAAAAATGGTGGAAGAAATCCTCAGTGAAAACAAGGAAAGTCGGAAGCATCTTTTTGAAGAAGCTGCGGGAATTAATAAATATAAAAGTCAGCGAAAAAGTGCCTATCGAAAATTGGACGCAACGCATGAGGATCTTGAGCGCCTTGAAGATATCCTTTTTGAGATTAAGAAAAATGTTTCAGGACTCAAGCGACAGTTAACCCGATATGAAAAATATCAAGAATACGCAGATGAATTGCGGGATCTTGAAATTCAGCAAGCTCAAAAGCAATGGGTTACTTTACAGGATACCATTGCACCCTTGCAAAAACAACTGGAGCAGAATCAGCTTTATCAGAGTGAAACCAGCAAGCAACTCAGCATTGAGGAGTCCATGCTCGCGACGTATCGACAGGAAGAAAAATCCCTAACAGAACAGATTGAAGCTTATGATAAGCAATTGAGCTCCTTACAACAAATGCTTTCTGATTTAAAGACACGCACCATGGTTCTTGAAGAGAAAATTCAAAACACAAAAGGGACGATGGATCGGCTTCAAGAAGAGCGCGAAATTGCCCTAAGTCGTAAAAAAGCTAATGAAAAAATTCGTGATGATTTAAAACAAGAGTTTATAAAAAACGATCCGCAGATAGAAACGCTTCGAGAAGCATATCAAGAAGCACAAGCAGCCTTTGAGGCTCTGGAAAAAACCACGCGTGACATTACGCATACGGTAGAAACCTTTGCAGAGAAAGTCCATGAAAAACAAGTCGCTTTAAATAAAATTGATCAACAACAAACGCGCCTGATGGATCAACAGAAACAGTTTAGAGAATTGATGGAAAGAGATGAAGCTCAGCGCGCTGAGCTTGAACAAGAGTATGAGCATCAAAAAAAAGAACTAGACACCTTTGAAAAGGCATATCATTCATCAGAAGAAGCTGTGAGAAGTCTTAATGAAGCCCTGAATCAGGCTGAAGAAAAAATAAATCAAAATATGGCTGAAATCCATGTGCTACAGGAAAAAATTTTAACCAATAAAACACGTCTTGAACAAACCCGAAAAGAATTAAATTTTTATCAAGAGCTAGTAGATTCAATGACGGGCTATACTTCAGGTGTACGCTATGTTTTAAAGACGTTAAAACATCCTGGAATCAAAGGAACTGTTGCTGATTTATTGCATGTAAAACCTGATTATGTAACAGCCATTGAAATTGTCCTCGGGAGTACTGTGAAATATCTGGTAGCGGATAGCAAAGAATCTGCCCTGGATGTTATTGATATGTTAAAAAAGAATCAAAAGGGCAGGGTTACCATCATTCCTCTGGATTTAGTAAAAGATCGTTTGAGACAACCGAAAGAATTTACTTTTTGGGATGACAATGTCATTGGACCCGCAAATGCGTATGTTACTGCTGAACCAGGTTTTGAGATACTCATCGATTATTTTCTTAGCGACGTTATACTTGTCCATTCGCTTCGAAATATTCCTCGAAAGACATTACAAGAAACCCGTTTTCGTTTTGTTACACCTGATGGGGATTATTTGGAACAAAGGGGACTCATTAAAGGGGGAAAAAGTGATTCGGGGTATCAGAATATTCTTGGTCGCCAGGAAATGATTGAATCTCTCAAAAAAGAAAAGGACCGCTTGACTTTCACAGTTGATGAGTTGGAAGAAAAACTCCGTGAAAGAGAAACCATGCATCAAACATTCCTCAAAAAGAAAGAGGAATTTTCGCAAGCGCTAAAAAATACTGAAAAAGAGCGGTTGGAAATTGAAAAAAAGGTGAGTCACCTTACGTATGTCCTTGAGCATACGCAAAAGCGAATTCAGGAGCTAAATGATTCGATTTCTCACTATAGTTACCTTCTTGAAGATTCCAAAACAGTTCTAACTACTCTGAAACGGGATAAAGAAAAAGCACAGGAAGAATTTGAGCAAGTTCGTCAGGAATTTGATGCAGTACAGCAACAAAATCAAGGAGCACTAAAGGAAAGAGATGACCTGTTTAAGAAAGTCCAGGATATTCGGATTCGCTTGATTTCAGAGGAACGGGAAAAGGATACCCTTCGTTTAAGACATAAAAATGCCATAGATATTATCAACGAGATGGATCAGCGGATTGAAGAGATCGATAAAAATTTGAAAAGCGCAGAGAAAACGCTCCATGAAAGCACAAAAGAACTCCAGCTTACCAGAATGGAAGCGGAGAAGCAACAGGATCTTTTTAATCAGGAATCGACAAAAAGAATGGAAATTGTAGAACGGTTAAAAGCAAAGCAGGAAAAAATCGCTCATATCGAAACATCCATTTCAAACCAACATAAAATGCGAGAAAACACTTTTCAAACCCTTCGAGATATAGAAATTAAACTGACAGAATTACACAATGAGCAGAATAAAATTCGGGATCGAATTCTGGATCGGTATCACATGGATATCCTGAAGCATAACGTTATGGATAATCTGTCTGATAATGAGGAACTTGAAGAGAAAATTGAACGGCTCCGTCATCGCATTGAAATGATAGGTCCAGTCAATATGGCCGTAAAAACGGAGTATGAAGAAGAGTCTGCGCGGCTGAGATTTCTTACCGAACAGAAAGATGATTTGTTGGAATCGGAAAAGAGTATTCGAGAGACTATTCAAAAACTTGATACCACGGCTCGGGAACAATTCATTGACGTGTTTGAACAAATTCGACAAAATTTTGGAAAGACGTATGAGCTTTTTTTTCCCAATGGATCAGCTGATATTCAATTGACGGGGAGTTCGGATCCTTTGGAGGCAGATGTAGAAATTTTATCCAGACCCAAGGGGCGGGATATGAAAAATCTCCGGGCACTTTCTGCTGGAGAAAAAGCCCTGACAGCCATTGCACTTCTCTTTGCGATATATCTTGTAAAGCCATCGCCCTATTGTATTCTGGATGAGGTAGATGCTCCCCTTGATGATCAAAATGTGGTACGATTTACAAAAGCATTGAAGCATTTTACAGAGCGGACTCAATTTATCATTATCACTCACAATAAATTAACGATGGAAGCGGCGGATTATCTGTATGGTATTACTATGCAAGAAGAAGGCGTTTCTAAAATCGTTTCAGTAAATTTTTCAGGGAATGAAAAAGAAGCAATTGCCTGAAAAGGAGGATTCTATGATAAAAACAATTCTTAAAAAAAGTTTTATCGCGTCGTGCCTACTGGCATCCTTTGTGTTAGGTCAGGTACAACTTCCTTTTGATATAGATTATGCAGTGTTTTTAGGTGATGATGGTAATCCAACACTTGAAATTTATTACATGACGCACCGTTCTTTAATTACCTATCAATTAGCTGAAGTAGAGGATTCATTCTATACTGGCGGGTACGAAATTGTTACAACATTATACAGCCGTGGAGAACCTATCTATGAGAAAAGAGATATTCAAAAGGATGAAGTTACGGATCCTTCCCTCGTTTCTCCCACGCAAAAAATCCCAAAAATACTTCCTCTTCAAATTCGACCTGGAGAGTATGAAATTCGAGTTAAAGTAACAGATATTCACTCAGGAAATTCCGGAGAACAGACAATGGCTGTTCATGTTCCTGATTATTCCAGTGATTCCTTAACCTTAAGTGATATTGAAGTAGCGTCTTATATCCTCAATGCTGATGAAATAAGCCTTTTTACAAAGCTTGGGCGATATGATGTTATCCCCCATGCTCAGCGAATATATAATGAAGAAAATCCCTTTATAACAATCTATGCCGAAATATATAATCTGACAAAAACAGAAAATTGGCGAGATAAAAACAAATATATTCAAGGAAGTCGGGTCTTGGACGTGAAGGGGAATGAAGTTCTGACGGGTAAAAAGCTTGAAATTGATACTCCCGGCTCCTTTAGCGTTGTTATGGATAAACTCAATGTTGGATCCTTAGATCCAGGCATTTATACCTATGAACTTACCATCGAAGATTTAAATACGAGTCAAAAAGATACGGTGCAGAAGAAATTTTATGTGATAAATACTCAGCAAAGTTTTGCAGGGACAAATCCTATTGATGATGTTGTTATCACATTAAATGAGGAAGAAGTTGATTCAATTTTTAGCATTTTACAGCCTATTATGGAAAAAGATGAAGTGCGCATGTTTAAAAAAAGCAATCTTGAAGGGAAACAGAATGTTTTGTTAACCTTTTGGCAACGGCGAGATTCCGATCCTTCAACACCAATTAATGAATTTCGAGTGGAAATTGAAAAACGTATTCACTATGCCAATCAACATTTTTCCACGCAAATTCGTAAAGGAGCCCAGACTGATCGGGGAATGATTTTGCTTAAATATGGATTCCCTAGCGATCGAGAGGTTTATCCAAGTAGTATGGAAAGAAATCCCTATGAAATTTGGAGCTACAATCATATTGAAGGCGGTGTAGAATTTGTCTTTGTTGATGTCATGGGAACGGGCTTATACGAACTTGTTCACAGTACAAAACGAGGGGAAAGATACGATCCCGATTGGTATGAAAGGTATAACTATCGATGACAGAAGCAACCTATGCAATTGGTGTTGATTTAGGCGGGACAAAAGTCCGGCTTGGACTCGTCAATGAAAGGTATGACGTAATTGGTGAAACCCCGCGACTCACTACGTACGATTGTCAAAATGGGGATGAGGTAGTCGCGCGAATTTATGAGGGCGTTAATATCCTCCTAGAAAAAAATTCTCTCACAAAAGAAAATATAAAAGGAATTGGCGTTGGCTCTCCAGGCCCTCTCGATCCCTATACAGGTTACATAAAAGAAACGTTAAATTTGAAAGCCATACGAAATTATCCTCTTGGAAAATCTTTGACAGAAGTAACAGAGATGCGAGTGTGTGTGGATAATGACGCGAATTGCTTTGGACTTGGGGAACAACGGGCGGGCAAAGCAAAAGGAAAAAACCATGTCCTGGTTGGTACCCTGGGGACGGGCTTTGGCTTTGCGTATATTCTAAAGGGAAATGTTCTCCATGGGGCAACCGGAACAGCAACAGAAATTGGGTTGCTCCCTTTTAAAGATGGAATTTATGAAGATTATGTAACGGGACGTGGACTAAAAGCTACGTATGAACGCTTGTTTGGTGATATGCTAGAACCAAAAGAAATTTCCGAACGGGCCTTTCAGGGCGATGAAAAATGCCTAAAAACGTTTGATGAATATGGACAAAATGTAGCCTATACCGTGCTCCCATTCGTTGCCCTTGTCGATCCTGAAATCCTGGTTTTTGGCGGATCTGTCTCTGTAAACTGGCCCTTTTTTCAAAAATCCCTAAAAGAAACCCTTTATAAGCATATTTTCCCCCATCAACGCCAGGTGCTTACAATCGAAAAATCTGATTTGGGCGAAATTGCCGCCATTATTGGCGCTGCAGGACTCTTGGATATGGACTATTCCATATAATCCACTATACTTTGTGCAGAATGAAATAATTTTTAGGGAAAAGAAACCCTCTTTATTTGGAAGGATTTGCACTTTCATCATGTGTTATGTTACGGTCTGCTCTTTCAAGGTGCGTAATCACCCTTCATCTTAACCCCGAAAACTTTCATCTCTCCAAAAATCCCTCACTATTAGAATTGTAATATATAATATTAAAAAAATTAAATTGTTATGAGGGTCAAAACTGTGTATCTTTAATCATGAAAAAAACTATTGGTAATTATTCGCAAGATAAATTCTCCCAGGGATTTTCATCCTTCCTGTCGAGAAAAAAGGTGCCTGTGATTCTTAATCATCTCTTCCCAAGTCAGTGTCTTGTTTGTGGGCGAGTTGCTGTTTTTTCCACGTTTTTATGTAAGACTTGTTTTATGGAGCTGGAAATTTTTCTTGATGCGCCAGCAGATTTTTCTTGGGAGGGAATGCCATGGCTTAAAGATGTGGTGTGTGTCTATTGGTTTACGCCGGGGTTGCAGGTTTTGATTCATCATTTAAAATATAAACAAGCCGATTATATTGGTCGATGGTTAGGAACAAAGGCAGGGATTTTATCGTGTCATTTGCCACTTTCTCATGCAGAGGCAATTATTCCTGTGCCTCTCCATCCAAAGCGAAAACGTGACAGAGGTTACAATCAAAGTGAACAAATTGCCCTTGGAGTATCACGCATTTGGGGAATTCCTGTGCTATCGCATCTTGTTTTTCGAGCGGTTCACACCTCTACGCAAACTCAATTAAATCGAGAGGAAAGACAAAAAAATATTTCGGGTGTTTTTGGGATAAAAGAGAATAGGGTTATCCCAAAACGATGCGTTCTTGTGGATGATATTTTAACAACAGGAGCCACGACGTGTGAATTAGCGCGGGTACTTCACGGGGCAGGTGTTCAAGAAATTAATATTCTAACCTTAGGAACGCCCTTTATACATCAAAGTATCCCTCTACCCCCGATATTGATGACCTCATGAATAAATAAGGAAATTCTAGTCTCTTAAAGGTTACATGAGAGTTTTTCCTCAATGATGTGTTAAAGCAATCTAGCCTTATAGAGAGTCCTTTTTAAAGATCTTTTATTTTATGAGAGAGAGGGCTCTCGTAATTATTTGAATAGGTATTAGTTTCTTTCACCTACTTTTGCTAATATTAGGCACTTTGGTTCATCAAATAAATCGTACCTAAGAACCGAAGAAAATGACAAAATGAGGTAATTGGATATTATGAGGATAGGTGTATTAAAAGAACCGAAAGAAGAACCGAGGGTTGCTCTTTTGCCGGAGCATAGTAAAAAAATTTTACATTCGGGGCACAATGAACTTTATATTGAAAAAGGTTTGGGAGAATCCCTTTTTCTCTCGGATGAGGCTTATAAAGATGCAGGTGTTTCTGTGGTGGATCGGGTGACCTTGTTAAAAAAAGCTCACCTTATTTTTCGCATTACACCGCCTGAAAAATCCCTTATAAGCAATCTTCTTCCCCAAAGCATTTGGATTAGTTATTTAGATCCTCGGGAAGAAAAAGAGACTATAGAAACCTTGGCAAAACAAGGGGTTATGGCGTTAGGTCTTGACTTTGTTCCGAGAACAACCTTTGCACAAAAAATGGATGCTTTGAGTTCTCAGGCAAGTTTAGCGGGTTATGAAGCAGTCATTATTGCTGCTGAACGGCTTCGGAAAGTATTTCCCATGATGATGACACCGGCGGGGACAATTCAGCCTGCCCGTGTTTTTGTTATTGGCGCTGGGGTGGCGGGATTGCAGGCAATTGCCACTGCAAAGCGCTTAGGCGCCCGTGTTGAAGCCTTTGATACCCGTCCCATTGTTGAAGAAGAGGTGCGCTCCCTGGGAGCAAGGTTTGTAAAAATTGATCTGGGGGAAACAGGGCAGACAAAAGAGGGTTATGCAAAAGCTCTGACAGATGAACAACTTGAAAAACAACGTCAATTAATGGCAAAACACTGTGCTTTATCAGATGTTATTATCACTGCTGCTCAGGTCTTTGGCCGAAAAGCTCCCATCATTGTAACCCGTGAAATCATTCAATCCATGAAAAAAGGGAGTGTCATTGTTGATTTAGCCGTTGAATCAGGAGGAAATGTGGAAGGATCCCAGTCAGGGAAAGATGTTTATATCAATGATGTGTGTATCGTTGGCCTCCAAAATGGAGCTGGAAAAGTATTTCAGGATGCCAGTTTAATGCTAAGTGGGAATTTTTCGGCACTTCTTTTACATTTCATTGATCCGGAATCGGGAGAATTAAAAGAGCTTTCAGAGGATGAAATTTTTCACGCCATCTGTCTCACGCGGGATGGTGTGGTTATTCATGAACCCCTTAAAATGATGTGGAGTAAATAATGGACTTTATTTATCTCATTTTCATATTAATGTTAGCGATTGTTGCAGGGTTTGAACTTATTTCTAAGGTCCCCTCAACGTTACATACACCCTTAATGTCAGGAAGCAATGCCATATCAGGCATTACCCTTGTGGGGGCAATCCTTTCAGCAGGGGCTGCCAATGAAACGGTGACAATTATTTTAGGTACCCTTGCTGTTACCTTTGCTACCATCAACGTTGTTGGCGGATATTTAGTTACAGATCGTATGCTGGCAATGTTCAAAAAGAAAAAAGAGGGGAAAGACAAATCATGACAGTCCATTACCTTATCAATTTGGCCTATATTGTTTCATCTCTCCTTTTTATCATTGGTATTAAAAAATTAAGTTCTCCGAAAACAGCTCGACAAGGGAATGGTCTATCTTCTTTGGGAATGCTTTTAGCCGTTGTTGTAACTCTTTTTCATAAAGATATCATTAGCTACGAGTGGATTCTTCTTGGATTTGTAATTGGTGCCGCCATTGGGGCAATAAGTGCTCAACGTGTAAAAATGACCGCCATGCCTGAAATGGTTGCCCTCTTTAATGGTTCAGGTGGCGTTGCCAGTCTTTTGGTTGGATGGAGTGTGTATCATGTGGGAAATGGTTTAACCCTTGCCACTACGTTGCCAATTGTTTTATCAGTGCTCATTGGAGGGGTTACGTTTACAGGGAGTCTTGTTGCCTGGGCAAAACTCTCCGAAGTTATTAACAGTAAAGCCCTCCTTTTTAAAGGACAAAATTTCATAAATGGATTAATAGCCATCTTGCTTCTTGTTGCGGCTATTTTGGTTGTTATAAATCCCACAGGGACCTTTTTCAAGGGTAATATGTCTGCGTATGCCATATTTGTTGCCTTAATGATTATGTCTGGGATTCTTGGAATGTTAATGGTCATTCCCATTGGGGGTGCCGATATGCCTGTTGTGATATCCCTTCTGAATTCTTTTTCCGGGCTCGCTGCAGCAGCTACTGGTTTTGTTATTAGCAACAATGTGTTGATTGTCTCTGGTGCTCTGGTGGGTGCAAGTGGTATTATTCTAACACAAATTATGTCAAAAGCGATGAATCGTAGCTTGAGCAACATTCTTTTTAGTGGTTTTGGTGCCCATGTTACTGCCAGTAAAGGTGACTCTGAACATGGGGAAGTAAAACCCATTACGGTAGAAGATGCTTACCTTATTCTAGAAGCTGCCCGGTCAGTTGTTATTATTCCAGGATATGGCATGGCTGTTGCCCAAGCCCAACACGTTGTGCGTGAATTAGCTGAACTTTTGGAAAAAAATGGCACCGAAGTAAATTTTGCCATTCATCCTGTGGCAGGGCGTATGCCAGGACACATGAACGTTCTTTTGGCAGAAGCCAATGTGGACTATGAGAAACTTCGTGAAATGGATGATATTAATCCGATCATGCCTACGGTGGATGTGGCTATTGTTATTGGCGCAAATGATGTGGTAAATCCTGCTGCCCGGGATGATAAAAAGAGTCCCATTTATGGTATGCCCATTATCAATGCCGATTATGCCAGAACTGTCTTTGTCCTAAAACGCTCTATGCGCCCTGGTTTCGCTGGTATTGATAATCCTCTTTTTTATAAAGAAAATACCCGAATGCTTTTTGG
>JAQUPD010000007.1 GCA_028716785.1 Fidelibacterota bacterium
CGCCAAGACCTAAAAGACGGAAATCATTGGAAGAAATAGCACGTTTTATTCGATAAATGACGAATGGAATTTGTCATATCTCACACTGTTACCCTTTCCTTAAATCTTGCAATAACGAGGCTTGAACACCGAACGCAGTGAGGTGCTGGAATATTCACCGCAAAGAACGCAAAGGACGCAGAGATTTTTAAAGATTTTGAATCTAGAATATGAGATAAGTAACGAGTGACGAGGGGGATATATTCCTTAACGGTTGAGGTCATCAGATCTTAATGACAAAAAATGAAGGAAGTCTTTGTTATGTGCCTTTTTAAGGAGTTTTTTTGAATATCTATCAGTCAGAAGATTGGCTGATGGGCTGATTATAAGTTGAGTTCAATATAGGAAATCATTTACGGAAATTTTTAAACCCCCATGGATAAAATAACCCCCTGTTCGTCTAAAAGCAAGTTTATATTGATAATCATATATTATATAATTTTGAACAATATAATGGCCTATAGTGAGGGAGTAATCCCAGTATTTTTTTTAAGGTCAGGATACATGTAATTGAATTTTTGAATGCTGAGCGAAGCGAAGCGTTTGAATACCGCACGAAGGGTGCGACACTGGAAGAGATTGACTGATGATAGGTCGTTTATGATATATTCGAAAGATTGTGCGTTTGACTAAACCCCTGTGGATAAAATAACCACCTGTTTGTCAAAAAGCAAGTTTATATTGATAATAATATATTATTGAATCCTTGAATCTTGCGATAGCAAGGTTTGAACGCCGAGCATCGCGAGGTGCTTGAATTTCTTGAATACCGCAACAGCGGTACTTGAACACCGAACGAAGTGAGGTGCTGGAATCTTTTGAACGCCGCGTAGCGGCACTGGAACGCCGAACGCAGTGAGGTGCTGGAATATTCACCGCCAAGGACGCAGAGACTTTAAAGATTTTGAATCTGGAATATGAGATAAGTAACGAGGGGGATATATTCCTTAACGGTTGAGGTCATCAGATCTTAATGACAAAAAATGAAGGAAGTCTTTGTTATGTGCCTTTTTAAGAAGTTCTTTTTGAATATCTATCAGTCAGAAGATTGGCTGATGGGCTGATTATAAGTTGAGTTCAATATAGGAAATCATTTACAGAAATTTTTAAAACCCCATGGATAAAATAACGCCCTGTTCGTCAAAAAGCAAGTTTATATTGATAATCATATATTATATAATTTTGAACAATATAACGGCCTATAGTGAGGGAGTATCCCAGTATTTTTATTAAGGTCGGGATACATTGAACCTTGCGATAGCAAGGTTTGAACGCCGAGCATCGCGAGGCGCTGGAATCTTTTGAATACCGCAACGGCGGTACTTGAATATTCACCGCAAAGGACGCCAAGAACGCAAAGATTTATATGAATAAATTTAAATTAGAATCTTGCTTTAGCAAGGTTTGAACGCCGAGCATCGCGATGCACTTGAATTTCTTGAATACCGCAACAGCGGTACTGGAATACCGAACGAAGTGAGGCGTTTGAATCTCTTGAACGCCGAGAATCGCGAGGCGCTTGAATGCCATGCCGTAGCTAATACTTGCTGTTTCAAGTCAAACAAGCATAATAATTCCTATTCTTCCATTGAAAATTGCTCTTCTCCTGACTAAATTCCGCCCGCTATGACAGACAAACAAAGGCTGAAAGAAATTGAGCGACGGCGGACATTTGCGATCATCTCTCATCCCGACGCAGGCAAAACAACCCTAACAGAAAAACTCCTCCTTTTTGGCGGTGCTATTCGTGAAGCAGGAGCCGTCAAATCCAATAAAATTAACCGAAACACCATTTCTGATTTTATGGAAATTGAACGCCAACGGGGTATTTCTGTGGCAACCTCAGTTATGGGATTTGAATATAACGGCATAAAAATCAATATACTCGATACACCTGGACACAAAGATTTTGCGGAAGATACCTATCGGACTCTCTCTGCTGTCGATAGCGCTATTATTGTCATCGATGTTGCAAAAGGCGTGGAAGAACAGACAGAAAAATTGATGAATGTCTGCCGTATGCATAAAATCCCTGTGATTACTTTTATCAATAAGCTAGATCGTATGGGTCGTGATGTCATAGAATTATTAGACGAAATCGAAGAAAAGTTGGATATCGTGGTGACGCCTCTCAGCTGGCCTATTGGGATGGGGCCATCCTTTAAAGGTGTCTATAATATTTTTGTGCACAAACTTGCCCTTTTTAATCCACACGGGAAACAAGAGGATGGAAAAACGCAAATTATCCATGATTTAGCAGATCCAATCCTTAATCGCCTCCTTGATATGTCCGCACAAAAACTTAGAGATGATCTAGCTCTTATTCAAGGTATATATCCTGCATTTAATATCCAAGACTATCAAGAGGGCATTCTTTCACCGGTTTTTTTTGGATCTGCCATAAATAATTTTGGTGTAAAAGAGCTTTTAGATTGTTTTATTCATATAGCACCCTCACCAATTCCCCGTGAGACAATGACGCGAAGTGTGGATCCAAAAGAAGAGTCATTCACTGGTTTTATCTTTAAAATCCACGCAAATATTGATCCTAATCATCGTACACGTATTGCTTTTATCCGTGTATGCTCTGGAAAATTTGAACGAGGAAAGGCCTACTATCATACCCGTTTAAATCGTGAATTTCGCTTTTCTGGTCCTACTTCATTTATGGCAAACAGAAAGGAAGTTATTGATGAAGCCTTCCCAGGTGATGTAGTAGGAGTAAATGATAATGGGAATTTCAAAATCGGCGATACGCTCACGGAAGGTGAATCGTTGCGTTTTAAAGGAATCCCAACGTTTTCACCCGAGCAATTTCGTTATATCGAGAATACTGATTCGATGCGGCATAAACAGTTAGCGAAAGGACTTGAACAACTAATGGATGAAGGGGTAGCCCAGCTCTTTGTTAGTCAGCACAATAATCGACGGATTATTGGAACTGTTGGCGCCCTTCAATTTGAGGTGATTAAGTATCGTTTAGAAAATGAATATGGAGCCTCTTGCCGATATGAGCCCCTCAGTCTCTATAAGGCCTGCTGGATTACATCGTCTGATGAAAAGGCTTTAAAAACATTCCGCCTACGAAAAGCTCGCTTTATGGCATTTGATAAATATAAAAGAGATGTTTTTATGTCTGAAAGTCCATGGGCATTGAATCGTGCCATGGAAGAATTCCCAGAAATAACCTTTCATTTCTCATCAGAATTTTAACTTATTCTGCCAACATTCTATCCCGAAACCCTAATAAATATAAAATACCATCAAGTCCCACTGTCGATATGGCATATCCCGCATTTTCACGTACTTTTGACTTCGCATGAAATGCAATTCCAAGTCCAGCCGCATTGATCATGGGCAAATCATTTGCCCCATCTCCCACAGCAATTACCTGCTCCCGGTGGATCCCTTCCATTTGAGCAATGAGTTTTAACAATTCAGCTTTACGTGTTCCATTGATAATATCTCCTATGTGCCGACCCGTTAATTTTCCATCGTGAATTTCAAGTTCATTCGCAAACATATAATCAATATTGAATTTCTTCTGGAGATATTCCCCAAAAAATGTAAATCCTCCTGATAAAATTGCCGTTTTATATCCACAACGATTTAACGTATTTAACAATCTCTCAGCACCTTCAGTAAGGGGTAAATTCGCTGCAATTTTTTCCATGACAGAAACATCCAACCCTTTAAGCAGGGCAATTCTTTTTTTAAAGCTCTCTTCAAAATCCAATTCACCCTGCATAGCAGCTTCTGTGATTCTATGAACCTCATCACCCACCCCATGAACTTTTGCCAGTTCTACAATTACTTCAGTTTGAATTAAGGTGGAATCCATATCAAAACATACAAGCCGTCGATTTCGGCGATAAATATCATCTTTTTGAAAAGAAATATCTGCTTCAATCGTTCTGGATAAATTGTAAAAAGCCGATTTCATTGTGTTAATATCCCGAGGTGTTCCTCTAACAGAAAGCTCAACACATGCAACTGTCGACTTATTACCCGTTAAGGGAATTCGTCCCGTTAAACGATTGATAATATCAATGTTTAATCCTTGATCATAAATAATATCTGTCACACAGGATATTTGCTCAGCTGTAATTTTTCGTGCCAACAGAGAAATAATAAAACGCTCTTTGCCTTGTGCATTAACCCATTGCGAATATTCTTTTGCAGTAATTGGTTCAAAACGAATTTCAATTCCCAATTCATACGCCTTTAAAAGAAGCTCCTTTAAGAGGGAAGAAGATTCTGTATCAGACGGCAAAGTAATGAGCATTCCAAGAGAAAGATCGTTGTGAATAACGGCTTGACCAATATCAAGAATAGTAACATGGTGTTGACTTAAAATTTGTGTTATTCTTGAGGTAACACCTGGTTTATCTTCACCCGTGATTTTCAATAAAAGAACATCATGGTTGTTCAAAGAATCTCCTTTCTTGTTTCTGCTAATAGATGCGCAAAAATACAGATTCATAAGGATGAAATGAATATTTTTTGATAATTTTTCCCCGTATTTTTTTTTATTTTATCTCATTTCATAGAGAAACAGGTACATGAATAAAAAAGGAGTTAATGTATGAAAATTTTGATCACCGATGGTATCAGTGAAAAAGGACGTGAAATTCTGGAAAAAGCCGGTATTGAATGCGTTATTCAACATTATGAACCCGATGAACTCATCCAAAAGATCCCAAAATTTGATGCAATTCTTGTCCGCTCAGCAACAAAAGTCCCTAAAGAAGTGATTGAAGCAGGGAAAAACTTGAAAGTTATTGCCCGAGGTGGTGCTGGCATCGATAATATTGATTACAAGTATGCAACATCTAAAGGAATTCTTGTCCTTAACACACCCAATGCAAATTCTTCATCTGTGGCTGAACTTGTATTGGCACATATCTTTGCCCTTGCACGTTTTCTTCATATTGCCAATGTCACAATGCGACAAGGAAAATGGGAAAAGAAGAAATATAACGGGATTGAAGTCTATGGTAGGACTCTTGGAATTATAGGATTTGGTAAAATTGGGCAGCTTTTGGCTCAAAAAGCCCTTGCGCTAGGAATGACGGTTCTTATCTATGATATCGTTGATATAAAAACTGATCTCCCCGTTAAAAAAGTTTCCCTAGATGAACTTTATACACAATCCGATTTTATATCTCTCCATGTTCCTAAAATGGAAAAACCTCTTATTGACGCTGAAGCATTGAAAAAAATGAAAAAAACTGCTTTTCTAATTAACTGCGCCCGCGGGGGTGTTGTTGATGAAAAAGCATTACTTGACGCATTGAATAAAGGGGAAATTGCTGGAGCAGGTTTGGATGTATATGAAGAAGAACCTACAAAAAATCTTGACTTAATATCCCATCCTAACGTGAGTGCAACGCCACACATCGGTGCCAGTACAGCCGAAGCTCAAGAAAGAGTAAGTATTGAAATCGCCAATAAAATTGTAGAGGCATTGAAAAAATAAATATTTTTATAGGAAAGATGTGAATATGGTTCGCATAAAAGCGTTTCGTGGCCTCCGTCCTAAACCTGGTTTAGAAGCAAAAATTGCATCAAAACCTTACGACGTGCTAACAACGGAAGAAGCACGAAAAGAAGCTGATGGAAATCCATATTCATTTCTCCACGTTGTTAAATCTGAAATTGATTTGCCAGAAAATATTTCTCCTTATAATCCTCACGTCTATGAAAAAGCAGCTAAAAATCTGCAGAATTTTATCCAAAACAAGTGGTTGATCCAGGATGAAAAACCATCTCTTTATCTCTACGGACAACAAATAGGAGATCATATACAATATGGTCTTGTTGCAGCTGTTCATGTGGATGATTACTTTGAAGGAAAAATTCGTATTCATGAATTAACTCGCGAAGAAAAAGAATACGACAGAATAAACCATATTGAAGCAACAAATGCCAATACAGGTCTAGTTTTTCTTACTTATAAAGCGCAGAAAACAATTGATACAATCTTGGAAAAGGAAATCAAAAAAAAACCTTTATATCATTTTACTGCATCTAATGGAATCATTCACCGTTTTTGGATTATTAATCATGAACAGACCATCATAACGTTAATAAAAGCTTTTGAAAAGATCTCCCAAGTATATGTTGCTGATGGTCATCATCGTTCCAAATCTGCCGCGATCGTGGGAAAACACCGTCGTGAAGCCAATCCGAATCATACAGGCAATGAGGAATATAATTGGTTTTTAGCAGCCCTTTTTCCCCATAATCATTTAAAAATTCTTGATTATAACCGTGCTGTTAAAGATTTAAACGGGTTAACAAAAGAGGCATTTCTTGAAAAAATTAACCAAGCTTTTACGGTTAAAAAAGTTTGCTGTGCAGAGCAGGCAAAGCCAAAAGAAAAACATGTCATTGGAATGTTCCTTCAGGGCGACTGGTACACCCTGAAGGCATTCCCCGGAATATTTGATGAAAATGACCCCATTGATCGGTTGGACGTCTCTATCCTTCATAAAAACTTGCTCTCTCCCCTTTTACATATTGGGGATCCACGAACCGATAAACGGATTGAGTTCATAGGAGGGATTCGTGGATTAACTTACCTTGAAAATCTTGTAAATTCTGGAACTATGGCTGTTGCTTTTGCCCTTTATCCACCCACCATTGAGGATCTTATGCTCATTGCAGATGCTGGCAAACAAATGCCTCCTAAATCAACATGGTTTGAACCGAAACTATTAAGTGGACTCATCATCCATACTTTGGACGACTCATGCAATTTCTAACCCTTACAAAGAAAGATATCCGCAATATTCTCATTATTTTAGGTGCAACCCTTCTCTTAACGAGTGTTTACTTTTTGGTTAGTGATTTCCCCCTTATCCCCTACAACCTAACGGCTTCTGAAAACAATGATAATCACTTATCAGAGCTAACAGATGTTCAACCTGTGGATTTTGAAACCTTTATATCATTAAGGGAAATGGATAGTACCCTTATCATTGATACGCGAAGTAAAAAAGAATTTCAAGATGGACACATCCCAAAGGCCATCAATATTCCCTATGAAGAAAGAAAAGCTTATTTTCCCCTTCTTGAACAGATAGATACCGTTCAGAGAATTATTACCTATTGCGAAGGAGGTTCATGCATGACGAGTATGGCTCTAGCAGAAGAACTCATGTATATTTTTCCCGATGTGTATGTCTTTTTGGGTGGATGGAATGCCTGGATCGAGGGGAATAATCCGATCGAAAAGGGCATGAAAGGTCATTCAAAATGAAGAAAATCCCTTTTTTAAACCTGATATTTCTAATTCTATTAAGTGTGGTATTTCTTGTGAGTGGATTTATAAAATTGAGGGATCCCTATGTTTTTGTTCAAGATATTATGAATTATCGCCTTTTACCCCTTCAACCACTTCATTTTCTTGCTATATGGCTCATTATGATTGAACTTTTTGCTGGAATAGGCCTTTGGATTCCTTTTTTCCATAGAGCTTCTGCATGGATTATTTCAGGATTAATGGTTTTTTTTATTTTTATGATCGCAATTGCCATGGCAAGGGGACTCGATATTAGCTGTGGCTGTTTTGGACCTGGGAGTCAACGCGTTGGCTGGCCAAAAATTTTTGAAAATTTAGGACTCCTTATTGCCACACTGTATCTTTTGTGGCCTGAGAAAGAAGAAAAAATCACTTCAAATTCATGAAAAAATAATACTTAATCAATAAAGGTCTTGTGTATGTCGTCTTTGCTTTTAAAACAGGTAATCTTTAAAAATCAATCCGTGGATATTTATATTGAAAATAACCGCATTCAAAAAATTGACACAACATTATCAGTCCATGCTGATGAATGTGTAGATTATAAAAATCAAAAAACAATTCTTCCAGCCTTTTATAATGGTCATACCCATGCTGCTATGACTCTTCTTCGGGGTTATGCAGATGATTTACCGCTTTTTGAATGGCTTAATAATTATATCTGGCCTTCAGAAGTAAAATTTACTAAAAAGCATATTCAAGTGGGCACGCAACTGGCATGCCTTGAAATGATTCATTCCGGAACCGTCTTTTTTAACGACATGTATTGGCATCATCCCGTTGTTATTAAAACTGCAACAGATATGGGACTCCGCGTATGCTCGGGACCTATTTTTCTAGATACTCTGGGGTCAAAAAGTCAAAAAATCCAACAAATAGCGTTGAAAAAATTTCTTCAAAAATATAAGACATTTTCACCTACAGTTATCCCATCACTTGGTGTTCATGCAATTTATAGCGTTTATCCAAAAACGTTGGAACGTCTTAAAAAAGTATTAGATGACTATGATTTTTTCTTTCATATCCACTTAAGTGAAACACAAAAAGAGGTTGAAGATTGCCTGAAAGAGCATGGCTGCACTCCTGCAGAGTATTTGGATAAAAAGGGACTCCTTTCTCCAAAAACACTTATTGCCCATGGAATTCATTTAACAAAAGATGAACTAAAACTTCTTGCAGATCGAGGTGCTACGGTGGTTCACATGCCAGTCTCCAATATGAAGTTAAGCAATGGTTTTTTTGATTGCACTGCTGCTAATGAGCTTGGAGTAAATGTTATCCTCGGGACAGATGGTGCCTCATCCAATAATTGTCTTGACATGATGGGTGAAATGAAAACCGCTTCTTTATTTGCTAAACATGCCTTGCAAAATGTAACGGCTATGCCGGCTCAAAAAGTCTTTCACATGGCAACACAAGCAGCAGCTGAAACGTTTGGACTCCAGGCTGGTGTTATTGAGGAAGGAAAACTGGCTGATGCCATCCTTGTGGATTTGAATAATACTCGCCTTGTTCCTGGCTATAACATCCTTTCCGATATGGTTTACAGTGCTGATTCATCCTGTATAGATTCCGTGATATGTAATGGACGCTTTCTTATGAAAAATAAACAGATTAAAGGTGAAGACGCGATTATTGAAAAGGCCCTGAGATTAAAGGTAGGTATTTCTGAATGACCTCTAAATTTAGCTGGGGGATAACTTAAAAGGAGTTTAGTATGCAAAATTTTTCAGTATCACCTGATGGTGAAAAATTCCTGATTCCAACGGAAGAAGAAGAGTTAAAAGAACGGGATGAAGTTTTACGGATAACAGAAGAGCAGCGCAAACTCGGCCGTGAGATTGTGGCCGTCCAGGGGATGGGTTTTGTTGGTTGTGTGATGGCAGCCGTGGTTGCCGATTCGGAAAATGAAAAAGGCGAACCCTGGTATTTTGTCCATGGCCAGCAACGGGCGTCTGTCCGTTCTTACTGGAAAGTGCATAAAATAAACATGGGGATTCCTCCCGTGAAATCATCGGATAAAGAGGTGAAAAGGATTTTTAAATCCACAATATTGGAAAAGAAGACATTCAGGGCAACATTCCGAAATGAAGCCTTTGAGGTGGCGGATGTAGTTGTCGTTGATATTCAGCTGGATGCCACAAAACCTGCCTTTGGTGAAGCAGAAAAGGGTTTCTGTGACCTGGCGGCTTTCAGGGACGGGATTCGGAATCTTGGAAAGCATATTCAACCCCATTGCCTGGTTCTTGTGGAAACCACGGTCCCTCCCGGGACATGTGAACGAGTTGTGAAGCCGATCTTGGAAGAGGAATTCACCCGTCGGGGTATTGACATTGAAAAGCATCCACCCCTTATTGCCCACTCTTATGAACGGGTCATGCCCGGGGCAAAATATGTAAGCTCTATTCGCGATTTCTGGCGTGTGTATTCCGGAGTGAACGGGGAAAGCAAACGGCGGGCAGAGGAATTTTTATCTCGTGTGATTGATGTACAAAACTTTCCCCTTACAGAACTGGAAGATACCAATGCATCCGAAATGGCGAAAGTCATGGAAAATTCTTACCGAGCAATCAATATTGCACTTACCCTCGAATGGGCCCGGTTTGCGGAAAAAATAGGTGTGGATATATTTAAAGTCCGGAATGCTATCCGAAAACGCAAAGGCACGCATGACAACCTTCTCCGTCCCAGCCTGGGCGTAGGCGGTTATTGCCTGACAAAAGACCCGGTCCTGGCAAACTGGTCCATGCAAAACCTTTTTGGTATTGATGATATGCTGGATATGGCCATCGAGTCGGTGAATATTAACGATACAATGCCCCTTCATACCATTGAACTCATTCAGGAAGTGATTCCCAATCTGAAAGATGTAAAAATCACGGTGTTGGGAGTCTCTTATCTTGAGGAATTGGGTGATACACGCCACTCTCCTTCAGCGACTTTGGTAAAATTCCTCAATGAGGCCTGGGCGGTGGTAAAAGCCCACGATCCCTATGTAGATTTCTGGCCTGAAATGGAAAATGCCCCCCTCTATGTCGATCTGAAAAAAGCCCTGAAAGATGCTGAAGTTGTTATATTTGCTGTAGGACATAAAGTATATAAAGATCTGCAGCCGGAAAAAGTCCTGTCTATGACAGGCACAAAACCACTGATCATCGATTGCTCGGATTTCATCAGCGACACCAAAATCCGCCAGTATCTTGATCTCGGATGCTCTTTCCGTGGCGTAGGAAAGGGAATCAAATAACACCGGACTTCAGTCCGGGAAACTAAGAGCAAAAGAAAACCAACCCTTATCTTCACTCAAGAGAATCCCAAAAAATATAAAACGCATAATTCTTTTTTTCACCATACTACTCCTTTTGTTTTCCTGCATCCAGTTGGGAAAAAGGGAGGCCGATCATCCGGAATATCTTACAGTCATGACATACAACATACATCACGGAGCCGGTATTGACGGAGTTTTTGATTTAGACCGGATTGCTGATCTCATTCGGGAATCGGGAGCAGATCTTGTGGCTCTCCAGGAAGTTGATGTGAAGACTGAAAGAGCTCAGGGTCTTCATACAATGGAATACCTTTCAGAAAAATTGGATATGGAATGGGTGTTCGGACAAAACCTCTCTTTTCAGGGGGGAGGTTATGGAAATGGCATTTTGTCCAGATATCCCATTGAATCATGGGCCAATGAGCATTTTCCGCCTTATCTTGAAGGTGAACAACGGGGATTGTTACAAACAGTGATCCGTTGTCAGGGGTTGACTATCGCTTTTTGGAACACCCATCTGGATCATCGCCCTGCCGACAAAGAAAGACAAGAAAGTATAGCCATTATACTCGAAAAAGCTGATTCTATTTTTTTTCCATTTATCCTTGCTGGTGATTTTAATGATACACCAGATAGCCCAGCCATTCAAGCACTCTCCACTAAATTTTTAGATACATGGCTGATAGTAGGAAATGGTAAAGGATATACATTCCCAGCTGATTCTGCTTATCGGCGAATCGATTATCTTTTTTTCAAAAATCCTCCCCATTCACACTTCCAATTAAAACCCATCAAATCAACTGTTTATAAAACTCTTGCATCTGATCATTTGCCCTATATCACTGTTTTTAAACTCATCGAAATGAAATAAAACGTTTAAATTCCCATCTATGAGGCGGAAAGTGATAACAGCTTTTTGTAACAGGAAAATTATCACCTCTATGATCGTGAGAGGCAAGGCATTTTCAAAGGGTGAAAAATCAAATTTGATTCTTGTCTAAACATCTCAAGAACTTTCATGAAACATAGCTCGAAGAAATTTTGTCTTTTTTTGAAATTTTGGATATTTTTCTCTTCCTTGAATACCTCATGATCGAAAAGTTGTTTTCCCTTGTGATAACCTCACGAAATTTTGTAAGACTTATATAAATTAAACATAAAGGAAATTATTATGACTTTAAAAAACAGAGCCTCTCATAAATTTCAAAAAGTTGCCTTGCCACCTGGGAGTCTTGTCTATACAGGCAAGCAAACCATGGAAGCCGTTGAAATACATCTTATCGATTATAATGGCAATACCTTTCAAGAAAAAGAACTTTCAAAAATTGATGATATCTTGCCTTTTAAAGAACTCCCTACCGTTACGTGGGTAAATATCAATGGGCTCTACAATATTGAACTTATCGAAAAAATTGGACAACTTTTTTCTATCCATCCCTTAATTCTTGAAGACATCTTGAGTATTAATCAACGCCCCAAAATGGAAGAATATGAAAATATTCTTTTTATCGTTTTAAGAATACTACGCTATCATGATGAGACAAACTCTGTGGAGTCTGAACAGGTTAGTTTTATTCTTGGAAATAATTTTCTTTTTACTTTTCAGGAAAAACCTGGAGATGTTTTTGATCCCGTTCGTGCTCGCTTACGCCAAAATAAGGGAAAAATCCGCACGTTAGGTCCTGATTATTTAGCCTATTCATTAATTGATGCAATTGTGGACAATTATTTTTTGGTATTAGAAAAAATAGGCGATTGGATTGAAGACCTTGAGGACAGGCTTATTCAAAATCCTACTCATGATATTTTAAAAAATTTGCACAATTTAAAACGGGAATTAATCAATCTTCGCAAATCGGTCTGGCCTTTACGAGATCTTTTAAGTGGACTTGAACGAAGTGACTCCCCTCTCATTCAAAAAACAACTGTGATATATTTACGGGATGTCTATGATCATACTATTCAAATTATTGATACTATTGAAAGTTATCGGGATATTGTTTCAGGAATGCTGGATACGTATCTGTCAAGTGTGAGTAACAAAATGAATGAAATCATGAAAGTCCTTACAATCATTGCAACCATTTTTATCCCCCTTACCTTTATTGCTGGAGTTTACGGGATGAATTTTGAATACATGCCAGAACTCCATTGGAAATGGGGCTATCCAGTAGTGTGGCTTGTCATGATAGCTATTGCTTTATTTATGGTCATTTTTTTTCGAAAAAAGAAATGGTTATAGATATGAAACAAAAGAGGCAATAATTTTTCTTTGACATACAAAAAGTGAATCCGTATATTTTCAAGCTTAAGAAATCTGGAGGCTCAAAAGGATGTACGCAATTGTAGATATATCTGGGAAGCAATACAAAGTAAAGGCTGGCCAGGAAATTAAAATCCCCTTGCAGAAAAGTGATGCAGGTTCAGAAGTATCCTTTAATTCTGTGATGTTTTTAGAAACCGATGAAGATATAAAAATCGGGACGCCCTATATTGATAAAGCATTTATCAAAGCTACTGTTGTAAAACATGGGAGAGAGAAAAAAATTATTGTTTTTAAAAAGAAACGGCGTAAAAGATACAACACAAAAAATGGTCACCGCCAAGATTTTACTGTTGTAAAAATTGATGAAATCGCCGTGGCTTAGAGGGAGTTTTTACAATGGCACATAAAAAAGGATTAGGAAGCAGTAAAAATGGTCGGGATAGCAATCCCAAATATCTTGGCGTAAAGTATTTTGGGGGTGAATATGTCACAGCGGGTACCATTATAGTTCGTCAGCGCGGCACAAAATTTTGGCCTGGTGAAAATACTGGTCGCGGTGGAGATGATACAATTTTTGCCAAGGCTGATGGCTATATATCATTTACCAATTCACGAGGACGCAAAAAAATAAATATTCTACCCAGTTAATTTTTAAATAAATCTCTTTTAAAAGGTCTGTTGTTTCGACAGACCTTTTTTTGAGATAATAAAATAATTAAGACCAAAAATCCTCAAAGCTTAAGTGTCCTCTTGATTCTTTTCTAGAAAAATATTCATTACGAGCCTATCCTACTAAATAAGCATTAATTAATTAATAAATTTTATCCATTAGATGCCTGATTGAATAAATAAGCTTCAAGGTAGCGCGCAAAACGCTCAAGTCCTTCCTGATCTTTCTGATCAAAACGGTTGTTTTCAGGACTATCAATATCAAGGACGCCCCAGCCTTTATTTTTTTTAAAGAGAGGAATTACAAGTTCAGCACGTGATTCGGGATCACATACTATATGTCCAGAGAAAGCATAGACATCGTCAATACGTTGTGTTTTACCCTTTTCAAAAGCTACGCCACAAACACCTTTCCCGGGTTTAATTCGTGTACAAGCAGGCTTCCCTTGAAAAGGTCCTAACACCAATTCATCATCCTTTTCATCATAGAAATAAAACCCAACCCAATTGATCCGAGGTAAAGAATGCCATAAAAGAGAACTTATATTAGCTGTTAGAGCAATGACATTTTTTTCTTCTTCCATCATTGCTTTAAGTTGACTAAAAAGTGTCTCATAAAAGAATTTTTTATTGGAGTTATAATTGTTGGCTATTTCAAACATTTTCATATCTCAAGAGAGTCCTTGCTGATAAAAAAGCTTAAACATTCATCCTTTTCTTACGCGGAGAGAGAGGGATTCGAACCCCCGGTCCACCGAAGTGGACGCCGCATTTCGAGTGCGGTGCATTCAACCAAACTCTGCCATCTCTCCTAAGATTTAAATTTAAAAGAAATGCTCTTTCTTTAAAAGCTGGAAAAAAAGACCTACTTCTTTCTTGCATGAATTAGATATTTTTATAAATTTTCCCGATGTTTTGAAAAAAGCATGCAGATAATTATATTGTGCTTCAAAACGAAAAGGTGTATCTTAAGTAATCTGGAAAGGTAAAGTAATGTTTTTAAGACTTATTCTTGCCCCACAAGTTCAGAATTATAGTATTCCAATAAACGTTAATACTCAAATCCGCCATTTAATTCGGTTAGCCACACGATCGTTTCACCGTTTTTGCGATGAAAGTGTTATTAAAGAACGGGCATGGCAATCTTTTGATACGTTTACTTTTTCACAATTACATATCCCCAATCGAAAAATAAATGAAAATCGGATTATAGGCGGCGAAGAACCCACAACCCTTTATATATCTTCTCCTGACACGATATTTATTACTTCTTTAGAAAAAGTTTTTAAAGAGTGGGAAACAATTCAAATTCAAGCCACGCGTTTTACGCTTGTACGAACAGAGTTTGAAGAAACCCCTCACTTGGAAGATGCTCCTCATTTTACCTGCCTGTCACCCGTGGCTATTACCAGACCACAAAAGTCCAAAAGTTTTATGTTTATTCTTCCTATGGATTATGATTTAAATTATTACATGACACAGGCTATGCATCGCCGGTATGAAGCTTACTATGGCACGTCACTTGATAATCCAAAACTCAAAGTAGAATTTGATCCCGACTATGTCCTTCGGAAAAAAAGCAAAATCACAAAGTTAATTAACATTCACAACTATGAAGATCAGGGATTTTTGAAAGTGAAGAGCTTTTTTTCTCCCCTCGTTCTTAGAGGAACGCCAGAATTAATTCGTTTTGCTTATGAAGCAGGCCTTGGAGAATTTACCGATTATGGCTTTGGCATGCTTCAACATGTTGTGCCCGATAAATATATCCGCGGAAGACGAATAACATCATAATTGTAAACTATATATTTAAAAATATTTTTTAACAAATAGCTCATAAAAGTCCTTAACGTGAATATAAAAACAATTTTTTAGTATAAGTTTTATTTAGACATTTCAATAATTTGAGGATAAACAAAGAGCCTTTTTAGCAAGGCTCTTTGTTGTCTATGTGTTCTTATCTTGTTATGTTTTACTTAGTTTCTTCCACAGCAGCTTGAGCGGCCGCTAAGCGAGCAATAGGAACCCTGAAAGGTGAACAACTGACATAATTCATGCCTACTTTATGACAAAATTTTACCGATGATGGTTCACCACCATGTTCACCACAAATGCCAACTTTCAAGTCTGGACGGGTGCTACGACCTCTTTTTGTTCCCATTTCAACAAGCTGACCTACCCCAACCTGATCCAGAACCTGAAAAGGATCATATTCGAGCAAATTCTTTTCCAGGTATATGGGTAAAAATTTCCCAACATCATCACGAGAAAACCCAAATGTCATCTGGGTAAGGTCATTTGTTCCAAAGGAAAAGAATTCTGCTATTTCAGCAATTTCATCGGCTGTGAGTGCCGCCCGTGGAATTTCAATCATGGTTCCTACTGTATAAGCAATGGAATCGTTCTTCTCCTCAAAAACAGCTTTTGCAGTGGAACGAATAATATCCTCCTGCATTTTCAGTTCCGCTTTTGTCCCAACGAGAGGCACCATAATCTCAGGAATTGCGTCAATACCTCGCTGTTTACAATTTAGCGCTGCTTCAAAAATTGCCCGTACTTGCATTTCTGTAATTTCAGGATAGGTATTTCCAAGTCGACAGCCCCGATGTCCTAACATCGGATTTACTTCATAGAGTGATTCCACTTTTTGGTGGACTGCCTCAGGAGAAATACCCAACTCTTTTGCCATTTCAGCCTGTGATTTTTCATCTTTTGGTACAAATTCATGGAGTGGAGGATCTAATAAACGAATTGTTACCGGCAATCCATCCATAATTTCAAAAATCCCTTCAAAATCGCCTTGCTGCATAGGAAGAAGTTTCTTTAATGCTTTCCGACGACCAGATTCATCATCCGCCAAAATCATTTCTCGGACCGCTTTAATGCGATCACCTTCAAAAAACATATGTTCTGTACGACATAGACCAATACCTTTTGCACCCAAATCACGAGCAACTTTTGCATCTTTTGGGGTATCAGCATTCGTTCGGACTTTCATCCGGGTATATTTTTCACAAAGATCCATGAGTTTCCCAAAATTTCCACTCATTTTGGGTTCTACTGTTTCTACCTTTCCTTCATATACTTCCCCTGTGGAACCATTTAAAGAAATCCAATCACCTTCTTTATATGTTTTGCCATTGGCCATCAGTTTTCGTTCTTTATAATTTATATGAATGCTCCCCGCTCCTGATACACAGCATTTACCCATTCCTCGAGCAACAACAGCAGCGTGGGATGTCATACCACCTTGTGCCGTAAGAATTCCTTCTGCAGCATCCATACCTGAAAGATCCTCAGGAGATGTCTCAATGCGAACAAGTATAACTTTTTCACCTTTTGCTTTCCATGCTTCTGCCTCATCAGCAAAAAAGACTATTCGACCCGTAGCAGCACCAGGGGAAGCGGGTAATCCTTTTGCAATAACCGTGGCTCTTTCAAGGGCTGATTTTTCAAATTCAGGATGGAGAAGTTCATCTAACCGATTTGGACTTACACGCAAAATGGCTGACTTTTCATCAATTTTACCTTCTTCCAACAGTTCTATGGCAATCCGTACTTCAGCAGTACTGGTGCGTTTACCATTCCGGGTCTGTAATAACCAAAGTCGACCATTTTGAATCGTAAATTCAATATCCTGCATATCTTTATAGTGATCTTCAAGCTTCTGCTGGATTTCATAAAGTTCTTTATAAACATCCGGCATCATTTCTTCGAGAGAGGGATATTTCTTTCGTCTTTCCTCTTCTGAGATATTTTGCAGTTTTGCCCATCGTCTTGAACCTTCAAGGGTAATTTGAAGAGGGGTACGAATTCCTGCAACAACATCTTCACCTTGGGCATTGATAAGATATTCGCCATTAAAAATCTTTTCACCCGTCGCCGCATCTCGCGTAAACGCAACGCCTGTTGCTGAATCTTCTCCCATATTTCCAAATACCATTGCCTGAACATTTACAGCAGTTCCCCAATGATGTGGAATTCCATTAATCTTTCGGTAATATATAGCCCGAGGATTATTCCAACTACCAAAAACAGCATCAATTGCTCCCCAAAGCTGCTCCCAAGGATCAGTTGGAAAATCTTTCTCCGTTGCTTTTTTAACAGATTCTTTAAAAATTTTTACTAATTTCTTTAAATCTTCTGTGGTGAGCTCTGTATCGAGTTTAACTCCCTTCTCTTTTTTTACTTTGTCAATAACCTTTTCAAAGGGATCTTCATCCTCTTTGGATGCGGGCTTCATTCCCAAAACAACATCGCCATACATCTGAATAAAACGACGATAAGTATCCCACGCAAACCGTTCATTATTGGATTTTTTCGCCAATCCCACAACGGTTTCATCATTCAATCCTAAATTTAAAACAGTATCCATCATCCCGGGCATAGATACGCGAGCACCAGAACGGACAGATACCAAAAGGGGATTTTCTGAGTCCCCAAATTTAGATCCCATAATCTTTTCAATATGCTTAATTCCCTTCTCAACTTCCGGCCGTAGCTCTTCAATCGCTTCCTCGCGCCCAAGTTCATTCCATCGATTACAATAATAAGCTGTAATAGTAAATCCAGGGGGGACAGGAATGCCAATTCTATCCATTTCAGCAAGATTTGCTCCTTTTCCGCCTAATATATTTTTGTCTGTAGCACGACCTTCAGCTTTTCCTGCTCCAAAAAGATATACATTCTTCTTCATAATCTCTCCATTTATTTTAGCTGATAAATATAACAATCCTGATTTCTAAATGCAATGAACCACACTATCTTATCCTGCATAAAGAGTGTTTATATTTATTCTCATACTTAAAATGTTAAATAAGTGTGACTCTTTTTTATAGCTTTTTCATTATAATTAAGCTTATTTTTTTATAGATTTAGCCGACAAAAACATAAGAAATCAGGAGTCTAAAATGGGACAAAATCTTATAGAAAAGATCGTACAAAACCATGCTATAGCGCATGAAACACGCCTCCACAGTGGTGATTATGTGACAATCCGTCCTAAACATGTCTTAACCCATGATAATACAGGTGCGGTGATACCAAAATTCCGTGAAATTGGAGCTTCTTCTGTGGCAAATCCCCGTCAGCCTGTTTTTGCTCTTGATCATGATATTCAGGACATAAGTGAAAAAAATTTAGCAAAGTATAAAGCGATTGAGACGTTTGCTAAAGAAATGGGGATTGATTTTTATCCTGCAGGATGTGGCATTGGTCATCAAATTATGTGTGAGCAAGGATATGCTTTTCCGGGGACACTTGTTGTTGCTTCAGATAGCCATGCTAATATGTATGGAGGATTGGGATGTTTGGGCACGCCTATTGTTAGAACTGATGCAGCCGTTTTGTGGGCTACAGGTCAAACATGGTGGCAAATTCCACCTGTCACAAAAATTATTTTTACAGGAAAATTGCAGACAGGTGTTTTTGGCAAGGATGTTATTCTTACGCTTTGTGGTTTGTATAACCATGATGAGGTTTTAAACCATGCCTTGGAATTTTCTGGGGAAGGAATTCAATCCCTCTCTATATCTGATCGGCTTACTATTGCCAACATGACAACTGAATGGGGAGCCTTAGCAGGATTATTCCCCATTGATAAAAAAACGCTGGCGTGGCTGAAAACCCGTGAAGAAGTCTTACGTAAACATAACTATCCTTCCGTCCCTTCTGATGAAGATGGCAACGGAATTCATCCCCGAATAAATGCAAAAACACTCAAAGCCTTATCAGAACTAACTCTTTCTCCCGATCCTGATGCTAAGTATATCCAGGAAATCCATCTCGATTTAAGCACTGTAACACCGGTTGTCAGTGGACCTCACACTGTAAAAACATATCAAACAATTCGGAATGCCGAAAAGAAAAAAATTAAAATTCAAAAAGCGTACCTTCTCTCATGTGTAAACAGTCGTTATGAAGATCTGGCAGAAGCCGCAAAAATCATTAAAGGAAAAAAAGTGGCTCCTGGTGTTACTTTTTATGTTGCTGCTGCTTCTGCAGAAATTCAAAGACAAAGTGAAGCATCCGGAAATTGGCAGGCACTTCTTGATGCAGGTTCCATTGCTTTACCGCCCGGATGTGGCCCTTGTATTGGCCTTGGAAAGGGACTTCTTGAAGATGGGGAAGTTGGCATTTCGGCAACAAATCGAAATTTTAAGGGTCGCATGGGTTCAAAAAACGCAACGGTATATTTGGCATCGCCTGCTGTCGTTGCACTATCTGCCTTGAAAGGGTACATTGTCGGACTCCCTGAGGGAGAAGAAACATCCCCCAAAACATACAGGACTCACTTAGAAAAAAAGTTAGAGAAAACAACACCTGACATCCTTGAAGGATTCCCCAAAATAATAAAAGGAACAATTATTTTTTGTCCTGCCGATAACATGAATACCGATGGTATTTATCCTGGAAAATACACCTATAATGATGCCATGACGCCAGAGCAACAAGCTGCTGTTGCTATGGAAAACTATGATCCTGAATTTCGTTCGCTAGTCCAACCTGGCGATATTTTAGCCAGTGGCTTTAATTTTGGAACAGGAAGCAGCCGTGAACAGGCAGCAACAGCCCTAAAATATTTGGGAATTCAAATGGTAATAGCTGGTTCTTTGAATCAAACATACAAACGAAATGCTATCAATAACGGCTTTATAGTTGTAGAATCACCCGCCTTCATAGAATACCTTTTCAAACACTTTGGGAAGGGCAAGCTCACTTATCGGACAGACCTTAAAATTCTTGTTGATTGGCAAACCAATCAAATTTTTGTTGGAGACAAATCATTCCCTATAGAAAGTTTAGGAAAGCCTGCACAAGAGATCATTCTGAAGGGAGGATTAAATGCCTGGGTTCGTGAACAGCTCAGCAGTAAGAAGTAGTAAAACGATGCATCAAATTGTTGTTGTAGGATCAATTGCTCTTGATAGTATCGAAACACCTCAGGGAAAACGAGAAAATGCCCTAGGCGGCTCTTCAACATATTTTAGTCTTTCTTCATCGCACTATGTAAAAACATGTCTTGTAGGTGTAGCAGGGACAGATTTTCCACAATCTGCATTGGATTTGCTAAAGAAACATCATATCGATCTCGAAGGATTAGATATTAAAGAAGGAAAAACATTCCGGTGGGGTGTCCGCTATAAAAATAACATGAATAAACGCGATACCCTTTATACAGAACTAAATGTCTTTGAAAATTTTCAGCCATCACTTCCCCTTTCGTATCGAAACAGTCCTTTCCTTTTTCTTGGAAATATCCATCCGAATTTGCAGTTACAGGTGCTTAATCAAATGAACAACAAACCATTAGTTGCTTTAGACACAATGAATCTTTGGATTGATATTAGTCGAGATTCTCTATACAACGTCATTTCAAAAGTAGATATTCTTTTTATCAATGAAGATGAAATCAGACAACTGAATCATACTTCCAATGTTTTTGAAGCTGCCAGGAAAACCCTTCAACACGGACCAAAACTGCTTATTGTAAAGCGTGGAGAAAATGGTGCTATCCTTTTTAATAAAGAAACGTTATTTATTATTCCTGCTTATCCAGTTGAAAACGTTGTTGATCCTACAGGAGCAGGTGATTCTTTTGCTGGCGGTTTTATGGGGTATCTTGCCACAAAAAATCCTGAAAATTTAACATTAAATGATTATAAAATGGCTATGGTGCATGGAACAGTTATGGCCTCATTCCTTGTTGAAGCGTTTTCTATCGAAAGACTCCTTACTCTTACACCCGAGGAAATCACACAACGTGTTGATTCTTTTTTAACAATGATATGTGTAAATTAGTAAAGGATATGGCTTTTTTGAAAAGATTTAAATAATAAATTATTTGATTATGGAATTGCATTAAATAAATTACAGTGATGACAGAAAGGAAAAACCATGAAAGGTAAAAAATTTTTTATTCCCTTATTTTTGGTAGGAATTGCTTTACTTATTGGATGTTCTTCCCAGGAATTTACTTCTGCAAAGCTCTACGTTCAGCAGAATAATTTACCGAAAGCAGAAGAATTTTTCTTACTTGCTATGGAACGGGAGCCTATGAATCCTGAAATTCCTTATCTTTTAGCACGGGATGTTTATGGCCCTCAGGAAAAGTATGGAGAAGCCCTCAAATATTTAAATAAGTCGCTTGAACTTGGGCCTAACTTCAAAGAGGAAATTGAACAGTTAAAAGAATATTATTGGCAAAAATCCTATAATGAAGGATTAAAGTATTACACTGCTTTACAAAATAAAACGGTTGCAGATTCTGCACAGGCTGTTGAAGAAGCAATTCGTTTATTAACCTATGCCAAAGAATTCAATCCTGATGATGAGCGGGCTTATTATCAGTTGGCACGTATTACAAAAACTTATAAAAAAGACGATGAGAGAAGCATGGCCTACATTGATGAAGGCATAGAAAACGTCAAAGAAGCACCTCTTTTAAAAGAATATAAAGCCATCCAACTTATCCAAAAGGGTAAAAAAGATCAAGCGTTAGTCCTGCTTAAAGAAGTAATGCAGATGGATACCGATAGAAAACAAGATGCTACCAGACTGTATGCCCAAGTTCTTTTGGAAGAACATAGATATGATGAAGCAGAAGAAACGTTTAAAAAAATCCTTGAAGAAAATCCCGAAAATCCTGATAACTATTTTAATTTAGGATATTTATACGTCAGAATGGCCACTGAAGCAAAAGAGAATGGTGACAATGACTTGGCAGAACAACTTTTTGAAAAGGCAAAAAATCAATTTGAAACCGTTTTAGCAATGAATCCTGATGATATGCTCGTTATCGAAGCAGTCGGAGATTTATATGCTGAATTGAAGGATTATGCAACAGCTGAATATTATTATCAGCAACTTGTAAATAAAGATCTCCTGAATGCCAATTACCTTAAAAAACTAGGGCGTGTTATCTATCTTCAAGGACGTCATGAAGAAGGCCAGGCAATTTGGGATCAAGCAAAAGTTATAGAATCATTGGAATAGCTCATTTATTCTTCTGATTTTTTCTTTAGAAGGGGTTGAAAGGTTTCAACCCCTTCTACATTATCTAAAAATTTTCTAGGGCGCTATATTCTTTTTTGAGGGAACAAAAAGCCTTATATTTATCTTAGAGGATTAACACTTTTTATGCTTTTGTGTCTAAAAGACAGAAGCAACAAAAGGATGGCTTATGAAACGATATCTTTTGTTTTTTGCTGCTTTTGGATTCTTGTTAACATTCCTATCAGGATGTTATACCCTTACTCGTCCACCCATATCTGCAATTGAAGTAGATTCAACCACTGCCATTACGTATTATCATAAGGAATACTACGATAACCGAATTGAAAATTATCATTTCTATGACCCTTATGGCTACTATTCTTATTCTCCTTATCGCTGGCATTTACGATTTGATTGGTTTACTGGTAGTTATTATTATGACCCTTATTTTTATGACTATAGGTATTATGGAAGTGATTGGTATTACTATAATAATCGCTATTATTGGTATCACAATGGGTATTGGTACTACGTCCCATCACCAGGAAGTGGTTCTTCAGGAGATGACGAGAGTAATATTCCCGACAAACGTACCTTAACGGTTCCTCGTGCTATTGGACCTTCCTCACCACCACCATCCAATTCTCCATTTACTCCAACCAATGACTCACGATATTCCTCAGGAAATGCAACACCGTTGAACACACCTCCACCAACCTCTTCACCCTCCAGTGAGGTAAAATCTTATTCAACGCCCAAATCAACAAATGGAGGAAACACATCTTCCGACACCTCTACTGAGACAAAAAGTCAAAATTCAAACAGTAACCGCCGTACCACGAATCCAAAACGGTAAAAATATGAAAAAATTTATCTTAATTTTATGTGTCTGTATTCGCACTGTAAGTTATGCGCAATATAGTGAAGAGGATGCCTTGCGCCCTTTCAGTGGTTTTTTGGGTCACTTACCACAAAGTACAGCGATTGGGGGTGCAGGGGTTGCAGCTGGACAGGTCATGCCAGAATTATCTCTTAATCCTGCAAATATTGCCATGACAAAATTTAGGATTCTTCGTGGAGCTTATGGGTCAAGTGAATTTACAAGTGGATCACAATCACTCCCCCAAAATCGTATATCACATATTACTTATATCCACTCTATTCCTGTCTTTCGTGGACATTTAAGTTGGGGTACAGGAATTACCCAAGATCTTGAATATGCTTTAAAATATCAAACATCTTCCTATTCTCAACGCAATGAAGGGAATAGTTATACCTTTCATCTTGCTGGGGCTACAGAATTTGCTAAAGATCTCTTTATTGGCGCAGATTTTCAGGTCCCCTTTGGCGATTTCACAGTAACAGCAACCGATTATGATTTAAATACTATCTTATTAGTGGAACCCTCATTTCTCGGAATTTCAGGAAAAGTAGGGTTATCCTATATTTTAACCCCTTTTTTAAATATTGGATTAAGTGCCCAATTACCACAAAAATTATGGGTCAGCGAGGATAATACGGAAGTGTTTGGAGATACCTTAGTTATTAATTATAAACCCTTTGACTATACGCTTACACGTCCATTAGAACTTCAATTTGGAGCTGCTCTCTTGTTTAAATGGTTTGATGTTTTCTATCAGGCAGATGCAATCAATTGGAGCGGCTTAAAATGGGACTCAGAAGAGAGCGAATTTTTCGATCAAGAAATTAACAGCGGTATTGAAGAAAATTTTAAGCGGACATTAACCCATAGAATGGGCTTTGCAGTCCATCCACCTTTTTTACCTATCAATTTATATGGTGGCTATCAATATCGACCCAATCAACGGAAAAACGAAGATCCCACCTATGTTTATAGCGCCGGCTTTTCATGGCTTTTACGTCAAACTGTTAATATTAGCACCTCCTGGCAAACTTGGGACTGGAAATATAATAACCAAGATGAATCCTGGGATCAATTTTTGTTAGCTATCGAGTTTATCTTTTAAAGATAAATATCTTTTTTATAAATATATTTTTCTAAAATTTTTTAAGGGCATGTTCTAAAACATTTTATATCTTTATCTTATTCTATAAATTAATTAATTTTACTACTTTAAATTGTTCATACGTAATTTTGAATGATGTAATACGTTTCTGATGGTATATTCCTTTTTTGACAGGCTGTTGAAACAGGTCTTGAAGGGTTGTTCTGTGATAATACCCATATTTTGTAAGATTTTCAAAAAAAGAGCCAACACTCTTTCTATCTCTTTTAAGAAGATACTTAGCTTAATCGTGAGAATCAATTTAACGAGAGGTAGAGAACAGAGAGAAGAACTTTTATGGAGCAACCAAGCATTTCGCGTTTCTCTGGATATCATTAAGTTTTTGTATGATTGTTGAAACCCTTGTTCTGTTAAGCATTGCCTGGCGATCTACATCGCTTTCCATTGAAATTTCCAATGCTAAAATCAGCATGTCCACAATACTTACAAAAGTCAAAGAAATAAAAAACGAACTCAAGCATGAAAATGAAAGGCTTTTGGAAGAAAAACAGACACTTAATAATTTATTAGAGACGCTAAAAATAATTTTTCGGAATTCTGATAATAACCTTTCAGCAAAATTATTACGATCTTATTTGGAACAAAACAATGATATTTTTCTCGATGGCTCTCAGACAAATTGTTTTGAAACAATTAACCAACGATTGGAGCAAATCGAAAAAACACTCAACGCTGAGTAAATAAAACGCAAAAATATTATGCTTAATCTTAATAAGTGTCCTTTAAATAAAAGGCATACGCCATAAATCGCCCATGGTGACTCAATGAAATACATCCAGGGAAAAGATGACCATTCACATAAAATAAAGGAGCACCTGAAACATCTTTTTCCCATTTACTTGTCTTGATGTCTTTCTCCTCTATTCCCCATACTCGCAAAAGATGGGGCGCAATCAAGAGTCGGATTTCCTGTGATTCATGTTCCTTGTTCTTGCTTTTAAACATTGAAATGCCATTATGAATTTGCTCTAAAGGGATTGTTGAGGAGTATGCAAAAGTATGAATAAATTCTATCGCTTGTTTTTGTGGATTTTGTGAGTCGTCCAATATTATTAGCTTCAAAACCAATTTTCCAAAACATATAATTTCCTTCTTTTCAGGCAAGACTTCAAAAGATTTCCACCGTGCTTGGATGTTGGAATCAACTTGTTTAATCGCTTTGTAAGCGGCTTCTTTAGCACTCCACAACATCCACAATTTTTTTTGCCACAGAGCAGGTGAAGGAGTATTATTTTTTAAATATTCCAATTCAAAGGGTGTACAAATACGTTCGGAAAATCGTGGATGAAATTGGTAAGCATCCCTGTGGCATAAATCCACAATATCATTCCCAAGAATGGGAGGAATCATTTTTTCTCAATGTAAAATAGGTGTTTTCCATTTCTTGGATAGTTTGAATGATTCTTCGGGATATTTCGCGTTCTGCGCGTCTTCCTTTTTCAAAACTTTGGGGAGTAATAACTTTAAAGTCAAAATAGATTTTATCCCTTTTACGAGGCAAATCAGAAATTCCCTGCTGATTTTCGCCGCGCATATACACACATATCACGCGATAATCTGGTAGTCCCCGTAAAATAGAACCCACGCCATAGCGTACATTATCCACATCCACAGTGCCTGTTCTACTGCGTCCTCCTTCTGGAAAAATGGTACATAGCTCTCCCCGAGAAAGTAAATATCGAAAAGTATCCATAACATTTTTATGGTGTTCTGAAGGGCCAGTTCTAACAATGGGAATACATTTGCCAAGATAGGTAACAAGGCGACTTAGGGGATTTGTCCAAAAATTTTCTTTTGCAGGGATATTCCAGGAAAAAAGGCGAAAATGGCGCCAATAAAAAGGAACTGATGCAAAAGCATGTTGAATATAGATTGAATCTAATTTTGTTAAATGATTTGAACAAATAAGGGTCGGTGTTTTGTTCTCAGCGGCAATTCGTTTAAAAAGCATACGAATTGTTTTCTGATCTTGAATGCGGTTTTTCTGAACGTATTTTAAAATAAAAATAATCGTAGGGGCAAGTATGGGAAAGAATAACCAACTAAGCCATTTTTGTATGGTACATTTAATAATAATTTTTCGTGAAACGAGTATCTCTTCTGAACAGGAGTTTAGCCCAACTATTAAGGGGACTCGACGAACGTTCGTCGAGTCCATATTTACTGCATTTATTTGACTCATTACAGTATACCTTATTTACTTTTTCCCAACAATTAGAGAAATAACATCACCGATAGTTTGCACTTCATCAGCCTCATCATCAGAGACTTCAATATCAAATTCATCTTCAATGGCAAGAATAATATCAACAAGGCGTGATGAATTGACTTTCAGATCATTTAAAATATCTGTTTCTTTTGTTGCGTTTTTAAGGTCTTCAGGTTCCCGAACATACGGTTTGAGAATTTCCATTACTTTCTCTAAGACTACTTTTTCTTCCATTGTTTTCTCCTTTTATTCATTATTCCTATAAATTCACGACTCAAATTTTTTAAAAATGAGGCATGAATTCACATCACCAAAGCCAAAACTTGCTTTTACCAGGGTATTGATTTCCTTTTCTATTGTTTTTTGAACGACACTTTTTTCATAAGGACGTATTGTTTCATGAAGGTCTTCACAATTTAAAGAGCCATGAACAAATCCTTTATAAAGTTGAAGGACTGAGGCAATACATTCCACACCACCGGCTGCACCCAAGCAGTGGCCGACCAACGACTTTGTGGAATTAATATAGGGAAAGTTCTTTGGGGAACAATTTAAGGCTTTTGCCCAATTTTCAATTTCTATTGGATCTGCCATCGTGGCTGTAAGATGTCCATTAATTGCATCAATTTGTTGTGGGTCAATGCCAGATGCTTCCACTGCCATTTTTATACATCGTTGGACGCCTTCAGAATTTGGTGCAAACATACTTCCACCTTTTCGTTGTCCGCCCGAATTCACGGCACCTCCTAAAATTTCAGCATAAATTTTCGCGCCACGTTTTAAAGCACTTTCTAAATTCTCAAGAAGGAGAATCCCGGCACCTGCCCCAGGAACAAATCCTGCTGCTGAGGCACTCATAGGTCTTGAAGCTTGTTCTGGTGCATCATTTTTTGATGAATTTAACACTCTCATAGCATCAAATCCTGCCCAGATATAGGGAGAAGAGCCTTCAGCGCCACCACACAACATTCTTTCTGCTTTTCCATTCTTAATCCGTTCATATCCCATAATCACCGCTTCAGTCCCCGTTGAACAAGCACTAGAATTTGTTGTCACTTGATTTCCCAACGCTAAAAAACCACTTAGTCGTGCAGAAACCGAGCTAGACATTGTTTGCTCGACAACAGAGGAACCAAGTCTTCGTGTGCGGCCACTATTCACTTGTGGAATAATTTTTCCCAATGTATCAGCACCACCAATTCCTGTCCCTATAATTGCTCCAGCATCCCAATTAATGGCATGATCCTCTTCATCGGGGATACAAAATCCGGCATCTTTCCAAGCATCGATCGCTGCGATTCCAGAATATTTCATAGATTCATTCAAGACATAAAGAATATCTGTTGAAAAATATATTTGAGCAATTTCATCAAGATTTTCAGGAATTCCTCCTACACAACATCTAAACTTTAATTCTTCTAGATGGGGAAGAAATCGAATACCACTCTTCCCCTCCCGGAGCGCCTTTTCAAACTGATTTATACCATGTGCATTGGGAGCAATAATTCCCAATCCTGTGACAACAACACGGATATTATTCATTTTTAACTCCTATTCCAGCAAGATATCCCTGAGCAATTAAGGTACCATCTTCAAGGGTTACCCATGCTTTACTCTTAATTTTTTCGCGGCGAAAATAAACTTTTTCACCATAAATAATAAGTCTTGTCTTAGGTGTGACCGTATGAAAAAATTCAATTTCACACTCTGTAAAGAGCGTCACTTTCTCAAAGTTATCATTCCCTGCTAACAAGAGATCATAAATCCCTAAAGCGACAACGGCTACCTGTGCCATAGCTTCTATGATAATTACTCCTGGCATGGTTGGCTTTCCAGGAAAATGGCCTGCGAAAAAATACTCATCCCCCTTTACCAAATAAGATCCTGAAATTTTTTCAGGTGTTAGTGATAAAATTTCATCGACAAAACGAAAAGGATATTTTTGTGGTATAAGCGATAAGACTTTATCTATAATCTGTTGAGGTGCTTGATTAGTGTTCATCATTTTTCCTGAGATATTTCAAAATTTTATCGAGGGGACTTTCTTCATGGGATGGAAGTCCACCAATAGCATGTTTTGACCGAAAAGGATAATTAGTATAAGCAATATCTTTAAAAACACCTGCTTTTGCATTTTTTACAGTATAAACGGGTTCATCATCCACATAAACCTTACCGTTCCCCACGGCAATCATGGCACCTGTTTCTTTAGCAATACTCCGCCGGCGAATGTCAATTTCATAGCGAATCAGTCTGTTAAGGGGGCGGATTTGGCCGTTAAATTCTACTCCATCACAGCCTAATGCACGTCCCGATCCAAAAGCGCCATTCAAACAGCAATAAAACCCAATTAACTGCCAAATAGCATCGAGTCCAAGAATCCCAGGTTGAACGGGATCACCTATAAAATGGCATTGAAAAAACCAATCATCTATTTGGACATCCTTTTCCGCAGAAATAGATCCACGTTGCCCTCTGCGTTCAACCCAAGTCACCCGGTCTATCATTAAAAGAGGTGGAGCAGGGAGGCGCGATAGCTCTCCTGGAGGATCTTGTATAAGATTTCCATGGGCAAAGGCAAGTAATTCTTCTTTTTCAAATGACTTTCGAGTCAAGAAATCACAATATTTCATTTATTTCCTCATCATCCTGCGATATGTTCGCCACCATCCACGCGAATTATATCGCCATTAATCCAGGCTGCTTCATCCGTGCATAAAAGGGCAATAACATTTGCAACATCTTCTGGTTTTGTCAGTCGTTTAAAGGGATTTTTCAACACAGCAGATGCTGCAAGATGAGCATTTCCCGGGATATAACGGAATGCCGGCGTATCGGTAATTCCCGCTTGAATGATATTGCTCCGAATTCCATACGGTGCCATTTCAACGGCAATTGCTCGTGATATAGATTCCATAACAGCTTTTGCAGCACTCACTGGGGCATAACCCCGCCAGGAAAGACTATTTCCTTCGCTTGTAAGACCAAAAACTCGTGCATCTTCTGCAAACATTTTTCTCTGAAAAATGTCTTGAACCCATCCTAAAAAACTTGTACCCATCGCATAGATTGTATTTGAAAAATCTTCCTCTGTGGCAAGGATTTCATTATTATAGAGAGGCGCATCTGCTAAGGGATAAAGCCTTGAAAATCCTGATGAAAAAAGATCATTTATGATGGTGTTTAACTTTTCAAAATCAATAGACAAGTTTTTCGCTAAATGGTGTCGAACAGTATTAAGATCGTCTGCTGGAGGGCAAGGTGCAATCAGTTTTAAATTGCCAAAAGCAATGGAATGAAGAAGCATGCGGACTTTCTCGCCTTTTTCCATAGATGCTTGAAGGGTATTTAGTGCATCCTTTCGTGCTTGAGGATCTAAGGCATTCATGTTCATTGTAATAAACTTATTCCCAAAGGAACGAATCACATTAAACTTTTCTTCGATGGACGGCATTGCACCTCGTCGATCTCGATGAATTGCACAAATATGCATTCCCTGCTCAGACAATTTTTTCGCCGTGGCATAGCCAAAGCCGCTGGAAGCCCCTAAGATAATCCCCCATAATCCTTTATTTTTGTATATCATCGTATCCTCTTTTATTCTATATACCATTCAATCATAAGCATTCCTTCAAAAAAGATTCCGCAACTTATATCCGTTCAACAGAATCCTTTTAGGAAAAATTCATCTTTCCAAATTCCTTTATGGAATCAGTAAGATTCTTCTATGTTTCGTTCGGAGTGGGTTCCCTCCCGTATCCGAAGCAAGAAATAATATAATAACTCGATTTGAAAGTAAAAAGAAAAAAGGAACATGAATCACGATATCCTATTTTGCTACATCTTTCATATTTGCATCTCTTCCCTTGCACCTTTTTGGGGCACTTCTTAGAACAAATTACATGAAAATCTGTTTCTTCTTGAGGATTTCTATGAATGTTTTTCTTATCGTGAGAATTTCTAGAAGAAAAAATATCCTAAAAAAAGCCCCAGAGATGACTCTCTGGGGCAATAAGGGATTTTTTATAAGAAGAGTTCTTTATTTTCTTAGAACTTTATCGAATAATTATATTTCTTTTTCAATTCTTCCAAACGCGCTTCGATGGCTGAATTGCGAAGAACCACGAGTTCATTTTCAAGGAGAGAATCTCGAACTTCTTCATAGGGACGTGTTTCAAATTTGCGATCTAAAATTTTTAGGATATGAAATCCAAAAGGTGTTTCAACGATATCCGTAATTGTCCCAATGGGCTCAGTAAAAGCAGCATCCTCAAAGGCAGGGACCATTTGCCCGCGAGAAAAATTCTCATAGAGTCCACCTTGATCCTTGGAACCAAGGTCTTCTGAATACTCCTTCACGAGTTTAGAAAAATCTTCTCCAGAACGGGCTTTTTCAAGAATTCCTTCCATTTTTTCACGGGTTTTTGCCTTTTCTTCAGGTGTTTGTCCTTGAGTAGAAAGCAAAATGTGTCGAACAGTTGCTGTAACCGGCTGTTTATATGCTTCTTGTAAAACATCTTCTGATACATCAATAGTAGGATCAATCACCTGTTCCAAATACGCTTGAAAAACTAAACCATCGTGTATATCTTTACGAACCATATCCATGGTAAATCCTTGGGATTCAATAAAATTTTTAAAGTCTTCTTCTGTCCCACCAAACCGAGGGTCAGACCAAATAAGTTTCAGTTCTTCCTCAATTTTTTCTTCAGAAACAGTAATTCCATGCTCTTTTGCATCCGCCATAAACATATTCCGATCAGCAAAAGACATTGCAACTTGTTTTACAAAATCTAAAACATATTTAGAAGGAATTTGGTGAATATCCAACTGACCACCGACAGCCCTATAAAGCTCTGGCATAACATCATAATTAGTAATATCCCCACAATCTAAAGCAATAAGAGTAATTTTTTTATCAGGGTCTAACAGGGGTATACTATCCGCAATTTCTTTAAAAAATATGTATTCCGGGGCATTTTTGGAATATAAAGGTTGTTTCGACTCCTTACTGCATCCCACAAGAAATCCCATTAAAATCATTGATACAATGAGTACTTTTTTCATTATGATTTCCTTACTTTTCTTTAACAATGAAAGATACAATATAACAACTCAAATAACAATTTGATATTTTTTTACAGAGGTTAATCACAGTCTTAATACTTTTTTACCATTTTCTTGTTCCATGTTATTTGTCGTTTTGCATATTGGCGCGTTCGAATATTAATCCACTTTTCAGCTTCCTCAAGAGAATATTTCCCCTGAACATAGGCAATCATTTCTTTATACCCGACAGTATTGAGAGCATTCAAGGATGGATCATATCCCATATAAAGGAGGGTACGGACTTCCTGTTCAAAGCCACGATTAATCATGGTTCGCGTTCTTTTTTCTATCCGTTCCCACAGCACCTGACGAGGAATTTCGGTAACAATCATTTTGTATTCCCAAGGGAAAAAATGTTGTTGAGATGCGAAATATTCCGTGGGAGTTTGACCTGTTTGCTCAATAATTTCCCATGCTCTGGCAATTCGTCGGATATTGTTTTTATCGATACACTTTGCATATTCTGAATCAATCTTTTGGAGTTCATTGTAAAGAGTTTCCCATCCTGTACATTTACCTCTTTTTTGAATTTTTTTACGAATTTCAGAATTAACTTTTTTACCCTCGGGAATAAGTCCTAACATCGCTTGAAGATAGAGGCCGCTCCCACCGCACACAATGACAGGCCGGTTTTCTTGCTGAAAAGAAGCAATAAGTTTCCGTGCATCTCTGGCAAATTCCCCTGCACTGTACGACTCAGAAGGATCTAAAAAATCAATAAGATAATGAGGAACAATTTTTTGTTCCTCAAGTGTTGGCTTTGCAGTACCAATATCCATATACTTGTAAATTTGTCTACTATCTGCAGAAATGATAACGGCATCTATTTCTTTTGCCATTTTGAGTGCCATGTCTGTTTTGCCGGAAGCTGTTGGTCCTGTAATAATAATGATGTCAGGATTTTTCATACTTTTTTCTATCTATTTTTAAGAAGTAACAAAATAAAGAGGAAACGACAAGGGAGCCAAAAAAGGTAACACCTTCAAAAATTTTTGCAGAGGGATAGCCATTATATTGGTATTGGATGATAGATTCTGCAAGGAAAAAGGCTACAAGAGCAAGGGGGATAACCGAGGGCATTGCCCGATAGAAAACTTGATAGAGCCAGAAGAGCCAAATTGCAGCAACAAAGCCAATCCATAACCAATTTATTAAGGTATCGTGGTAAAAAAGAGCCATAAATCCCCACCCGCTAAAGAGAAAAAAAACCATTTCAAGCATGCGATGTTTTACCCCTCCACAGGTCAAACGATCCACTCCGCGAAAAATGAGAAGAATTCCAAGGCAAACACACACATAAATCAGCAAGCGATTCATTAAAAGATCCAGAAGGGGAAATTTGGTATTGAGGGCTGAATAATCTGCCCAAGCAGGTTGGAACGTGTCTAAGGAATTTTTAATGGCAGACAAAACGCCTACTCCAATAAACCCTGCTGATAATCCGACCCATCCTGAAGGGTTATCACGCAAGTGATCTGTTTCTGGATCCCTAATGGAAAGTAAGAAAAGTGGCAAGGTAAAAGCAAAAATTGCTCTACCAAGAAGTCCAAAGGAAATTGCTTGAAAAATCTGTCCAAACAGGGGTTCAATAGGATTGAAATTAAATTTTATACTAGGCCATACATTCCAAAGGTGAAGCAGACTCAAGAAAAAAAGGAGAATTCCGCAGGAAATCCAAAAACGATAGGAAATAAAGTGGCTATGCATTTGTTGATAATGGAAAATAGCAGCGATGATAATCAGGATAAAGAGGATAACAAGGGCAATATTTTGAAACAGCATAAGCTGTGATTGTCGATATCGTTCTTCTCGTTCCCATTGTTCTGGAATTTTAATATAGCCTGGATTGTAATCTGTAATTTCGTCTCCCGAGAGTGTCACAAAAAGGTGTCCTTCACCTTGATGAAGGGGATAGCGCAGAGTATCAGCCCACGTAAACGTCCAGTCGATTCGATGAGGCATTTGTTTTGGGGTGGCAGAGATTTCTTTAAGGGTTTGAGGATCAAGGCCGAGGTTGGCTTTAAGGAACGCGTGGGCATGAGATCTGGCTTCTTTTTCAGAGAGGTAGGGGGCGGGGCGGGCTTCCGGCAGGCGGTGGATAAAACGGCGTATCCATCCGTTGTTATCGACAAAAATACGAAATTCTTCAGCGCGGTCAGAAACGTCTCCTTCGATGCAGACATACCGAACTTCCCAAGAGGGACCCGGAAGGAAAGTTCCCATCACTTGTCTAACCGCAGCCTCTCCACCGCACTGCCGGACGAAGCGGCCTTCAGCAACTTTGGGTTCCCACACCTGTTCGCTTACCATCCATTCTTGCTGTGAAAGATAAAATCCCCTGTCTGCAAGGGCCGCTTCAGAGGCCGCACGTGCCTCAGCCCGCCCCACCCATAGACCTGGATCTTCTCGATAAAAAGAATTTTTATGATACCAAAGAAAAACAAAAATAAATCCTATAATTACTAAAAATCCCCGTGCCATTGGCGTGATCCGACTTGTTTTAACGGGTAAATTTATATGCTTCTCTTTTTTAGGCAGCAAAGAAATTTCTGATTCATTGGGATATGATGGTTTTAAATCGCTTTTCCCATATCTTAAACGCTGAAAAAGAACAATCCAAAGAGGCATTAAAGCAGCAAAAATAATTACCACTCGATGGAATTCACTGCCCGGGGCTGATGTATTAAATAGAGGGAGGGATGTCCATACGACATCATAAACACTATGAAGAATGACAGGTGGCAAGAGTCCAAAGCGTAAGTATAAAAGTCCAAATATAAGGGATGGGAGGAATAGTTCAACCACACGGGCATAAGCGGGTTGATTTACATACGAGGCATGTCCTGCTCCAAAAATTAGTGCCTGTAAAACAAGTGCGATACCAATCCACACTTTTTTTCCTCCCAGTCGCTTACCAATCAACGCTGCACCTGCAATGGGAATTGCCCGAAACAGAGCCTCTTCCCAAAAGCCTGCCTGTAAGGAAATCGCTAAAGGATTTAACCAGGGAAGAAAGTGTGCAAGAATATTAGGATCATACAAGGGACTTGCTGGAGACCACCAATTCCATTTTTGGGTCACAACAAGATAAAAAGCCGTTGTAAAAGCCAATAAAATACCAACGGATAAATAACCAATCCATGTTTGTTGAAAAACCTCCCGTGTCGCGCCTACAGGTCGCTTCCAAATTTTCCAAAGCTGAATTTGTTTGGGGAACGCCAACCGAGTAAGTCCCTCTGCAACGATAAAGGTAAATGTCATCACAATAGCAAGAATTGCACCAGAAAGAATACCATTAAAAACGTGTTGAGCAATAAAACTCCCTTTTGACAAGGCGGTATCATACGTCGTCCACAACAGAGGCCATTGATTGAAAAGCGCAGCAATTTGAAGAAGCGCAATACCTGAACCCCAAAGTAAAGCAGGTTTCCAACGGACTTCATGATGTTTTACCAAATAGAAAAAGCCTATAAAAGCTCCTATTCCCAAAAAAATGATCATAAGAACTAAACCAATGTTGCTAATCATTCGATTTGCTGCCCGCATTTCTTTGTAACGTAAATAGAAACTTTCAGGTATGGTGACATATTGTTTTATTTGAGTAACCTTATCACCACTCACCGTAAAAAGAATACGATATCGACCCTCTTCTCCCAGCTTTTCCGTTGTATGTTCAAAAACAAAAACATAATCCTTTCGTCCACTAACCTTTATTTCTGACGATTTTTCTATTTCATGATAGGCCTTTATTGGAAGGTTATATTTTGTTGCTGTTGAAAAAACTAACGCACGCGCAGCATTTTCTGAATATTGAAGCCCAGGAGCATCGTCTGGCATTCTTTCATAAAATCCAAACACTGTTCCCGAAGGTGTCAGGTAGACTAAAAATTCTTCTTCCTGATTTTCCTTAAAAAAACGCACATGCCAGGTATAGGGTTCATAAAGAGAATCTTGTAACATCTTTTTAAAGGTTTCTTTTCCCCCTACTTCCAACTCCGTATAGTATTGGATATCCTGATCCAAACGAAAATGAACAGCAGTTTGCATATCAGATATTGAAAATTCCTGTAACTCTGCAACTTGTTGAGCAATTTTTATTATCTCTTCGCGATCTTTTTCAGCCTGGATATCAACAACCGGAAAAGCTTTTGTAAAATTTCGCCATGTATATATAATCCCCAAGATAGAGAGCAAAACAAAGAGGAACCAACGAATAAAAGCTTTCCTTTTAGTCATGGATGTTTCTCTCACCTCTCCTCAAACCGTCGTTTTAATTCATTGAGGGTAAGTTGTATAATGATAGGTTTGCCCGAAGGCGACATGTAGGGATTGTCTGTTTGAAAGAGTTCATCAGTAAGTCGTTGCATTTCAGCTGGTGTCATGATTTCTCCCCGTCGAATTGCAGCTCTTTCTGCATAAGAATTGGCAACTTTTTCACTGATAGGATTGTGCAACCGTCGAGAGGCTTTATAATCATCAAGAATTTGCATTACCACTTTTCCTTCCTCTAACCAGTGTAAATCTGCTGGAATTGCCTCAAGAAGAATGGTGTATTTCCCAAATTCCCTCATGGAAAAACCCAACTTTTCAAGGGAAGGAATAATTTCAAGAAGCAAAGAATAATCATCTGGAGAGAGTTCCAGGCTGATAGGAAAAAGAAGTTGTTGACTGGCTGAAGCTGAGATTTGTTGAAGGGATTTTAACGCCCGATCATAGAGAATGCGTGTATGGGCAGCTCTTTGATCAATAATCACAATACCACTGGAAATTTGAGTGAAAATATATTTCCCGTGAGCTTGCCAAAAATTACGTTCAATGGTTATGGAGTGAGGTTCATCAGAATAAAACATTTCATCAGAGATACTTTTTTCAAAGCGACGTATCCGATCATCCAGTGATAACATGGAAGGCTGTTCAAAAGAAGTCTTTGAACCTGCTTGAGGCTCGCTGTTTTTTGAGGTGTCCGAAAAAGTAAGTTGTTCACCTTCTAATCTGGGAAGAGCAGGTGTTTTTAGGGATTGGAATTCTGCTTCTTGAAAATTTGAAGTAAGGGATGTTTCTTTACGATCAGTCTCCACAAGCCAATGTTTTAATGCCTGTTCGCAACTCTGACGTATAAATTGATATATAATCCACTCATTTTTAAATTTTACTTCTGTTTTTGCAGGATGTACATTTACATCAACCTCTTTAAGAGGAAGCGTTAAAAAAAGAACAAAAAAGGGGAATTCTCCTTTATCCAAAGAGGCGCCATAAGCTGAATAAACAGCACTATTCATCAGGCGGTCTGTCACTAATCGCCCATTAACATAAAAATATTGTTCACCACTTTTCCGTCGGACAAGATCACGAGCACCCATAAATCCCACAAGAGTGAGGGGTGGTTCTTCCTGATGAATTGCGATACAATTTTCCATGACTCGTGGTGAAAAAATTCTCCGAAGCCGAGAGGATAAATCTTCAGGAGGCAAACGATAGACCTCTCTTTCATCCGCTGTAAAATGGAAGCGAACAGATGGTCTTGAGATGGCAAATCGACGGACAATTTCTACACAATGTCGGTACTCAGCATTTGTCGATTTCAGGAATTTTTTCCGCGCCGGCGTATTGAAAAAAAGATTTCTAACGGTAATGGACGTCCCTTGTTTCATTGCAACGCCTTCAAGGCAATCAACTTTTCCACCATTCATGAAGAGTCGAAATCCTTCAGCCCGGGAATTATTGCATGTTTTTGCTTCAATACGAGAGACAGACGCAATACTGGCTAAAGCCTCTCCCCGAAAGCCAAGGGTTTTTACTTCGGCAAGATCATCAACATGGAAAAGCTTACTTGTGGCATGTTGTTCAAAAGCCAATAAAAGATCATCTTGGTCCATTCCTGTCCCGTTATCAATAACACGAATAAGTTCACGACCACCATCATTGATTTGAATAATAATCTCAGTGGCTCCTGCATCAAGACTATTTTCAATCAATTCTTTAACTACAGAGGCGGGACGTTGAACCACTTCACCAGCAGCAATACGATTACAGAGGAATTCAGGCATTATTTGAATGACAGACACTCATAACTCCATTCTATTCTGTATAGCGTAAAATTACAGCGCTGGAATACAGAATTCAATTAGGAAAGCACACTCTCCAGGAAAGATAAATATTGACTCCCTATAAACTTCAGTAATAATACAAATAAAATTATAAGCATTAACTCATTGTCAATAGGATAAAATAGGACATCTTTTGACATTTAAATTAATTTATTTAGGGATTTTTATTTGTTAAAAAATTTTAGCCTATGCTTGTCTAATAGGAAAATGAATTCTTATATTTCCAGCTGGGAAAGATTCCCATCTATTTAAAAGTCGTAAAATATAGTTCTTGCTTGCTTTTTTAAGAATTGATAATGTTTATTAATGAGTGAAAGATCTCCAAAAGTGTTGCTTCATACATGTTGTTCACCGTGTGCTTCAGCATCAACGCTTCGTTTGATAAAAGATAATTACACTGTAACTCTTTTTTTTAGTAACTCAAACATTTTTCCTGAGGAAGAATATAATAAACGCTTAATGAATGCCCGAAAATTGGCAAATATTCTAAATGTTCCATTGCTGGAAGATATTTATGATCATGACTCTTGGCGATTGTGGATTCGCGGGTTTGAATCGGAGCCAGAGCGAGGGAAGCGGTGTGAAAAATGTTTTCATTTTAATCTTCAGAAAACCTGGCAAAAAGCAAAAGACCTTAACATCCCATTTTTTACAACGACCTTAACCATTAGTCCGTACAAAATTTCTCCTGTTATACTGCAAATAGGTCGACAATTTCCTGGTTTTTTGGCTTATAATTTTAAAAAGGAAGATGGATACAAGAAAAGTATTGAACTTAGTCATCAATGGGATTTATACCGGCAAAAATATTGCGGATGTGAATATTCTATGAACGGTGAGCATAAAGTATAGTATTGAGTTAATGATGTAAGTTTTTACATGAAATGAAAGGGGCGGATTTTGTCCGCCCCATATCATATTTTCAGATAAACTTATGAACTCAGAATTCGGGATTTACTTCAAAATTCACACTTCATCATTTATTATTATTTCAACAGAGTCATGTTGCGAATTTTAACGACATTCCCAGCTTCCATCCGATAAACATACGAACCAGATGCAACTTTTTTACCATTCATATCGGTTCCATCCCAAACAAAGGAATGGGTTCCTTTATTCAGAGGTGAATTCACAAGGACTTTCACTTCTTTACCGGTAATATCATAGATAGTAAGTTTTACATGTTCGGCTTTTGGTATAGTAAGAGATAGTGTGGTAGATGGGTTGAAGGGATTGGGAAAATTCTGTTCAAGTTTATAGGCAAAAGGCAATAAAGGATTGTTTTTATCAATGCTGTTTCCAATTTTCGGATCCATAACGATAATGGGTGCTGAGTAATTAGGATTGAAAAGATCGCCGCCCGGTAATGAAATACTTGACGTATAGAGGACTTCCAAGTGTTGATCAGCATCGATGTTACACACGGAGATTACGTTCCAAAGACCACCATCATTAACATAAGCTGTATCCACGAACGCAAGTTCCCAATTGTCTAGAGTATGAATGTCACCTCCTTTGTAGGATACCAAAAAAATCATAGCATTTGGTGGGCCCGAGTAACGGGATCCGAAGACAAAATCCAGATAGCCATCGCCGTCAATATCTCCTTGATCTCCGCCACCGAGATAACCGCCGTTCAACATGTCTTCACCGTGGATTGCAAACAATGGCGTTCTTTTCAGAGAATCGCCGTCTTCTTCGAGAATCCAGATATGGCGCGTTTCATCTCCATAAAAGTATTCACCTACAATAATCTCTTTCGTTCCATTACCATCAATATCTGCTACCTGAGCAGCATCAAACGTGATACCCCCTGGCAATGGACTCATCTCATTGTATTCCCAGTCAGTGCCATTCCATGTCGTCTTGCTAATAACCACTTCATCAAACGTGTAAAAACTGTTATTTATTACAGCTACATCCCATTTGTTGTCTCCATGGTAATCAAAATCTTGGGCTGTTGCTTCAATTTCCCATGTTTCAGATCCATCGCCGGCATCTGGAATATTACTGACAGTAATAACACCAAAGTGATAATGACTGCTATTCCCTGAGCGGTCTGCAAAGATTATCCGTTTTACGCCATCCCCTTTGATGTCGGCAATCTCCATGGAAAAGGGACGAAGGTTAATATTATCTTCATCCACAATTGTCCAGGCTGCATTTGGCGCATAGCCTCCTTCTCCATCATCAACACCAAAAATATCGGATGTTGTGGACTGCTGTTCATAAATCAAGACTCTATATGGATTGGCTTCCTCTGCAAAATTGTTGACTGGCATCCAGATCAACTCCATCTTGCCATCGCCATCCAAATCGTCCATTTCTAAGGGTGGCCATGTGTTTTGAGCTTTTACCGGCGCAACAGCACTCCATACCACTTCCCATTCTGTTCCCGTGTATTCCAACTTGTAAATGCGTGGTATGAGTTCACTGGGACCATCGTTCCAGTTGTCGTTAACAAGAAAAATCTCTTTCCGTCCGTCTCCATCGGTGTCCACTCCAGCAATCATGGCACCTACGCCTCCGTTGTTTAAATTCGCTTCCGGAATTGGAATTTCGGAAACTCGGGAAAACTCAATTGCATAAAGTGAAGAAACGAGGAAACATCCTAAAAACAAGACACTAGCAATTCGTTTCATTTTTTTCTCCTTTCTCTTTTTTCTATCCTTAACATTTTATTAAAAAGATAATCCTAAAGAAAATCTATGACTATTGGTTAGCATTCCCAAATCAGAATAGGCATAATCAATACAGAGAGTTGTCCATCCTTTTACAGGAATCCGAATTCCTGCTCCCACAGTTAATCCTCCTTCATCAGCTGCAAATTTATAACCTCCACGAAGAGATGCCATATCCCGAAAAGAATATTCAATACCCAGATTATATTGTTCAACATTGTTATTAGGATGAATCATATCCCCAGCAAGGGTTAGGCGATAGTTTACTTTTTCAAGGAGATTAATACTGGTTCCAAAACGAAACATAACGGGTAAAGAATATGTTTGAAATTTTTTAGGTACTTGAGGATCAGGGAGATAGGAATGTTGATCTGAGTAATCAATATATTCGCCGCTGAATCGTACTTCAGGACCAAAGTTCATAATAGACATTCCAAGTCTTAAGCCATGAAAATTTGTACGATAAATAGACCCAAGGTCTAAAGACCACGCACTATAATTATGGTCCATATATTCTTCTCGAACCAACTTTCCTGTTACACCAATGGAGACACGGTCAGTAAGATATCGTCCATAGGTGAGTCCAAGAGTATAATTAGAAAGTGAAAAATATTCGCCGGTCCCACTTGGGTCATCAAGGGATGTGATTTCCATATCATCTGTCATTAAATAGATTGAACTAATAGCAAAAGTCCCCACATTGCCTAAGGTCATGGATAAAGCCGCTCCACCAAACGCCATATCTGCTGGCCATTGAGTTTGAGAAAGAAAGAGCTGATTTTTTCCTCCATCAACCACTCCGGCAGGATTCCAAAAAATAGCTTCTGCCCCTGAAGCAACCGTTGTATATGCTTCGCCCATGCCAGCACCTTTGGCGCCCATTCCAATTTCCATAAATTGCCCCACGACGGTTCCAACCGGTGCAAAAGCTGCCAGAGGGCTCACCGTAACCAGAAGCAAAAGTGTCAGGACAAGTAAGAATGATTTATTTTTCATTATTTTATCCTCTCTTCACATTACCGGACAATGACAAATTTACCAACTTTCGTCCCCAGGGATGGAGAATCCACCACATACATATAGATTCCTGGTGCTGCTTCTTGGTCATTGCGGGTTAATAGATCCCATTCAGCAACACTCTCCCTGGCATCAGGATATCCTTCACCAATCCGAACTGTTTCTCCGGCATAAATTTCTTTAACAAAATCTCCATCAATTGTAAAAATTTTAATTTTTGCATCTGCAGGTAAGTTGATAAATTGCAGGCGATGTTCCCAAGGATTGGTACTACTGGGAATAGGATTATTCCAGATGGCACTTCCCACATAAGGATTTGGAACAACTTTGACATTATCTAAGGTTTCAGTTGCCACAGGTGTTGCTACTGAAATAGGATAAAAAGCTCGTGGATCCCGCATTGATGTAGCTTGTACCCCAATGGGTGGATCTTGAATATCAATACTTACAGACTGAACAGTATAATAATAATCAAACCCAAATTTTACATTGGGATCAAACAACTTATACATCCTTGCTTTTTTTCCCAGGGGAGGAGGCCAATTTTCACTTCCTACTAAAAAAGTATCAAGTGTTACCCAGAGAAAATCTCCAGTCGCTGTTTTTTCACTGGCCTTATAAACAATGTATCCTGCAAAATTTTCATGGCTTTCCGGAGTGTCATCCCACAAAATATTCACTCCTTGAAATTCACCATCCTGATCACAAACTTCTTGCACTTCAACATTAGGAGCCGGAGGAATAAGTGCAGATACATCCAAATCAAAATCATTATCAACAATAAACTGAGCCATTCGCATATTTTTCACCAACTCCACAAGGCTGTAAACACCCCCACTATCAGGGTTACTCCCTACGGATAGAGCTGTTGTAACTTTTATTGTATCCCCTGCATAAAATTTTTCTAGGGGTCCAAAGGTTAGAATTCCCCGATAATCGTTAGGAAAAGGTTTGCCAGTTGAAGGTTCAACAAGTATATCTTCAAAGGTAGGATCAGAAATCATTCTATCCCATGTTTCTTTATCTGTCCCCGGATCATTATAAATATGGCATGTATGGAAGGAGTGAGGTTTCAGTTTGGGCTCAGTTTTCAAAACTTTCAATCCTAAAAACCCGGGAGTTTGAAGGGTCCCATCTTCTGCCGGATTCCCAAAATCATCTGGATGTCCATCAAAAGCATCAAATAGCGGATTATCACCATCAAACATAATGATAAGAGAACTATCAATATCACTGTCAGTTAACCCATGGTCCCGTCCGCACATCTGATCAAATTTTTCAATCCAATCCCAACTAACGCCGTTGCTAATGACATGATCATCTTGATTTGAAAATCGGTATTCCGCACCCCAATGGGGAAGTTTACTAACATCGCCATCAAAACGAATGGTAAAGTAGAAATCATCCAGATCCCGTGGTGTATCAGGATAGTCATTATTATCGGTATCAATGCCAACATTAATAATATCATATTCATAAATAATAAAATCTGCTGCAAATTCCGCACTCCATGCATACGTCCGTTCAATGACCTTTACTCCAAGGGGAAAATGAGCAGTTGCCAGTGGTGCCTTGACATCATAATACTCTGTATATGATTCTTGTTCAGCTTTTTTTGCATCGCTTCCTGTATACATGGTGACAGGTGCTAAAGATGAAAATTCATGATCATCGCCCTGGGTGGAATGGAATACTCCGTCGACAAAGGCTGACAACCAGATAGTTCCCCTGTACAGATAGGAATTCCCTGTGCCACCGGGATAATCACAGGATGGTGTTCTATTTTCATAGCTATCATCTCCCATATAGCTAAAATTGGTAATTCGATTCCACAACACACCAATTTTATGCCAATCCCAATCCGATTCCACAATAGGACTTTCCATTGCCGAGACATCTTTCTGCATTTGATAGGGCTGAGGGTCCGCATCTGCAGCAAAGAGGTTCGGACTTATCAGGAAAATCAAAATCATTACATGTGTTAAAGTATTATATTTATTCATGATCATTCATGACCTCCCGTTCTCTGAGGGGTTATTAAAACTGAATAGACATTCCAAAACGGAATTGCCGTTCATCACTATAAACCTGTGGACTCCGAGTCATTTCACTAGTAAGTTCATTATATCTTATAATGGATGGATCGTCGTAAAGTTCATAATACAGGGCACTTCCTATCCAATCTACATTGTGTCGATTCATGATATTAAAGATATCCATAAAAACATGAAGACTTACCACATCCAGATTAAAGGTTCGATTTATTCGTAAATCAAGATTTGCAGTCCATGGCATTCTTGCATCGTTTGGTATATTTGAATTATAAGAGGTATACGGTAAACCACTTCCATATTTAAATATGAAGTTAGCTTGCCAATTCCTTAACAAAACATTGGATCTTTCAGGGGATGCTAACGTAAGAGTTGCATTTACGGTATGCGTTTGGTCATACCCTAAGATATACATCCGCTTAGCACTATCAAATTCACCTGCACCTTCTGTATACGATGTGCTTCTCCCCTTGGCTACAGAATATGTGTAATTGCCACTAAATCCCCAGCCATCTTTAAGCCTCTTCTGCAATGCAAATTCAAGTCCTTGAATATTTGCATAATCCGCATTTTGAAAAATTCGGACTTCAGTACCCTGTAATTTGAGAAGAATAAATTTATAATTATCAACAAGGTTTGTCACATCTTTCACATAACCCGTAATAGATGCTTTTAAATCAGGGGTAAAAAGGTGTTCAAGGCCAATATCGTAGGCAACTGTTTTTTCTGGTTTCAAACTGGGATTTCCAACCCAGTTCCCCGTTTTTGTTAAGCCGGTATATGTGTGGTTTCGATAGAGAAAGTAAGCATCTGGCCGCTGGAAATAATGTCCATACGTAAAGTGCAAAACGGTTCTATCGGTAATGGGATGAGAAATTCCGATCCGCGGACTTACTTGATGAGAAGGATCAGGAGAAATGGGATCCTTTAAAATTGGAATACCCAAAGAGTCCAGACTTGTAAAAGGTTCTTCAAAATTTGCTGGATAATAAATGGGATCTCCCCATCCGTTGGGATCAAAATAATCATATCGTAATCCAATAAGGGCAATAAGGCCTTCAAATTCCATTTTATCCTGGGCATAGAGTCCGAAATCGATGGAATTTTCATTCCATATATCTTTTCGGGCAAATGAAGGGCCTAATGTCCAACTGATATTTTCAACATCCGTCTCATGCAAATTGAGTTCAAATCCCGTTTTAATCAAATGATTCCGGGTTATCTGACTCACAAGATCTCCCTTTAAAGTCCGGGAAAAGGATTCCTGATCTCTATACCCTGGATCATCGCCACGAACCCACCAATAATTATCCTCTTGTTCTCTATAAATAGGATGGGGACCTTCTTTGGTAACATCCCATACCAGATCTTCATCAATATCACCATCACTATCGCGATCATCGATATCTTTCGTTGCATAGTGATAGCTCGAATAAAAATTTTGGAAACGAAGCTCGTAATAGGTTCTTGAACTCAAGCTATGAGTCCAGACAAGATAGATGTTATTGCTCTTTTTAGCATAGTCCCATAAATAATCCTGCATGCCACCTACGTAATATTCCTGAACCTTATTGTAAGGTGTCTCATAAAGTGTATCAAGTTCCACTGATGTAAGTGTCCCTTGCTGCTCACTATATTCATGAGGGTTCTCAACATAATGATAAATCACAAGCATGCTATCATCAGCATCTGTGTATTGGTATGTTTGAAAAGGATAGTCATTCTCTGTCCCATATTTTGACGCTTGCAAATAAAATTGATCCCATTCTGATGAGGAATAAAGTCCACCAATGGAAAATTTTGTATTTTTAGAGGGTTTGAAAGTTAATTTTCCCTGAAAATTATCGCTAAAGGAATTTTGATTTATCATATAGCCTTGACTGCGGTCGGTAACATCAGCCGAAACAAAAAACGTTGCTGGACCCTCAAAAATCTTTTCTGTAAAAGGAATAGGACCACTCAGGCTAAATTGATAAAGTTGTTCAATTTTGTGCTGATATTTTGTCCCAAAAAGAAGGGTGTCAACATGAACCGTATCAAATCCTCCACCCGGGAGAGGATCATAGTGTGTATGAAAATTATAGGTTCCCAACCAATAATCTCGTTCACCCATCAAAACTTCGTCAACGGCTAATCCAAGACTTGTAGTAGTTACTTTAAAGATACCTTCGAATTTTGGACTCCCTTCTTTCATTGCAAGGTTCAAAATACCGGATTGAACATTTCCAAATTCAGCGCTGAATCCTCCAAGGGTAACTTCAAGTTCCTGGATACTATGTTCAGGGATATTTGTAGTAAATCCACCCAGATCACCAACATACTCTCCGGCAGGATCACGAACCGGGATGCCATCGACAAGAACTAGCACTTCTCCACTACGGCCTCCTCGAAAATTATTCCCCACAACACCTGGTTGATTTCGAGCAATATCCCTAAAATTTTCAATGGGTTGCATGGTTATTTCTTCGCTTGTTATCGAATGACGAGAGGTAAATTCATCTTTTTTCAACAAGGGGCGCTCAGCCACTACAACTATTTCTCCTGCTTGTAACGCTTCAGTTGTCATTTGAAAATCAATAGTTGTCGTAAGTCCAATACTTACTTCAACTTCCTTCACTGTCACGGGTCTATACCCAATCATTGATGATTTTATTGTATATATCCCTGGCGGCACATTCAAAATCACGTAAAAACCTTCCTCATCCGTTGCTGCACCCATCGTAGTGCCTTCTAAATAGACATTAACACCGGCAAGCGGATCCCCGGTATTCGCATCCGTTACCGTACCAACAATCTTCCCCGCGGTACTCGCCAAAACCATTGTACCGGTAAAACAGATTAACATAATGATTGCCATTATATTTTTTCGCATTGGCACCCTCCATTTAGGATTCAACGTTATATCCTCAGCATATTCTTTCATGCAAGTACATTCACTGTTTATTGCCTTTAGTATTTAAAGTTCACTAAAAGGAAATATAAACGACAGGAGTTTAAATATCTACCATAAAATTCACATTTTATTAATTTTTAAAAAATAATTTTATCATTGGACTCATAACCCTATAAAAATCCTTCAATATTCCTATTTCTTAAAGGCAATTAGCATTCAAAAAATTGAAATCATGTCTTTTACCTATTCTTTAAATGCTATAGTTGGTTTTCTATAAATATAATAATTTATTATAATTGGATGGATTAATGTCTCCCATTCGTTTAGTAATCATTTTTAAATAAAAAATTTATGCGTACCTTTTATTATTAACGTTTAAAAAGTATGGGAATTACTATGGCTGACTTAAAAAAAGATCGAATTGAAGCAATTGATGTGTTTCGGGGGCTCACAATTTTTCTCATGTTTCTTGTAATTGCGATCGGAGCAGGAGGATATAAAGATCTTCCCCACACACGATCCTGGTTTGGAAGTCTTCCCATTTCAACCTGGAACCATGCTGAAGTTGGATGGGAATATTTTGTTGAAGAAAAAATCGCTGAGGGGTTTACTGAAGAAGAAATTGCTGCCATGCCTGAGGCTACTTTGAAAAATGTAGGATTAACGCTTACAGACCTCGTTGCACCTTTTTTTATCTTTATTGTTGGTTTGTGCCTTCCCTTAAGTCGCACAAAACATGGACGAGAATGGTGGTCCCACGTGATAAACCGCACAGTAAAATTGATTTTGCTGGGCATTCTCTATATGAGTTTAATTCTTGGCCTTTCCTGGTGGTGGGGAATCCTCCAAGCGATTGGTGTTTCATACTTTATGGCTGCTGTCAGTTTGAAAATGAACCGTAAAGGTCGCTGGATTGCTGTTTTCTCTATTTTCGGCTTTCATATAATAATGAGTCAATTTACCTCTTGGTGGCTTAATTTTGGAAATTCACCTGATCCCTTTTTTACAATTAGTACTCTTCATGGAAATATGCTAAAACCCCTTCGCGTCCACTGCCTTCCGTGGGTTTCCATATCCTATGGCGCCCTTACCATTATCGGCGTTATGCTTGGTGAAGCTGTAGCAACAAAAGATTACAAAAGGATTCTAAAGGATTCTTTTCGTTTAGGCATAATCTTTATGATTATTGGCTACGCTATCCATAAAATTGGCCTCATAAGCGGCATCACAAAACTATGTTTTAATAAACCCGATGTTACAGCCTCTTATTCCCTATTTACCGCTGGTTTAGCCTGTGTAATTTTTGGCTTTCTCTATTGGCTTGTTGATGTAAAAAAACGAAAAGGGTGGATCTTCCCTTTTCAACAACTAGGAATGAATGCCCTGTTAGCCTATTTCATGCAAATTATTATGCGCATCTTTTTTCGTGCCCTTCACTTGGAACCCTTTTTTGCAGGTGAACCTAATGATCAACTGCTGCAATGGGCTGGATTGTGGTCTTGGCCAGGATGGCAAACCTTTTTATTGGATAAGACAGGTTATCATGGACTCTTTTGGGCACTTTTATGGAGTGTTTGCCTGTGGCTATGTGTTTATGCTTTTAATAAACGCAACATCTACTGGAAATTGTAGGATTAGGATAACGTTATAATCCTTATCAAAAATCAGGAAATTTATTTCCATGTTTTAGTTGAGAATGATTCTCAAATTTTTTAATTTTATTTCCTAAAAAAATGAAGGAGAGTATGAAAGTTTCTGAAACAATGGAAGGAACACTTGATCAAGTCCGCTGTGGTACTCTGGTGGAGGTGCTTGGTGTTGATGCTGAAGGGGAAATTCGGCGACGATTACTGGATATGGGGATCGTTAAAGGGGCCCGTATCTATGTAATCCGAAAAGCGCCTTTGGGAGATCCGATTGAGGTTGAAATAAACAGTTTTTTTCTAACGTTGCGCCTTGAAGAAGCTAAAACCGTCAGAGTCCGCCTCCTGGATGCCGGACCTTTTCACCGTCACAGAGGTCCCCACCCTAACTTTGGTCGCGGCATGAAACATGGCAGACACCAGTGGTTTCGTCGTTTCATTCATTTTTCAGATTCTAATCATTCATGACTTCCTCAAAAGAAATCCGTGTTGCCTTGGTGGGCAATCCAAACAGCGGAAAAACATCCCTCTTTAATGCTCTTGTCGGAGCCAATCAAAAGGTTGGGAATTTTCCTGGTGTTACCGTAGAAAAGTATGAAGGTTACCGGTATTACAAAACTTATCGAATTTGTTTTGTTGATCTCCCTGGTACCTATAGCCTTTCTGCTTATTCACCAGAGGAACGTATCGCCCGGAATTATATTCTTACAGAAAAACCTGATCTGTTAATTCATGTTATCGATGGGACAAATCTGGAACGAAATCTTTTCCTTACCACCCAACTTATGGATCTCCAAATTCCTTTTATCCTTGCATTGAACATGTATGATGAAGTAAAAGAAAAAAATATTCACATTAACATAGACCTTTTGGAAAATCTTCTAGGTACGCATATTATACCCACCTCTGCAACGCAAAAGAAGGGCATTCAGGATTTACTTGATCACATTGTGGCAATAAAAACTGGAGCTATAACTGTTTCTCCTTACAAACTTCAATATTCTCAATCCCTAAATAACGTTATTGATGCCCTTGAAAAAATACTTTCTCAGGCGAAAGACTTTAAAACAAACCTTCCTCTTCGATGGATGACTATTAAACTGTTAGAGAATGATAAGGAAATGCATAACCTCGTAAGGCAACATCCTCTTTGGAATAATATTAACCAATTTTTATCGCATCAAACTGCTGTTTTTAAACATCTTACCGGAAATGATCCTGAAACACAATTCACTGAGGAGCGATATGCCTTTATTCGGGGTGCCCTAGCAGAAACTGTTTCTTACCCTACCTATAAAAAGGAAGATTTTACTGATATTTTAGACAGGATTCTTATCAATCGTTTTACAGGTTTACCTATTTTTGTCGTGATTATGTACCTGATTTTCATGGCAACATTTCGTTTGGGTGAATATCCCATGCTTTGGATTGAACAGTTTTTTTCATGGATTAGTGCTGGTCTTGAAGGGATGTTACCAGATACTCTTTTCCGCTCTGTTCTTGTGGATGGAATTCTTGCCGGAGTTGGGGGAGTACTGGTATTTCTCCCTAATATTATGATTTTATTTTTGGGGATTTCCCTTTTGGAAGGAACCGGCTACATGGCTCGTGCTGCTTTTGTGATTGATAAATTAATGCATCGAGTAGGTCTCCATGGAAAATCGTTTATTCCAATGCTTATTGGTTTTGGCTGCTCTGTCCCTGCTCTTATGGCAACTCGAACATTAAAGAGCCGGGGTGACCGCTTAACAACAATGCTCATTATTCCCTTTATGAGCTGTGGGGCAAAACTTCCTGTTTATACGTTGTTTATTGGAGCCTTTTTCCCTTCTCAACATGCTGGAAAAGTTCTTTTTGTAATTTATATTTTAGGGATTTTTATTGCCTTAATTTCCGCAAAAATCTTAAAAAAAGTCTTTTTTAAGGGGGAATATGAGCCTTTTGTGATGGAACTTCCTCCTTATCGATGGCCTTCATGTCAATCGCTTTTTCTTCAAATGTGGCATAAAATACGTATGTTTTTACGAAAAGCTGCCACCGTTATTTTGGCTGCTTCTGTTATTATTTGGTGGGCTTTAAATTTCCCCCAACATAAAACAATTCACCAGGAATCAAATGATCATATACCTTCTCTCGAAACGCACTATTTAACTTCTGCTGAAAAAGAATATGTCCCGATAAAACATGAGGCCGAAAAAAAGGCGCTTCATTTTGAGCAAACATACGCTGCACGCCTTGGTAAAACAATTGAACCCATCTTGAAACCTTTAGGATTTGACTGGCGGATTGGAGTATCCCTCATCAGTGGTCTTGCTGCTAAAGAAGTTGTTGTATCTACCCTTGCCACGATTTATTCTGTGAGCAGCGATGAAACTGAAACATCACGTTCTCTTCGAGAACACCTACAAAATGATCCTGTTTTTAATCCGGCTGTTGCCCTTTCATTAATGGTCTTTGTTCTTCTGTATGTCCCTTGCATTGCTGCTAGTGTTGTCTTCCATCGAGAAGCAGGAGCATGGAAATGGACCTTTCTCTACTTTTTTTATACAACCGGAGTAGCATGGCTTATGTCGTTTGTCGTTTATAACCTTTCTACACTTATCCTATTATAAGGCATGTTGGCAATTACTTATTTCTTGCAATTGTGATAAAAAAGATCGGACTATCCTCCTATCACCGTTAAACTCTTTCTTTTACCTACCCATGAAGCGTGAAGACTCATACTAAAAATCATTTTATTTTCAACTAATAACTCATTATAAACAATAAAAATTTGTCGCCACGATCAAAAGGTTTGGTGGTTAAAATTTCTATTCATCTAAATATTCAACCTCCATGTGCCAATCCCAGAGGTTAAAATAGAGATTTCCACCCCGCCATTCCATTTCGCCCCGCTGAAAATCAACGGTTTCACTCCGCAACCAGGTCTTGGCAGGATACAGAGGGAAGGAGTAGTCATCATTAACAATGAGTCGATAGGCATCAATCCCCCCGAGAAAAAAGAATTCCATCTCTGGGTCTGAAAAAGAGCGTCTACCAAACGACTGATCCACAGGGACCCATCCTACACCTTCAAAATACAGTTCGCCCCAATCATGAAGATTTACATCTCCGGGATGCAGCATCCAACCGCTTTGCCACCGAGCAGGGATCCCATTATATCGACATAATGTTAATAAGAGAAGAGTAACTTGTCCACAATCACCACTCTTATTTTCAATCACATACAAGGGAATGTTGGGAATTGTAGAGTACTCCCGAGCACTTGCCCAAGGATAATGATCACTAATATATTTAAATATTTTTCTTGCAACGATTAAGGGATGCGTTTCATCCCCAACAATGATATCGGATAACGCTTTTATTTCCGGCGTAAAACGAATATGCGTCTCTCGTTCAGATGTATATTTTTTGTAAAGAGCTGTTGTTGTATCGTAAGGTTTTATAGCCTCTTCTTTTAAAAAGTATACTTCTGGCCGTGTTGTGATTTCAAAAACCACATTAAATTCTGTAGGAGATCCTGCTTTTGTTGTTTTTTCCATATAAATAGACCGTTGTAAGTGAGAATTATCTGCGATGAGATATTCTTTTTCACTGGTATTTATTAATGTGATATCTGTCTGCCTTTCATGTTCTTCTCGCGGAAAAGGCATCCAGCATCGGACACATTCTCCAGGAGGAATAGCGTCAGCTTCTAGGGTCATAGTATAATTTAGGCGCATGTGGACAGGGGATAAAAGATTGGTTTCCTTATTCCGTGCTTCTTGAACCATCTCGGGAATCAATCGATTCAGTGTTTTATCCAGACTATCCATAGCTGGATTATCTTTTGCATTTTTTACTGCCCGTGCATCCGGATCAATCCGAAACAAATTTGGAACAGCATGATAAAAATATTTCTTTTTCCCATCAATCATCATGCATTCCAAAGCACCACTCTTTTCCCAGACACGAAGTTGTTCCTTGGTCACATCGGGGTAATACTCTTTTATTTTAGGAAGGATATCATCCAATGTTTTGGAAAAATCTTGCCGGATGCGCTTCATGATATCTAATTGTGCTCTTAACTCCCATATTTGATCTTCCGTAAGATCCCCTGTTCCTATCAGTTTATAAATTCTTTTTTCTGCTTTAGAAAAGTATCCCTTTTCAAAATGGTCATTTACTTTTTTATCAAAGGTTTGTCCCGGAACACTTGTTTGTCCTTGCATGATTACTCCCCATCCTATAATCATCATAATAAACCATACGATTTTTTTCATACCTATTTCCCTTTAAAATTATACCATTCATGATCACATATTGGAATAATATTTCCTTCCCCAATAGCATTTAAAAAATCTCTGGCACTATAAAATGTTTCGTATCTCCCCTTATTAAAGGGTTCAATGTTTGGATTTAGGCTTTCAATTTTTAAGGGGCCATCTTCGTGAATCATGAGTCCATTTCCTAACCAAAGTCCAACATGCCACACACGCCAGGAGGAGGTATCTGTCGCATGTCTCCCAAAAAACACAAGAGATGCTGGGGGAACATCCGATAAGTCTTCAACCTTTTCAGTAAGAAGCGTCCCTTCCAGCACTTGTTGCGACGCATCTCGTGGCAAAATAAGTCCGTTTAGAAAAAAAACTATCTTTGTAAAGCCACTGCAATCCATCATTTTTGTGGATGTTCCACCCCACAAGTAAGGAATTCCCATAAATCGATAGGATGTTTCAAGAATATTCTCTGGTGTTGGTTGACAAGCTTTTAGCCACTTATTAAAGTCCATGGCTTGTGTGTCAGACACAAAGCCTTTTCGTCCATCGGGGAATTTAACTTCATAATATGGACCTACTTTCCCTGTTTTTTCCAAAATATTTCCTGCCACGATATCCGAAACTCTTTGAGAATGTTCATTGGGAGAATCGTAGACGAATCCATAATCCTCAAGAAAAATGATACGCTCCGATTGCTGCCAAGCTTGAAATGTCTCTTCATTCATAGGTATTACAGAATTATTATCAATCCATCCCAAATAGCGATCGGGTGTTTGAACATAATAGTAGAACTCCCGTTCATTTTTTTTATACAAACGCACAGGTGTTCCAAGAATTGCCTGCGTAGCCATTTCGGCTGCATTTGAGGGAGAAACACGAATATTTGCAACAGAAACCGTAATAATTCCCCAACTTTGATTATCCAAGGCTTCCATATCTGGCAAAAGATTTATGTCATTAATAAATGAAATCTCTTTTTCCAGTAAGTTTGCTTCAAGGGTTTTGAGAGCATTTGGAAGATTTGTTTCACCCTTCAGGACAATCTCTCCTCCCCTTTTCTCTGCTGTCACCTCAAAGATAGCAGTCCGTTTATCAGGAGCAAATGTTTGTTCTACTTCCTTAATCGTTTGTAGCACATCATCAAGATGCCCACAAGAGTTTAATAAAACGCTGATACCCAATGAAAGGGCTAAAAATCCTAATCGTTTCATGCGTCATCCTAGCTTATTCTTTTCAAATTTATCGTATCGAAAATCTATCTTTTAAACCTATTAAGCAAGAAAAAAGGTGGTGCATGATAATAATAAAAGTTTTTATTGCGGTGAATTCTTTTCCGATTTTTTGAATTATTTTTTATCGATTCTAACTGCGAAGATACATTAACTTCAAAATACTTCATGGAAAAATATGGGGAAATAGCAAATTCATTTAGACTTTTTTCCCGAAAAGACGCACAATGGCAAAGATCACAAAAACTCCAACAAGGAGTGAGATCCACGCAGGAACGCCAAGGCCTGTTGGAATATATCCTATAAAAATTGCAACCAGGGCAACGGGAATTGCATACCATAATTGTGTTCGGGTATGGTCAATATGATCGCAAGCAGATCCCATGGAAGATAGAATTGTAGTATCTGAAATTGGTGAACAATGATCTCCAAAAATAGCCCCTGTAAGGACAGCCCCAATATTCATAGCTAAAAAACCTTGGGAAGGGTCCATGGCATAGGCTAGGGGAATTGTCAAGGGCATTAAGATTCCCATCGTTCCATAGGATGTGCCCGTTGCAAAGGATATACAAGATCCCAATAAAAAAATGATGGATGATAACAGAAATGCTGGAATTTTTTCTGAAAGGATAGAAACAAGATAAACCGCCGTGCCTAATTCTTTCACAATACCACTTAGTGACCAGGCAAGGATAAGAATTATAACAGTTATGACTAATGATTTTGCGCCACTTACCCAGGCATTCATTGCCTCAATCCATCCAAAAATTTTCCGTTTGATTCCCAAAACAATAGCAATAATACCCGAAAATAACGCTGCTTGAAAGAGAACAATACTGGCATTTGAGGCACTGAACGCTTCTCTGAAGGTAAAAAAGGAAAAGGGTGCCTGTCGGATTTGTTCAGCCAACTCAAAATTTGTGCTGTTCATAATATTGCGAAACCCGTCATAAAAGAGTCCTAAAAACGCCCCGATGATTAAAAGAACAATAGGAACAACAGCATTTGAGATGTATAGTTTTATCCCTTTTTTAGGTTGAACAGAATAAGCATCTGTATCCACCATGGGTTGAGCTTTTTCTCCGTATACTCTTCCTGTAGTTCGGGCTCTTTTTTCTGCTTTATACATAGGGCCAAATTCCCTCAGAAGTCCTATTCCTACGAGAATAAAAATCAGGATAAAAATATTATAAAACCGGTAGGGAATTGTTTTGATAAACATCCCATAGGCATTAGCCTCTATTCCAATACTTTGAAAGCCATTATTGATTAATCCCAATTCATAGCCTATCCATGTTGAAATTAAAGCAATGCCAGCAATTGGCGCGGATGTTGAATCAATGATAAAGGCTAATTTTTCACGGGATATTTTCATGCGATCAGTGACAGGCCGCATAATGGGCCCTACTGTTAAAGCGTTGGCATAATCGTCAAAAAAGATAAAGAGCCCCATACACCAGGTATAAAATTGGGAAGAACGGGGTGATTTTGCTTTTTTAGATAGGGCTTCTGCAATTGCTTTTGCTCCGCCGATCTGTGAAATCACACCAATCAATCCACCAATAGCAAGCGTTTGTAGAATAATACCCGCATTCCAGGAGGATGCTAGGCTCCCTTGCATTTCATAGGTCACGCGGAGAAATCCCTTCCAAAGAGCATTAAAAGCATTATCCGTATTCAGCAAAAGAATATAAGCGCCAGAATAAATACCAATAAAAAGGGATAAAATTACATTCCGCGTAATAAAGGCAAGAAAAATTGCAACTAAAGGAGGAATTAAGGTCCAAACGCCCCATTTTTGCGCATTGATCTCAGGAAGAGAAAGGTCTGCAGCATATAAACCATTGGCAATAAAAAGAAACACGATTATAAAGATAATCCTTTTCCAGCAGCTGCTTTGCATTGTTATCTCCTTAAGGATTTCTGCGAGTTTTTGATTCAAAACTTGTGAATAGTTTACAATTACGTTATCTTTTTTACAAATTTAAACCTCATAACCTCACAATTAAAAAAGGAGGCAGTATGGGTGAAATAAAAATTCTTGTCCCATTAGCCAATGGCTTTGAAGAAATCGAAGCCATTACCATCATCGATATGCTCCGTCGGGCAGGAGCTATTGTTGTAAGTGCAGGACTTGAAAATCGGCATGTTACAGGAAGCCATGAAATTCGTATTGAAGCAGATACCTTACTGGAAGGTATCCTTGATAAAGAATGGAATATGATCGTTCTTCCAGGGGGTGGGAAGGGTGTTGAAAATCTCCTTGATGACGACAGGGTTATTAAAATAATTCAAAAGCACTATGAGGCAAGCAAAGAGATTGGTGCTATCTGTGCTGCACCCCGAGTTCTAGAAAAAGCAGGGATCACAAAAGGGGAAAAAATCACTCTTCACCCTCTGCACAAAAAGTATATTCATGAAGCTATCGTGATAGATAAACCAGTTGTTGAAAGCGGGAGAATTATTACAGGCCGGAGTGCCGGGGCTGCCATGACCTTTTCACTTTGCCTTATTAAACACCTTTTTGGAAAAGAAATCGTCGAAAACGTGGAAAAGGGTGTTTTGTCTGGAGCCGTGATTTGAAGCAAAAACTTTTTCTCTTTGATATTGATGGCACCCTTATCCATGGGGGAAAAACAGCATCAAGGATTTTTGCGGAATCGATTGGACAGGTGCTTAATAGACAGGTAGAATTCCCTCAGGGCATATTTTTGGGAAGGACAGACAGTTATATCATTCGTGAAATGCTGCGGCGATTAGAGTATCCTCCAGAAGATGGATATTTTTACCAAATAAAAATCCATTTTATTCAAAGCATGAAAGCAGAATTCCCTCTCTCGAAGGATGGGTTTGAGATCCCAGGCGTTAAAAATTTTTTAAACACATTAGCTCATGATCCGCAAATCATTCTTGGACTTGTTACGGGGAATTTTAAAGAAACCGCTTATGTAAAACTTTCTCATTTTGGTCTAGATTCATATTTTAATTTTAAAGCAGGAGGTTTTGGTGATTATGCTGAAGATCGAGTGGTTTTGTTAAAACAAGCCGTTGAAACACTATCGCAGGTGTATGATACTTCTTTCAATCCAAAAGAAATTGTAATATTTGGCGATACCCCTCACGATATAAAAAGTGCTCACTATTGGGGATATCAGTCCGTTGCTGTAACGTGCGTACGCAACAAAGAAGAGCTACTCCAAGCAAACCCAAATATTGTTATTGAAAATTATAGTCACGTAATGAATGACAAAATTCTTTTATCCAAATTTTTATAAATCAAAATAAATAAGAGGGAAAAAGAGAGGGAAGTTGCTTGATTTCCCTCTCTTTTTGGTTGTTAACAGATTTATCATCTAATGTACGAGGTTTGTTATAATCCGTAATTTTTCCCATATTTATTTACGACAAATTCAATATCCTTATCACCACGTCCTGAAAGATTAATAAGGAGCGTTGTGGTTTTAGGAAGAGTAGGAGCCACTTTCATGGCATACGCAACCGCATGAGCACTTTCCAATGCTGGAATAATGCCTTCCACCCGGGAAAGTTCAAAGAAAGCATCAATGGCTTCTTGGTCATTAACAGTAACATATTCAACACGTTTGATATCCTTCAAAAAGCTATGTTGAGGCCCTACAGAGGGATAATCAAGTCCACTAGCCACAGAATAAACCCGGAGAGGATTCCCTTCTTCATCTTGAAGCATATAGGATTTAAAGCCATGCATCACGCCTGGTTTCCCTAGAGTTAATGAGGCTGCATGTTCTCCTTCGTTTAAACTAAGTCCTGAGGGTTCAACTCCATACATGCGGACTTCCTTATCCTCAAGAAACGCATTAAAAAGTCCCATCGCATTTGAGCCCCCTCCCACGCAAGCAATAAGATAATCTGGGAGCTTTCCCGTCATTTCCTGAAACTGCTCCCGAGCTTCCTTGCCCACAATACTTTGAAAATCCCGAACCATCATGGGAAAAGGATGAGGCCCAACAACAGAACCAATAGCATAAAAGATGGTTTCAGGATCCGCAAGATAGGCTTCAAAAGCAGCATCTACAGCATCTTTAAGCGTCCGCGTTCCCCGAACAACAGGAATTACTTTTGCTCCCAATATTCTCATTCGGGTGACATTGGGATGCTCTTTTTCCATATCGATATCACCCATATAAATATCGCATTCCATATTTAAAAGGGCTGCCGCTGTTGCTAACGCTACACCATGTTGGCCTGCACCTGTTTCGGCAATGACTTTCTTTTTTCCCATCCTTTTTGCAAGCAGAACTTCACCCAGACAGTGATTAATTTTATGGGCACCGGTGTGATTCAAATCCTCCCGCTTTAAATAAATTTGTGCCCCGCCACACCGTTCAGACAGTGTTTTTGCATGAAAAATTGGACTTGGTCTGCCTGCATATTGTTTGTAGAGATAATCGAGTTCTTTTTGAAACGATTCATCATTGCGAATTTTTTCGTAGGCTTCAGTAATTTCTTGTAATACCTTTTCCAGTTGAGGAGGAACATACCGTCCCCCATATTCACCAAAATAACCTTGCGTGTCTGGAAGGCGTGAAAATGAGCTGCTCATTTGTCTTTTCCCTTTCTGTTTTGTGTTGTGTTATCAAGTATTTGTCGTGTTATTGAGTCTCTTTTTTTAAGAATTTTCGATCCGCGAGTGATTTTACACAGACTTATATGATGTCTGGCTGCAATATCTCGTTGTGTATCTCCTTGATAGAGCTCTTTAAGCAGTTGCCATCGAAGGACAAAATCTTCAATTTCCTTAGGCGTGAAAATCTCTTCGATGAATTTTCTCATCTTGATAGGATCTGTAATTTCAGCAAGAATTGTTGCAAATTCTCGTAACAGTTCCATTTCTCTCCCTGTTTCTGTAGGTAGAATCATACGAAAAAATTCTTTGGGGAAAAATACTTTTTATTGATTAATCCATTTTTATAGAAATCCCCATGCTAAAAGGATCTCTCCTTTTTATCCTGAAAGGATGAATAATCTTTTTCGCTCTTTAGTGATGAAAAGTCATTATTGTCCGTTATGAGAGAAAAAGTCCAACAAAATTCTTCAGGATTTATTCAGAGATTCTCTCTTGTTCAAAGGTCTGAAAAAACAAAAAAAGTGACTGTATTTAAAATAAGAATTAATTAAACTTTGCTTTGTAAAAAATAGAGAAAAGGAGATTTCATTACATTAGGGTTCTTCCCTTAAAGGGGGTTTTATTATGGATTTCAACCAATGGATGAACACAGAGTTAGTTGATATTGTTGAGGCTTTGCAAAAAAGCTTTAAAAAGTATCATATCAATCTAGAAGAAGGATTAAATGTTACAGGGCGAAATGGAGTTTATGAACTTCTTGATGAGATACTAGCCCTTCTTTTTCCCGGCGCTTTCAGTCGTGAATTAATTCGTGAAGAAGATTTAAACTATTACATTAACGATTTATTACGAAATATCGTCCGAAAAATATCCCGTCAAATTCAAACGGTCATTCAATATCATTGTCCCAAAGAATTGGTCGACTGCTGTGATTGTGATTGCACAATGCGTGCGGAGGAATTGACCGTTGCCATTATTCAGTCTTTGCCAGAAATCCGAGAGATGCTTCTTGAGGATGCTGATGCTGCCGTTCAAGGAGATCCTGCGTGTCATAGCATGGAAGAAGCAATTTTATGTTATCCAGGAATTGAAGCAATTTCTACCTATCGCATTGCTCATCGATATTATGAGCTGGAGATTCCTCTGATACCGCGCATCATGACAGAAAGGGCTCATAGTCGCACAGGAATTGATATCCATCCTGGAGCACACATAGGACATCGTTTTTTTATTGACCATGGAACAGGCATTGTCATCGGAGAAACATGTCGAATTGGAAATAATGTGAAAATTTATCAAGGCGTCACCCTTGGAGCTTTGTCTCCTTTTGATAAAAGTGGTAGACCTCGAAAAGGTGAAAAACGTCATCCCGACATTGAAGATGATGTGATTATCTATGCAAATTCAACCATCCTTGGAGGAAAGACCGTTATTGGGAAAGGTGCCATTATTGGCGGGAATACCTGGATAACTGAATCAATTCCACCCTATGCTATCGTGAGTTCTATGACCGTCAAACCCAACAACATAAAAATAAAAAGCCCAAATCCTTATCCTGATCTTTAACACGTACATTTCCTGATAACTCTTTAAAAAGTTCTTGTATAAAACTAAGTATATTATTATAATTCATTAACGCTTATGTATTCACCTATTTTATCAAAATGTCCCTTTTGTGGAGGAAGTATTCAGCAGTTCATTGGCCATGTTTCTGGCAATTATGCCTTTTTTTGTACGCAATCGAAAAAATTAATTATTCTAGACAATGATCTTCATTCTATCCTTTTTGAACACAACCTTAATAAACTGGCAAAAATGAATCTTTGTGAATACATTCATCATCATAAGGACTTTGAAATTTATCTCACCCTCGAAACGGTAGATAAAATTACTACTTTTTCATTGCAAGAAAAGATGGAGTAAATCCTTCTTTCATAAACAAGATCCAATACCCTTTATTTGTTTTCAGTGGTTTATCACAAGGGATATCTTTAATTTAAAAAGTTTTTTGGAAGGGTGACCGAGTTGGCTTAAGGTGCACGACTGGAAATCGTGTGTGCAGCAAAACTGCACCCCGGGTTCGAATCCCGGCTCTTCCGCAGAGAAATCCCAAACTGGCAAACAGCCGGTTTTTTTGTTTCATCGAAATGTTACCATCTCAACAGATTAAAAGGCAAAACCAAACCCGTGGATGAAATCCCACCCGTCTGCATGCTCGACAATCTCAGATATTCTGCATTTTATAAATTAAATAATCATTTTTTAAATAGTTGGGAAACGTTCTTTGTAAGAGGAAATGCCAGCCACTTTATTTGCAGCCAGACTAAGAAAATATTTATCTTTTGAAAAAGATGTGATTTGATAGCGTGTTTTTTGTGAAGTTGCTGCTTTTTGATCGTTGATGTGAGGGAGTTTTATAAAAAGGTTCCTAAAATAACCATAATCAACACACCCAAAATTCTCCCAATACTTAAGGCACCAACATACATAAAAAGGTTGAAAATATCCCAACATTTCGAACTTTCACTAAGTGTTTTTATATCATATTGCCATAAAGTGCATACTTAATTTGCGTTGCCCGTCAAAATAGCCAAAAGCCACAAAAATTCCTAATAATGATTACCCCGGAGCAAACCCCCAAAACCCCCAGCCATGTCCAGGATAATTCCCCTGTTGCCGGTTCACTGAAAGCAGCAATTCATCCTAAAAAGTTGCTATCGGCAATGGCATATTCTTTGCGATTTCACGTGGCACCCTTATCATAATTTCCAGCCCATTAAAAATACCAAATAAATGATTATGATACCCATAATTTGGGAAAGTTCTGCCTTGGTACTTCCCCTTACATAATGTAAATCCTAAAAATATGAATTTTAAATTTCAAGGAATTATAAGACACGACATTATTAATTATAGTATAAAAGTCTCAACAAAGTGTTTAATATCATCTCTCACCTGGCGATAAACACGAAGAATTTCATCTTCATCTTTCAAATTTTTTGTAACTACAGGGGGATTCTCAAAGCTTTGATGAAATTGTTTCACTCGTCCGGGAAAAATAGGACAATCTTCTCGGGCTGCATCACAAACCGTAATTACCATATCAAAATCAATGTCTGGCAGTTCATCAATGTGTTTTGAGTGGTGGTGAGAGATATCTACACCTGCTTCTTTCATAACCAGAACCGCTCGTGGATCAAGTTCATCCGGATGGATGCCAGCAGACCATACTTCGCACTCCTCCCCTCGCAAAAAGCGAAACCATCCTTCAGCCATTTGACTCCGACACGCATTTCCAGTACAAAGAACGAGTATTTTTTTCTTCCTCAATGCTTTTTTCCATCCCATATTATTTTGACAAAATATTTTTTATTTCTTCAACAGAAAGGACTTGCCCAGAGGATTCTAATATTTCATTTACAACCAAGGCAGGTGTCATCATCACACCATATTTTTTATATTCCTTCCAGTCGCTAACTTTATCAAGGGAATACTTTACCCTTAAGGCTTTTGCCGCTTCTTCAGCACGCTGTGCCAGTTTGGCACATTTTGGACATCCACTCCCGAGAATTTTAATGTGTTTCATAATATCTCCATCTATTAATCTTATTCAAGGCAAAAGCTTTTAAGATCTTTTTCGCATGGTATCTTTTCTCTCTTAATTATCCATACATAGATTTCTCCTTTATTTGATAATTTTATCAACTGATACCTATCTTAATAAGAATACTTTTCTCTATTACCTGTTAGCCGTTCTAATGTTTATCCAAGAGATAAAGATGGTTCGTACAAGTGATGTTAGTCTTTACGTGCTGTAAATTAGATTCACTGGCTTATTTACGATGAGTTGATGTTCTCAATTCAATTCTTATGGTTGTTCCTTCGCCCTCTTTAGACCGAAGGACATAAATGCGACCGTGATGATATTCCTCAAAAATTCGTTTTGTAAGGGAAAGTCCTAAGCCCCATCCTCTTTTTTTCGTGCTGTATCCCGGTTTAAAAATGGTTTTCCACTGAGATTCAGGGATACCACGGCCACTATCGGATACATCAATATAAATTTTCTTATCATTTTTGTTAATCACACGTACATAAATTTCACCTTCTTGATCACCAATAGCATCAACAGCATTTTTAATTAAATTTTCCATTCCCCATTCCAACAGATCACTGTTACCCAAGATTTTTCGCGTTGTTTCAATATCAAAGTCAATGCGAATTCTTTTATTTTTTTGAGGAATTCTCCGTTCCATATACTGTTTTACATGCGTTAACACCTCATACAAATCAATAGGGTTCATTTGGACATCTGAGCCTATTTGCGAAAAGCGATTGGAGATTTTCTCCAAACGTTGAATATCGGCATCCATCTCATCGAAAATTTCATGATGCTTCCAAAATGTTTCCTGTGCAATTGCAAGCCATCCCATAAGCGAACTAATGGGTGTCCCTAATTGATGGGCTGTTTCTTTTGCCATTCCTACCCAAATAAATTTCTTTTCGCTGCTACGGATATATTGAAAAAAAACAAATCCAATAAAAATCAAGAGAATCACTCCTCCAAGTTCTATATAGGGCATCCATCGGAGGCGACGAATGGTAGGACTATCCCCATAATGAATATACCCCACAACAAGAGTATCATAAGTAAGGGGAACGGGCTCTGTATACTTATCAAACAATTCAACCTTTTCAATGAGTTCATGGTAAATTACAGGGGATATCTGAGTTGTATCAGGAATATCGTGGATATTTTTCCAGGCACTAATCTCGTGATTTTCTCGTCCCGTAACAATGATGGGGAAGGAGATCCGTGAAAGCACTTCATCAAATAAAAAGGTAAAATCCGTAAAACTTTCTTCACTAGCAATCCGTGCATACAACTCAGTATAAAATAACAAGACTTCTTTTGCTTCACGCCGCAACTCATGAATATTTTTTTGAGAATAAAAAAGAATTCCTACAATAAACAAAAAAGAAACTAATGCCAGTATTAACTTAATACGAGATGAATTGATCATGGTGAAGTATCCTCTTGTTCATCCATGCGTATAACTTACACATATTTTTACCAAGGATAAAAAAATTCAACGCGAAGAAGTCTCTGGCATCCTTTCTTTCTTGTAACCGGATAAAAGTTCATCTAATTTTTAGAGCTTTTAAAGAGCTAGAAGGGAAATTCCGTTATGACTTCATATCCTATACTATCGGGAAAGAAGTGGATTTAATAGCCGACAAAAAGGACCTAAGAAACACCCGTTATGAAGGCAAACGTCATTTTAAAGTCCATGTATTTCATGATGAATATCCTGTATGGCTCTAAACGAACACTTCCCAAATTTATGATTATTAAAGGAGTTAAAATTCCACATGGCGTTTTTGGATGAATGCGGTGTTTGAATCTCAAGCAGAGATGAATACATGAAACGTGTTCAGAAATATCCTGAATGGGAAGAGGAAGCCTTAATCAGTGACTATAATAAATTTTATCCCAAACAAAAATCCCTGGAAAATCTCTTTTGTCGAATCGGTCTGGATGAGCGAGATCACATGTTCCACTCACTGGAAACCATTGTCCACAGAAGAGATAGAAAGAGGAGGCGTTTTATGAACAAAAAGAGCAATAAAAAACTCTCGTTCAGATTTTTTTCACGGATACTTCTCCTTCTTCTTATAGGACAGAGTGTTATTTTTGGAGAAACGAGGCGAGCACGTGAGTATGGCATTGTAATTGGAGTCCTTAACCCTGGTGTTTATAATGCCATAACAGATGTCCCAGGAGTACAGGTAGGTCACACAACGCTTATCCAAGGTAAGGACATCCGGACTGGCGTAACAGCTATTCTTCCTCACGATGGAAATATATATCAACAAAAAGTTCCTGCGGCAATTTACATTGGAAACGGCTATGGAAAACTTGCAGGATATAGCCAGGTTCAAGAGCTAGGAAATATTGAAACGCCTATCATCTTGACAAATACCCTCAGTGTTCCTACTGCTATGAATGCACTGATTTCGTATACGTTAGGACTTCCAAGCAATGAAGAGGTCCGTTCAGTCAATGCGGTGGTTGGCGAAACAAACGATGGCTATCTCAATGATATTCAAGGCCGGCATATAAAAGAAGAACATATTTTGTCCGCCATCAAGCAGGCACGGTCAGGCCCTGTTGCGGAGGGAAATGTAGGCGCTGGAACGGGAACAGTTTGTTTTGGATGGAAGGGTGGTATTGGTACGTCGTCACGTGTTCTTCCAGAATCCCTCGGAGGATTTACCGTGGGAGTTCTTGTACAAACCAATTTTGGAGGAGTCCTTGAAATAAATGGTGCCCCCGTGGGGGAAGAACTCCATCAATATTCATTTAAAGAAGCCGTTGAAAAAGAAGAAGACGGTTCTTGCATGATTGTCGTTATGACAAATGCTCCTCTTTGCTCCAGAAATCTTGAACGGCTTGCAAAGCGGGCACTTCTTGGATTAGGGAAAACAGGGGGAATTCTTGCCAATGGCAGCGGTGATTATGTCATTGCAGTTTCCACAGCACCGGAAAATTTTATTCCTGCAGACTCTAAATCTCCCTTCCTCAAGCAAACTCTTCTGCGGAACGATTCTATGTCCGCCCTTTTTATGGCTACCATTGAAGCAACAGAAGAAGCTATTATCAATTCTCTCTTTGCCTCTGAAACCATGACGGGGATGGATGGACACACGGTAAACGCTCTTCCCATCGATAGGGTTGTCAATATTCTAAACAAATATAATGCAATAGCATTAGAAAAATAAGTCAACCTCACAAACTCCGAGAAGGCTATGAAACGTTTTTTTATGATTTTTTTTCTCATTCCTCTATTTGTTTTCGGAGAGGAATATCCCAAAACAATTCTTCTTTTAAACCATCCTACACAAAGTAACTTAAAAAATATTACCTCTTTAGTTGAAGATTCATTAATCGTTATTCCAAACTTACATATTGTTGGGATATACAATACCAATCATGCGTATCGTTATGACATCTCCCGACAGTACCTTCATGAAAACAACATTGATTATGTAACACTTGAAGGCTATGATTTCAATGTTTCTTTGGATTCTCTTTTTAAACCCAATGCGTTATCTCAGAAATTTTATCAGCTCTTTCGTCGCTCAAAGGGCATTATTTTCCCTGGCGGCGCTGACATTCCTCCTTATTTATATAGAGAAGAAACCCATTTGTTGACCGATATTATGGAATATGAGCGTCTCTACGAGCTTTCCTTCCTTTTTCATTTAGTTGGGGGATACCATGATGAATCGTTTACCCCCTTTTTACAAGAAAATCCTGAGTATGTTGTTTTGGGAATTTGCTTAGGCATGCAAGCGATGAATGTCGCTGCTGGTGGAACACTAATCCAAGATATCCCAACAGAAATCTATCATCATAAAACGTATGAATCACTCCTACAAGCCAAAGAAGAGAGACATAAAAATTATTGGAATAAAATAGAGTATGAAGCACGTTTTCCATCCTTTACTATTCATGGAATTACGCTCCTTCCAAACTCATTCCTCGCTTCTTTTATGAATGAGAAAGATACTCCGCCCCTTCACGTTGTTTCCATTCATCACCAAAGTGTTAAGCAGTTAGGAAAGGGGTACAAAATTGCTGCTCGATCGACTGATGGGAAGATTATTGAAGCCATAGAACATACAATATATCCCCATGTACTGGGGGTTCAATTTCATCCTGAAATATGGACAATCTATGATGAGACATACACTTTTATTTCGCATCCAGAAGATGCCCCAATATCTTTTAAAGAGGTTTTTTCACCTGTAGATATATCCTTTCATCACACATTCTGGCACATTTTCAGCACTCAATTTTAAAGATCATTCCTCGTAGCTTTTTAACATATTGAGATGAATTCTTACAGATTTTTATTCCCATAGAATTCTATTAGCATATAGAGTAGTTAACTCAAATGGCCTGATCAATAGCATCTATTTTTGGTACAAGATCACGATCTATAGCTATTCCCAAAAAGGTTTGAATGGCTCTTTCCCAAATCTCAACGTATCACATTGCAGCCTAAAGGTAAGAGGAGTCCACTCGTGAGCGTATATTACCATTCACCCAAATTTATGACAGAAAATAAGCCACGATCTTTCCATGTTAGCTAACCTTCATGAATAGTCAGACCCGAATTAACATCCCCACGCTGAATAGCATCAATAATCTATCAAAGGATAAAACTTTTGTTTTAATAATGGGATTCCAGAGTTTCAACACTAAATAGACCGATATTTCAGTCCGAAAAACAGTAACAATAAGATAATTTAATTCTTCTGGATTCGCCTTTCCCCGCTAATTATCCGGGTTTCAATTTTCAATCCCCAAAAACTCCTGTAAATTTGCACATGTTCACCAGAAAAGTAAATGATGAAACCTCATTTTTAGCATTAATTGGCAATCAATTCTTTTTCCAGGTTTCTCATGCCCTTTTTCAAGTGACACTTATTTGGGTTGTTTTAGACTTAAGTGGTTCTAAACAAACAACAGGACTTTTAGCTTCTGCTGTTTATTTGCCTTACTTAATTTTCAGTTTACCTGCAGGAATTTTCGCAGATGGACGAAGCAAGGTTACTATTCTCCGATGGGTTTGTTTTCTCGAAGCAGGGATTGTTTTGCTTATTCCCTTATTAGATGTCACGGGAACCCTTACGATTCAATACATGGGATTAATTGCCTTTATTCTTGCAAGTGTGGCTGCTTTTTATAATCCTTCCCGAGATTCGCTGATACCTCTTTATCTTCCCGAAGGGAAATTGCTTCGAGGAAATACGATTATCCAAATGACTATTCAAATAGCCTTTATACTGGGGCCTGTTGTAGCAGGGTATCTCATTGATCTTATAGGCGAAATTCACGTTTTTCTCCTGATTGGACTTTTTTTTATTTTCGCCTTTGTTACAGGTTTTTTCATGAAACATCCTTCACAAGAAAAGGATGTTCAGCTCCAATCCCTAGATATCCGAAGTTTAACAGAGATTTTGGATGCTTTGAAGAAAGATCCTATTTTAATTTGGTTGTTAATTATAACTGTTGTTGATAATCTTTTTATTATGGGGCCCGCTATTGTTGGTATGGCAATTTTGGTTCAGGAAGTTTTTCAGGGCAGTGCTTCAGATTGGGCTCTTTGTGAAACCTTTTTATCGCTGGGAATGATTGTTACTTCACTCTTGCTCATTAAATGGGGGAAAAAAATTCCACTCGGATTGATGCTTATCGTGGGAATTATCATGGATGGACTCACCTATATCCCCGTAAAATGGGCAGGATCGATTCCAGCTTTATGGGGTATTATTTTTTTCCATGCCCTCTTTGCCCCATTGATTGTAGTAGGCAGAACAACCATTATTCAAAAACGTATCCCTTTATTTCTTCAGGGACGCTTTTTTAGTCTCATTGCCATCTCTGTTGTAGGTCTCACTGCCATTTCAACAGCACTAACTGGCCTTGTAACAGAATATATTTATGTTCAAAATCTTTTTGCCTATATTGGTTTGTTTGCAGCAATAACAGGGGGCATTGCTATCTTTTACAAACCGCTCCGATCCCTTAAAAATACTTAAAAAGGGTGTTTTCATCATGGAGGAATCACTTAAAATTATTCTTCTTGCAATCACTGGACTTGTTTCAGGTTTTATTAATGTCAATGCAGGGGGTGGATCTGTAATCACGTTACCTGCCCTTCTATTCCTTGGATTGGATGCAAGTGTTGCAAACGGAACAAATCGAATTGGCATTCTTTGTCAAAATATGTTTGCCTTGAAATCCTTTCAACAACACGATGTAAAATACAATCATGAAAGTTATAAACTTGCAGCTCTTACCCTTCCTGGCGCTATTTTAGGATCTTTTTTATCTATCAAAATTCCTAACGAGTGGTTTGAACGATTACTTGCAATTATTATGATTGGCGTTGTGATAAGCATGATCATCCCCCAGAAAAAAGTTCACTATCAGCGAACAGAACCTGATCCTACCCATCGAATAGCAGGAATGATTGCCCTCTTTTTTATTGGCTTCTATGGTGGATTTATTCAAGTTGGCGTGGGATTCCTTTTAATGGCTGTATTATTTCATGTTTTTAAACTCAACCTTGTATTTGTAAACATGAATAAGGTTTTTATTATTTTTATTTATACTATTCCTTCGCTCCTTGTTTTTGCTTTTACTGGAAATATTCATTGGCTTTACGGTCTTATTTTAGGCAGCGGAAATGCTTTGGGTGCATGGTGGGGAGCCAAGGTTCAGATAAAGGGTGGAGAAAAAATTATTAAAAAAGTCCTTATTGTTGCAATTCTTCTCATGACAATCAAATTAATCATCTAAGCAAAACAAGAAGCACTCCCATAAGATTGCATAAAACAATCAGAGTGTTTACATTTTTTAATATCACGTATAAAAAAGTCCCTTAGAGGTATGCAATACAACAAAATCTAGACTCCTGATTCCTGAAATAGTGTGAAACCGTATATAGAAATACCGAATAATGTCATCACGCGTCTTATTTCACGTCAAAATAAGCATGAAAATGATGAGGACGTGATAAGAACCCCCACGTAAGTCGTTTTTTTACCTAGACTTGTTTTAAAAACCTTTTAATTATGCCATTCGTGAAAATATTTTTGAACATGTTTTTTTAAAGAAAAAGACTTAAGCCAACATTTTTGAAAGTAAACACAAGATATTCATTATTAGATTGGATTTTATATAATAACATCTCTATATATAAGTGCCCCGAGTTAAAGATTGTAGTACTCCCCAAAAATTAGACCACTTATTAAGTTGAAAAAAATGACTAAATTAGGGGCAATTATGAAAGCAACAAGAAGAAAATTTTCAGCGGGCTTTAAAGCCAAAGTCGCCATTGAGGC
>JAQUPD010000008.1 GCA_028716785.1 Fidelibacterota bacterium
GTGTTCCAGTGCCGCTGCGCGGCGTTCAAGCGCCTCGCGATGCTCGGCGTTCAATCCCTTCTATCACGAAATTTAAAAGTTTAATCACTCGTCACTTATCTCATATTCCAGATTCAAAATCTTTAAAAGTCTCTGCGACCTTTGCGGTGAATATTCCAGCGCCTCACTGCGTTCGGCGTTCAAAAGATTCCAGCACCTCACTTCGTTCGGTGTTCCAGTGCCGCTGCGCGGCGTTCAAGCGCCTCGCGATGCTCGGCATTCAAACCTCGCTATCGTAAGGTTCAAGAATTCAATAATATATTATTATCAATATAATCTTGCTTTTTGACAAACGGGGTGTTATTTTATCCCTGGGGGTTTAAAAATTTCCGTAAATGATTTCCTATATTGAACTCAACTTATAATCAGCCCATCGGCCAATCTTCTGACTGATAGATATTCAAAAAGAACTTCTTAAAATAAGTATATAACAAAGACTTTCTTCATTTCTTGTCACTAAGATCAGATGACCTCAACCGTTAAGGAATATGTCCCTCTCGTTACTCATTACTTATCTCATGTTCTAGATACAAAATCTTTAAAAATCTCTGCGTCTTTGGCGTTCTCTGCGGTGAATATTCAAGCACCTCACTTCGTTCGGTGTTCCAGTGCCGCTGCGCGGCGTTCAAGCGCCTCGCGATGCTCGGCGTTCAATCCCTTCTATCACGAAATTTAAAAGTTTAATCACTCGTCACTTATCTCATATTCCAGATTCAAAATCTTTAAAGTCTCTGCGCCCTTTGTAGAAGGCTTTTCTCCTTGGTCCATTGTTCTTCGTACCTTGCTACTCCTTATCGACTCTCGATTGCTAACAGCTTATTGCAAACTGACCACTGTCAACCGTTGACTGTTACATAACACGCCCTAATGTGGCATTTTGAATATCTTTTCTCATGGAAGTAAGATGCTTTTCGTCTATTTCAATGATTATGGAAACAGTTTCTTTAAAGGTCTGATTGATGGAGATAATTGGATATTTCCTCAAAACATGCAATATAAGTGGGTGGTCTTCATAAGAACAGGTAATTTGCCAAAGGGTTCCCTTTTCTTTTGTGATAATCTCTCCCTCTTGTAGAGTCATTTCTGCACATGTGGCATAAGCCTTTACTAAACCACCTGTCCCTAATTTTGTCCCTCCAAAATATCGCGTAACCACAAGTAAAATATCAGTGATACCATGTTTATTGAAGGTATCAAAAATTGGTCTTCCTGCAGTTCCGGAAGGTTCACCATCATCGCTATAACGAAAATGCTCATGACTACCAACTCCTAATCGCCATGCATAACAATTGTGAGTGGCATTATAATAGGTTTTTCGAATGTCTTTTAAAATATTTTCAGCCTCTGTTTCTGTCGTAATAGGATAAGCATGACCAATAAATTTGCTACCTTTTTCCGTAAATTTTGCGTGGCTTTCTTTTTTTAGAGTTTTGTATTTCATTGTAATAAGGTGAATTTTAAGGGAAATGTTTTATCCTCAAGGGTGAGAACAAGAAAATATATGCCAGATGCCATGATCTGAGATACGTTAAGTGTAAGGAAATGAATCCCAGCAACCATTTCTTCGGGCGATAAAGAGATATGCATTATTTCTCGACCCAGAAGGTCATAGATGATAAGTGTTCCCTCGTGTAAATCCTCTTTTACGTGATAGATAAGAGTTAGTGACTGAGAATTTTCAATGGGATTTGGATAAAGGGCTATGAGTGATGTTTCTCCTTTACGGATATCTATTGTAATTCGCAATGGTTCATCCAACGCATAGGCACTGTCTGTTCCTAAAGCGATAAGGAGATCCCACGGATGATTCAATCCCTGAAGGGTAACAAAATTGGAAGAAAGGTCAATTGCTTTTGTGTGTGAGCCGGCAACCCAGGCTTTGCCCCATATCTTGCCAGGACTTAGAATGCGAAGCCGTAAGGCAGGAGTTGTGATAGATAGAATTTTATAAAAGGAGGAACTATAGGGCTCTGCATAGGTAATTACAGAAAAAGAATCAAGGTATGTATAAGATTTAAAAGTTCCTTCTGGGAAGGGAATCGGTGGATATTCAGGAGCATCATCAAAAAGGGAAAGCTCTGGCAAATAATCTGCATATAAATGCTCTATACCCCATGCTGCGAGATGTTTTGGCCACCCATGAGATCCTGATGTTTCTGTAAGATATGCTGTAATCGAAGTCCAGACAGGCTGCGTTGCAATGGATGTCCAAATATTACTTACAGCTTTTCTTTGTGACCATGCATCCAAATAAAGTAGCCAGGTAACATTATCATAAATATAGGTGTAAATTGGATCTCCCCAAGTGGAAACATAGCTTTCTACATATTGGAAATAATCATTTACTGTAGGATAGGCAATTTCTTCAATCCATGTAGCAGATGTTTCATAAAACCACATGTCTTCCTGGAGATTCCAAATTGCAATTCCCACTTGAAAAACATGAAATAGTTCATGAATACAGGTGACTTTTAATGCGTCAATACCTTGAGTGTAAAAGCCAGGGCCTTGTAAGGTGTGATGAATTTCTGAAAAGGCAGTATACGCTTTAGGGCGATTGGGAAGTATTTTGGACATTTCCGCTGTTGTTTGTCCGTAAGTTCCAGAAGGAAGCTTACGAAAATAAATGTCAATTTCTGGATTCTTTATATCGTCAACAGGCGGCTGAGGCAAGGCAAGTGTATCCGTTAGGAATCGATACCCTCTATCTAAAAATTGACCTGCATAAAGAATATAATCTGGATGAATCTCATTGAGGGTATAACTTTGTGGAACGCTATCTGATCCTGTATTTGTATAATGGAGAATAAAAATACCTGAAGATGTTGTATAATGTTGATCAAGACCTTGCGGTCTATAATCGATACCATCTTTTGAAGGAGGGATCAGCCGGCCTGGGCCGCCATAAAGCACAGAGGTAAGGAAAAGAAAATAAATAAATTTTCGTGCTCGAATCATGATTTCTTTTTAAACGTTACGGTTATAGGAACCCCTGAAAGAGGATATATTTCTCGAAGTTTTGATTCTAAAAATCGCTTATAATGATCGTGAATCCAAGAGGGTTCATTACAGAAAAAGACAAACTGGGGTGGACGGGTGCGGACTTGGGCAACATAGTTGATTTTTCCATATTTGCTTCGAATGGAGGGAGGTGGATTTTGTTCAAGTATTGTGCGAAAAACAGCATTGAGTTCAGAAGTTGGTACGCGAAACGTAAGCCGTTCTTTAATAGCAATTGCTTCATTAAGAATTTTCAAAAGACGTTGTCGCTCTATGGCAGAGACGAAAAAAATTGGATAATTTTTTAACACGGGATAATCAAGGTAAAGAGATTTAAGCATCTGTGCAGCGGTATTTGTATCCTTTTCAATAAGATCCCATTTATTAAGTGCGATAACCAATCCCTTTCCCCGATCCTGAATTTCACATACAATTTGCATATCTTGCCGGGAAAATCCTTTTGAGATATCCACAATTAAAATACAAACATCACTGCGATCAATAGCACGCTTAGAACGGACAAGGCTGTAATATTCCAGTGAATCACTAATACGAGACCGTTTTCTTAAGCCGGCTGTATCAACCATTTCAATAAGCTTTCCATGATATTTAAAAGAACTATCTATGCTATCCCGAGTTGTTCCTGGGATCTCACTGACAATATGTCGTTCCATCCCTAAAAAAGCATTGGCCATGGTGGATTTACCTGAATTAGGCATGCCGAGGAGTGATATTTTTATATCAGGCTCTTTTTCTGTTTTTGGCAATTCATTGGGTAAATATTTAATTATTTCATCCAACAAATCACCCGTGGCACGCCCTAAAAGAGCACTTACCATCAATGGATCTCCTAAACCAAGATTGTAAAATTCCCAGAGAAAAGACTCATGTTTTTTGTCATCAATTTTATTGACAACAGGCAGGACTTTTTTCTTGGAGCGTTTTAAGATTTTAGCAATTTCATCATCAAGAGCAGTAATTCCTGAAGGGCCATCTAGGAGGAAAAGGATCAAATCTGCTTCTTCAATAGCAAGTAGAGCTTGTTTCCGCACATTTTCTTCAATGTGATTTTTTGGGTGGATCATAATACCGCCCGTATCAATTAATGTAAAGTGTTTTCCACTCCACTCTACAGCGGCATATACCCGATCTCGGGTTACCCCATCCGCCTTATCTACAATCGCTTTCTGTTCTTGAATAAGCCGATTGAAAAGGGTTGATTTACCTACATTTGGCCGACCAACAATTGCAACTGTCGCTGCCATTTTCTTCTCCTGTTTATTCGATGGTGAACTTATAATTTTTTCTCTTAAAAGCATAAATTTAGTTTACAGGGGCTTTTTTAGATGACAAATCTTCTATAAAATTTTTATATTCACATAATAACAGCAATAGAAAGAGGGAGATGATGAAACATTCATTTAAAGTGCGACATTTTGTGCCTGTCCTCATGCTTGTTTTTTTTGCATCTGTGGCATGGTGTCAGGAGTTATCGATTGAAGCGCTTCAAAAAGCAATTGATGAAGCAGGATACAACTGGAAAGCAGGTGAAACCGAAATTTCAAAAATGAGTCCTGAAGAACGCCGAAATCTCCTTGGTGATGTAGGTCCTAAAGAAAAAAATATTGACGATAAACTCATTGATTTACCTATCATAGAAAACCTGCCCTCATCTTTTGATTGGCGGGATAATAATGGGAATTGGGTAACACCTGTAAAAAATCAAAATCCTGCTGGAAGCTGTTGGGCTTTTTCTGCAAATGGACAATTGGAATCTTGGTATCGCATTGTTACAAATGATCCTGATACAATGATTGATCTCTCTGAACAATTTTTAATTTCGTGCAATGATGAAGCATTTGCCAATGATGGCTACTTTACAGGATATGCCCTTGATTTTATTTTAGAGGTGGGAGGCGTTCCCTCGGAACGTTGTTTTCCATACACTGCTGATGATTCACCCTGCAGCAATGTCTGCGATGATTGGCAGAGCGAAGCCCTTACTTTTCCAGGTTGGGGATACGTTACTGGCTCAAAACCACGTATTGATAATATTAAACAAGCTGTTTACCAACATCCTCTAAGTGTTTCTATGCAAGTGTATTCAGATTTTTACAATTACACAGAAGGTGTTTATAAGCGTGTTTCTCAAAAGGTTGAAGGGGGGCATGCAGTTGTAATTGTTGGTTGGGATGATATTGAACGATGCTGGATCGTAAAAAATAGCTGGGGAACTAATTGGGGTGAAGATGGATTTTTTCGCATTACCTGGGATGAAATGGAATTTGGGTATAATGGGGTCTTTGTCTATAACTCTATGACACACAATCCACTTGCACTTTCTAGCAATGAATTGGATGTGAGCATGACGGTAGGGGATACCTGGGAAAATACCCTAACTTTTACTAATGTTAGTCAGGATGTAGCAGAATTTTATACCCTGATTTATGGTGGCAAAAATGCTGATCCCTATTTCCATGTAAGTTCCTTTAATGCCTATGATGGTACCTCCTGGTGGTGTGGGGACGAAACATTAGGTGGCTATGAAAATGGGGTTCTTCAATACTTGTATATTCCAGCAGTTGACTTGAGTGGAACAACGCAACCACGTTTAACCTTTATGGGAAAATGGGAGGTAGAAGATCCTGCTGGGAATGATGACCCCGATTACGATGGCTGGGATGGTGTGAATGTTTGGATTTCCAGCAATGAGGGCGAAACATGGGAAGTTCTCATGCCTGTTTCACCCGCTTATAACTGTCAAAGTCTGTGGAGTTTTGGTCATCCAGACCAGGGATGGAAAATGGGTCCAGGAATTGCAGGTTGGGCTGGTTCAAGTGGTGGCTGGGTCCCGGTGGAATGTAATTTGTCAGCCTATCAAGGGGAATCCATCATGATTCGCTTTGCCCTTGCATCTGATATGGGATATTCAACACCCGATGATCCCTCTTTAATAGGCTTTTTTGTTGATAATATTGAAATCAAGGACGGCAGTACGGTGCTTCTTGCTAATATGGGCGAAGAAGCAGAAGGATTTGTTCCTAAAGGCTATTCAGCAACCTTGCAAGAAGTAGATTGGATTTCTGCAGAAGGAGTCAATGGCGTTTTGTATCCTGGAGAATCTCGAGAGGTATTTATCACCATTGATTCTAAAGGACTCACTGCAGGAAATTATTCTGGAGAACTTCAAATTATGTTAAACGATTCCCTAAATTATTATCGCTCTGTATCGCTGAATATTACCCTCAATAGCCCCCCTCATGATGTTTTCGTCGAAAGTTTATCTTTACCCGGTAATGAACTTTCTATTCTTTTTCCTCTTGAAATTGGAACCATTGTTACGAATGTGGGTCAAAATCTAGAAAATAATTTGGAAATTGTGTGCTATGCTACAAAAGAGGGAGAACCTTTTTATGCCGATACATCACTCTTGGCTTCCCTTGCATCAGGAGAATCTCAGATTGTTACCTTTGATCCAATTACTCCCATGGAAACAGGTATCCTTGATTTTATCGTTTATCCTTTGAATTTTACCGAAGATTACAACGATTATAATGATACTTTAAGAACCTCTGTGAGAGTTGGAAATTTGGTGGATGATTTTGAAACAGAAAAAACATATTGGAAAATGGAAGGTGGCTGGGGATTAACCCGTACTTTTCCTCCGTATGAGGGATATTGGAGTGCCCATGTAAATGGTGGAACATCACCGTATTTTCCCAATATGAATGCCACAATGACATTCTTACCAGGATTTGATCTCACTTTAGCTGAAGAAGTCGCCTTAAAATACTGGGTGTGGTATGTAACAGAAAAGGATAATGATATTTTCTACCTTGAAGTCAGCACCGATTCACTTCATTGGACAGTAAAAGATTCTCTCTCCGGAATTGACAATACCTGGAAAGAACGTGCCATTAATTTGGATGATTATGCAGGTGGAGAAAAACTTTGGATTCGCTTCCGGTTTATCTCAAATGAAAGTACACACTTGATTGGCATTTTGCTGGATAATGTGGGTATTTATTTGGAACATGTAACAGCTGTAGAAAAACCTTTAGCCGCTATTCCCGAAACTTGGGAACTCCATCAGAATTATCCCAATCCCTTTAACCCCGAAACTACCATTCGCTATGGTGTTCCCTCAGAAGGTCCTGTTAAGATAAATATTTATACCATTCGTGGTGAATTTGTTACAACACTCGTTAACAATACTCATACCCCCGGCTGGTATGAAACGGTTTGGAATGGGATAAATAATACAGGTACCCCTGTGAGTTCTGGCGTGTATATTTATACACTGTCTTCACAGTCAACCCTGTTAAAAAGTCATAAAATGGTTTATATGAAATAGAAAAGGGAGGGGAATGTGTATGAAAATAATGACCTTAAAATCTCAAAATTATGCTATATCGTCAGCGCTATTAAAAAGTGTCTTTGCTATAGCCGGATCCCTTGTGATTGCCCTAGGTGCCCAAGTGTCTGTTCCTATTCCCTTTTCAGTGGTTCCTCTATCCCTTCAAACCCTGGCTGTATTTATGGTGATAGCTTTGTTGGGTGCTAAAGTTGGCACGGTTAGCATTTTCTTGTATCTTCTGGAAGGCATGGCAGGATTTCCTGTTTTTGCCTTGGGCGCAGGAGGATTTTATCACCTGGCAGGGCCTACAGGGGGATATTTGGTGGCGTTCCTTCCTCTTGGATTTCTTTTTGGGCAGTGGCTAGATACTGTAAAGAAACCTCATTTTTTTTCTGTTGCTTGCATTTCCCTTTTGTGTCACGCTGCCATTCTTTTTCTGGGTGCCCTGTGGCTTAGTAGATATATTCCATGGCAAGCAGCTATGATGAATGGAATTGCTCCCTTTGTTCCAGGTGAAATTGTTAAATCTCTGATTCTTACAGCCTTTGTTACTGGATTTTTAATCCCCCAAAAATCATCATGATTCTTTAAATTTTTCTGAAATATTATAAAAATAGTCTGTGAATTAGCAGGCTATTTTTTTACAATTTACTTCCCTTTATTTTTTTAAATGTTTAGCTTTTATCAAACACTTAGGTAAAATGGAGTTTCAACCGGTGGAATCGTTTAAAATTGGGATTGCTGATCATTCAGCTGAAACGTGTTTGATGGTAAAAACAATATTGGACGAAGAGGGATATTCTGTAAGCGGCCCTTGCAAATCTGCCAATGAGGCACTTCATTCTTTTAGCAGGGATAAACCAGACCTCATTTTGTTGGATGTCCATCTGGAAGGAGAGATGGATGGCATCGAGCTGGGGCAAATAATCTATCAACAATTAACAATTCCGATTCTATATCTCTTAGATTCTTCCGACAAGGAAACCCTACATCGGGCAGTCAAGACAAGCCCCCTAGGATTTATTCTCAAACCTTTTGATCCAAACCAGCTCAAAGTTACCCTCATAATGGCCAAACGTAAACTTGAAACGGATAAGCAATTCCTTGAATATCAACAAAGCATAGAAAAAATTCTTCAGGATAAAAATTTTGACATTCAGCGCGAAATTGACCAAAGGAAAAACATTGAAACATTCCTTATCCAGCGAAATAAAGAGTTGATCGTTGTAAACAAGGAGTTAAAATTAAAAAATCAGCAAATTATGGCAAAAACTCTGAAATTGTATCAAAAAGATCAGGTGCTGAAAACCCTGATAAAATTTTTTTTGGATAAAAAAGCATCAGGAGAAAAAATATCAGAACAAAACCTTGATAAAATTATCCAGTTGCTTCAAGAACATTTTGAAAAAAGCACACTAGATGAATTTGAAGTCCGTTTTAGCGATATTTACCAGGGATTTAATGATCGGCTTCTGAAAAGCTATCCCACCCTTACTTCCAATGAAGTAAGACTCTGTGAATTAATAAAACTCAATTTTACGACAAAAGATATTTCCAATCTTACATCACGATCTCTTAAAAGCATTGAAATTGCCCGCTATCGCCTTCGCAAAAAATTGGGACTTGGTAAATATGTAGATCTTGCTGCTTTTCTTGCTAATTTTTAGAAAGGAGAAAGATGAATTCTTCTGAGCTCCAACAAGCAATGGCTATGGATTGTAATTTATTTATTGAAGCAAGTGCGGGGACGGGAAAAACATATACGCTTACAAAGCGCTATTGTGCTATCTTGGACGATTTTGCCCGTCAAGCATTAGAAAATCCTCAAGCTGCACCCAAAGATGCCTCTAATATTTTGGTCATTACATTTACCCGCAAAGCGGCGAATGAGATGACGGTTAAAATTTATAGGGATCTTAAACGTCTTTTGGCTGGTGAACTAATCGATGCATCGCTTCCTAACGTGGGTAAATATTTGCGTCAATGCTCTCCTGACTATCGTATGAGGATGGAAGAATCCTTTTCCCGTCATGCTATTTCTACGATTGATAGCTTTTGTACTCAAGTTTTAAAAGATTATGCCTTTGATGCAAAGTTAGATCCCGATTTTAAGGTGGAAGAAGAAGTTAGAAGTGATCTCTTTTTTGAAAAACAACTCGACCGTTTTCTTTTGCAAAAGGCTTCAGACAATGATCCAGATCTTTCTGCAGTGTTTAATGTTATAACCGCCACGCATGTCAAAAAAATAATTAAGTATTTCTATTGTCATCGCCTTTTTCTTCAAAACTGGCTTGATAAGATGTCAGAAAAACGTCAGACCATGTCTGAAAATGATCTTAAAGTAGAAATCTGGAATCAATGGCTAGAAAAGTATACTCCTGAGTTTGATGAACAAAAGGTGTGTTCAGAAATTAAAAGATGGTTTACTTATCTTGAAAAATCCTCGATTGATGATTTTGACCAAGGTAAAAATTTATTAGAAGACCTTCAAAAAGCTCTTGAGTCAATTCCAAAGGATGTGACGGGTAATTGTCTTCGCCAAGAAATATGTGACAAGATTTTTCCCTTATTGATGACACAACAAAACGAGTTTATGAAAAATTTTAAAGGGGCAAAAAAGAATTGGGGAAATCCTGCAGCTTTAGCTGAATTAAAAGAGTCATATCAACAGTTTATTAATACTTTGGGAATCACCGCTTTTCAGGTAATGGGTGCTCCTAATAAAATGGATAAATATAGCCTTGAAATTCTCTTGAATCTTCATGCTCTTTTTATGGATTTTCAGGTTCAAATGGACTCTTTTCAGCAACAAATGGGTTATTTGTCCTTTGATGATGTGATTTTAAAAACACGATCTCTCCTGGTTCACCATAAAGAAGTCCGAAAAAAATTATCCCACCAATATGCGCATATTATGGTGGATGAATTTCAGGATACCAATGATCCACGATGGGATATTATCCGCATGATCGCTTCGGATGAGAAGGGGAATGTCCGTCCGTCAGGACTCTTTATTGTAGGGGATAAAAAGCAATCCATTTATGGGTTTCAGCAAGCTGATGTAACAGTGATGAACAGAGCAAAAAAAGATCTCAGTCAAACATCCATTCCCCTGAAGGAAATTTCTCTTGAATACAATTTTCGAGCTTCTGAACAAGTTATTGATCAGGTCATAAATAAAATTTTTCCGCGTCTTTTTGTTAACACTGAAACACCATGGCAAGCAAAATTTTCTCCAACAAAGACTGGAAAACCAGGATTCCTGAGTGCTGAAAAACACCCTATCTTTACAATGCTTGTCCGAACTATTTCTGACGTGCCAATTGAAAAGCGAGAATTGGCAAGTGCGGTAAATGCAGCAAAAACGACTCAAGAGATGCTCCAGTGGTGGGATAATTATGCTCTGGAAAATGAAATTTCTCACAGTGGTCCTGTCGTGGGGATTTTACTGCGCTCTTTTACTCATGTTGGATTTTATGCATCCATGTTTAAACGGTATAACATTCCTTTAGAAATAATTGCAGGAAATAGCTTTTTTCAACGACAGGAAATCTACGATATTTGTTATTTATTAGCTTTTTTTGCCAATCCTCATGATAATATAGCCCTTACAGCTCTTGGACGAAGTCCTTGGCTTATGCTTACTGATCAAGAGGTAGATCTTTTTCGAGAAAGAAAAGAAAAGGAGTCCGTATGGTCGTTTATTCAGCGCCATGAGGCATTTAAGGAGGTAGCACAAACTCTGAAAGCATGGCTCAAAAAAAGTCAGCATATCTTTTTGCCCGATGTTCTTGAGGATTTGCTTGCCGATCAGGAAAGAGAATTGGCATATCTTAGCGAAATAGAAGGGGAGCGATGTTTGGCAAATGTTGATTTGGCAATTCATCTTTTACGGGGACTCATGACCGGTGGAATGTCGCTTCGAGAATGTTTAGCTTGGTTTAATACCCAGCGAGATCAGGAAAGTCGACGGGAAGAAGCAGCGTCAGAAGGTGAATCACGGGTCTGCTTGATGACGATTCATAAAGCCAAAGGATTAGAATTCCCTATGGTAATTATAGGGGATATGAATCGGAGTCCAAGGAATAGTTCTGTGATAGTTGCCCATGCTGTTGGAGAAGAAACGATAGACGTGACAATTAATTTGAAAGAAGATGATACGGATACATCAATACAACCAGGTGTTTTATATGCAATATGTCAAGAACAAAAAGAACAGGAAGAAGCAGAAGAATTGCGCATTTTTTATGTTGCTGTAACCCGGGCTATGTTTCAGGTGGCTTTTTTAGCAGAATTTACCCAATCCAATCGGAGCCCTTCTAAAAATACTCCCTGGTACAAGTATGTTGTAAAAGGGGTTTTAAAAGATCATCCGCCTGATCCTACATCCGTTGATTGGAAGAATTTTGAGGATTCCTCAGAAGGATTAAGTGTTTTAAATAATTCGTGGGAATCGCTCTGGGATACACTTCCTCAGGCTAAAAAAGAGGTTAAATCCTGGGATCTGCCACAGGCGAAAGAAAAAACCTGGAAACCTCTTTATGTGCTTACACCTCATGATGTTATGGCTCACATAGATGGTGAAAAATCGTTGGAGTCATCAAAAGAACATTTTTCTGAAGAAAACCGCCAATATGGCATCTTTTTTCATAAAGTGATGGAAGAACGTTGGTGGAATTCTGCTTCTGCAGCAAATGCATGGCTGAAAAAAAATGCTACTACATTTACCCATTTATCTCTCGCCAAAACGATGAAACGCCTTGAAGAAGACCTTGAACGGGTAAAAAGAGATCCTCTCTTTGAAAAAATAGAAAACATTCCTCTTCATGATGCCTTTTACGAATTACCGGTATCAGCATGGTATGAATCAGATAAGGAAAGGTTCGAACTCCGAGGCGTAGTTGACCTTCTCTATCGGCAAGGAGATACCTGGACACTTCTTGATTATAAAACGGATCAGAATTTTTCCTCACTTAATCAATATAAGGTTCAAATGAACCTCTATCAGGAAATGATTTATCAATCGTTTAGCATTGAAGCTCAGGGAATTATATGGTTTGTGGGATTGGGGAAAACTCTTCAAATTCCGCGAGATCCATCAGTTTTACAATATTTAACATCGGATCATAAATCGTTAAGCGCATTTCTTGAAAAAGGGAAAATAAATCCCATCCTCATGGAGGAAATTGTTGCTTTTTTAGAGGATTATCCCACACTAATCTTGTGTGTTACGAAAGGGGAAGCAGAAGAAATTCAGAAAAATCTTGTGTGGCGTAAAAAGGCACGACCATGGATTTCTATCCTATCTTGGCAAGATTTGCAACGGATTCGCAACGTGCTTGGGAGGGGATTGAATCCTGCTGTTCAAGCGCTTTTATGTTATCATGTTGTGAAAGAATCGGGGACTGTTCTTCCAAAACCGGGTATTGCCCGTAAACTTTCAGAAGCGGTTACTCAAATGGAATTGTATAATCTTACGGCTGATCCCCAAGAAGATGCTTTAATCCAAAAGGTACTTCATGAAATTCGGGCACGGGATTTAACGACGGATGGAGATATTCTTCGTTGGTTAAAAGAAAATCATCCCTTTAAGAATATGGATATCTTTCTTACGGGATGGTATCAACCCTCGCCGTTACGACACGATTTGCTGACAGCTATAGCAATCCATGCCCGTCGTTTTGCGATGCCCGAATCAAAGGCTATTCCTGATGTTAATGCGTGGAAAAAAAATGAAACAATTGCAAACCATAACCATAAAGTCTTAGTCTGTCATCGATCGGAAGATGAAGTAAGAACTGTTTTTCGAGAGATTGCCTCACAAAAGATAACAAATCTTCAATCTTTGCATATTGCTGTATCGAATCCCTCAGAATATGAACCCCTTATTTGCCGAATTGCTAAAGAGTATGATTTTCCTGTTTCTTTTTCCACACGGATTCCCCTGAAGGAAACCCCTGCGGGTCGCTGGCTGTTGAATCTTATCACGTTAATAGAAAAGCGACAAAATCCTGAATGGGGAATAATTGCAGATGTTTTTCTTGATCCAACAATTCCTACTAATGATGCCCTCTATGCTCTTGATATTCAAATCCGTCAAAAGGCTCTGGAAACTCTTGAAGAAATACAAAAATTTTTCAAAAAGAAGGATTCAGACTTTTTTAAGATTTTTCAATCCTTTGTAGAACCAAAACTTCAGGAAATTGCATCTCTTAAAACGTTTTCAGATATACAAAAGTATTTAAAAAAATCGTTAAAAATTTTTCAGGATGCTGCAAATCTTCTCGATAATCAGCAAACATTTAATCAGCGAGTTTTGCAAACCTTAAACGATATAATTGAAATGGCAATTCCTTCTTTAAAGCTAATTGGGATCGAAAAAGGGGCGATGGTTGAAGAAGGACTTTTTCTACTCAGAGAGTGGATTAATCAGGAAGAACTTTCTCGCTTTGAATCGCTTCATGGCATTCCTGTGACGGGCTTTTTGGATACGATAAATCTTGAACCAGCATGCTTATGGCTTTTAGGACTTAATCAGACAGATTTTCCTGTGCGCATTTACCGCAATCCCTTTTTGCGTGAGGCTCCCTACAATCCTTGGTTTTTAAATCGCCGCATGATTTCTCACTGGAGCCGTTTAACCCATGTTCGATTTATGGCTTCAAAGATGTTTTCAGGGGGGACAGATACAGAACCATCAGCCCTATTAGAAGCGTTTGAACAAATATCCCCTCCGGCTATCAAAGATTTTCATCCTGGTCAGAGAGATTTTTATCGCACTTTTACCGATGCCTTTATAGAATTTCCCCCAAAAAATCGGGCAATTCAACGTCATAACGTTCTTGTAACACGAAAAATTACTGAGAATCCCTACGGTGAAGTAAGCCCGTATCATGGCAAAACACGCCCAATTCCTTTTCCCCACAAAAGTTCTGCAACAGCCATTGAATCTTTAATTCGATGTCCTATGCAATATTGGCTTGGAAAAATTCTTAACCTAAAAGTCACTGATGCTAGCAAGACCCAACTTGAAACCATGACAGTGGGAAACATCCTCCATGAAATTCTATGTCGATTTGGAACAGAAAAAGGATTTACACTCCCCATGGAACAAGCCATGACATTGATGAAATCTCTTGTTTATGAAACCCTTAAAAAGAATGGAAGCGATCCGGAAAATGATTTGTGGGAAAAACAACGATTTCGCTTTGTGATAAACGGACTGGATGAGAATCCTCCTAAAGGAAAAATGACCGATCTTGTGAAAAAAAATCTTGAGATTTTACAATCATTATCTGAGCCAGAGATGTATTTTGAGTTAAAATTTGAAGACAAAGAAGCGCCGGATAAAGCCCCCCACGATGATTTAATTTGGCACATGTTAGAAAGTGATGTATTTCCCAAGTTATTGCTAAATGGCAAAATTGATAAACTTTTTATCGATCATGAGCAAAAGCGGATACTCATTTCTGATTACAAAACTGGGAAATCCTATACACTCAAAGATATTTCTGATGGATTAAACATTCAACCGATTGTCTATTATTTAAAAGTAAAGCAAGAATTTCCAGCGTATCGAACAGTTTTCGTTTACGAAAGCATTCCCAAAGATCATTCTCCCTATAAAATGTCTCAGGAAATGGGGGACACAGGAGAACAAGGCCTTTTTGTCACATCTAAAAGTCCTCTAAAAATTATCCTTGAGCCATTAGACGATGAAAATGCTTTTACCCTGCAAAAAATAATTTCTTGGTTTCAAGATGCCATCAATCATTTAAAAGAGGGGACATTTCCTCATGTGGTGCCTGAACGGTATGATAAAGTATGCCATTATTGTGAACTCAAATATATGTGCCGAAAACCGGCCTTAATGTAAATAAAGAAATTTTTCACGATATGCGTTGACTTTAAAGAATTTTTTTCTTTATATTGACATACTATCCTGAGATGGGGGAGATATCTGTCATCAGGGGATCGGGACAAAGGTCTTGCAATAAGCGGTGTCCCATCTTCTGATAGAAAATGGGAGCTGCTATGAAAACACACCAATATCATACATTAAGCATAACTATATACGATCGTGATAAAGTTTACCGAAAAGTTGGTGAATTACTTCATGATTTTGCAGATTCAATATTGCTCCGAGTTGGTTATCCAATAGAAAATGAAAATGTTGCCATCATTTTTTTAATCTTAAAAATGACGGGGGATGACATTGGTGCTTTATCGGGGCGGTTGGGGCAGTTAGAATCGGTAAATGTTAAGGTAACGACGTTAAAAATTTAAAATAAGGAAAGGCTATGGCTGTAAAATCCATCTCATCTTGGATAGATCAAGTGATTAAACAGGAAGAAATTGATAAATACCTTATAAAGGGTGAAGATTTTATTGATGAAATAGAGATTTATAGACATCTGGAAGAAAATCAAAATCCCGACAAAAAAAGAATTCGGGATATTCTTCAAAAGTCGTTAGCCATTAAGCGGTTAAATCCTGATGAAACAGCGGCACTCATTCAGGTAAAAGATCCGGAAATGTGGGAAGAGATGTTTACCGCAGGCTTGAAAGTAAAGCAAAAAGTTTATGATAACAGGATAGTCTTTTTTGCGCCGCTCTATTGTAGCAATCTGTGTGTAAATAGTTGTGTTTATTGTGGATTTCGGAAGGATAATACCCATGAAAAGCGGCGAATTTTAACCATGGAAGAGGTTCAGGAAGAAACCCGGGCTGTTGTTACAGAGGGACACAAACGCATGATAGTTGTTTTTGGAGAACATCCTCTTTCTGATGCAGAGTATATGGCAGAGGCGATCAAAAATATTTATAAAGTAAAAGTCCCGGCCCGTCAAGGTTATGGTGAGATACGCCGGGTTAATGTCAATGCTGCGCCTATGAGTATCGATGAATTAAAGAAACTGTGGGAAGCCGGCATTGGAACGTATCAGGTATTTCAGGAAACATATCACAAAAAGATGTATAAAGAGGTCCATCCCAACGGCTTAAAAGCCAATTATCGGTGGCGACTCTATGCTCTTCATCGGGCTATGGATGCTGGCATTGATGACGTTGCTATTGGAGCTCTCTTTGGATTATACGATTGGCGATTTGAAGTGATGGGATTATTGTATCACACCATTGATTTAGAACGGCACTTTGGCATAGGGCCTCATACGATAAGCTTTCCCCGATTAACACCGGCAAGTGGATCTTGGTTATCAACTCATTCACCTTGGAAAGTAGATGACGATACCTTTAAAAAATTGGTGACAATCCTTCGGCTGGCAGTCCCCTATACCGGCCTTATTATTACTGCCCGGGAGCGAGCAGATCTCCGAAGAGAGGTTATTAAAGTAGGTTGCACACAAACTGATGCGTCAACAAAAATTGGAATTGGTGGCTATACGGAGGCGTTGAAAGTCTTGAATACTCTTCAAAATACCAATCAGGATGAGGATGCCCAACAGTTTATACTGGGCGATACCCGCCGCTTGGATGACGTAATTCGTGAACTAGCAGAAATGGGAATGATTACCAGTTTTTGCACAGCAGGATATCGCTGCGGTCGGACGGGAGATAAGATTATGGGGCTTTTGAAAAGCTGTACAGAAGGGAAATTTTGCAAATTAAATGCGGTTCTGACGTTTAAAGAATATTTGGAAGATTACGCTTCTCCCGAGACAAAGGCTATTGGAGAAAAACTTCTGGAGAAAGAATTGGCAGAAATCCGGTCAATCCCCTTTTTCAAACGCGGTAAACTTTTGGAAAATTTTGAAACATATTATCAACGCGTCGCTTCAGGTGAACGGGATGTCTATATCTAAAGCGACACTTGAGTCATTTTGCCAAGAGATTAATAAAAAACATGGTATTTCTATTGCCGTGTGTAAAATATTTGGTAAACGGTGGTCTTATCTTGCTGGCATGGGGGATGACCTCTATGGGGGTGTGAAAATCCGTATAAACGATACGTATGGTGTTATAGCTAATGAACTTCCCGATGCTATAAAAGCTGAAATACAAATGCGGTTAACAGATCTTCTTTTAACTTCATGACAATTCCTCCTTTTTTTTGTAGTTTGTAACACATGTGAGGTATTTTCATGCATAAAAATACAAAAATATTATTCATTGTAATCTTGATTGTTTGTTTGAATACGCTTTTAAGCGCGGGAGGGAACCTCTACCTTGTTATCGGTTCGGATACTGGGATTTGGGAAGGAGCTGAGAGCGGAAGAAAGCATAATTATTATAGGCAAGCGTTATACACTGATCCCTCACGAAATGCTTATGCCGTGATGAACCCTGCTTTTCGAGATTCTCTACGGGATTCAAAAGGCCGTATCATGCCACAAACGTGGTGGATGCACGGAGGTAATATGTTCCGATACGCAGCGAATACAAACTTTCCTCTCAATAATACTATGGCCTTATATCTTATGAAACAATATCATGGCGAAGCAATTGAACGCTATGGCGATGAACTTACTCTTCATTATCACACCTGGGAATGGAGTGACTATGATGGCGATGGACAATGGTTTTGGAATCAAGCGCCATCATTTGTTTATTGTCGGCAAGATTTTTGGGAAACAGTTGGACACTATTTGCTGTATGAAGATGTTTTTCCCGTCTCTTTTCGCAGCGGGTGGCATTATATGGATAATGAATGGCAACGCGATTTAGATAATTTTATTCCTTTTTCTATGCACAATGCCTGGCCAGCAAATAAACCATGGAGCGATCACGGTGAAGAGCCCATCGAAAATTTTTATGTGTGGGTTGATGCTCCCAATTCCTTTATTCCCTTTCATCCCAGTTTGGAAAATTATCAACTTCCGGGAAATGGCCGGAGTTGGAATACTCGATCCGTATACTTTGGTTGGGTAAAAGAATCAACGATGCGGCCTGTTTTTGAGGAGGTCGCCGCCGGTGAAGATCGTTTGATGTGTATCTGGGCACACCTTCCTGAAACAAATTATGTCACCGAAATCGGGAGGATCCACTCTGTCGTTCGAAAATTAGCAGAAGAGTATCCCGATGTAACGTACCACTATCTTACAGCTGTGGATGCCATGCAAGCATGGTTGGGAACGAACGATTCCATCCCACCTAATTTGGATTTTCAGGTAATAACCGATGCACATGGACTCCAACTGACCATAACTACACATGAACCTATTTTTCAAATTTATCCCTTTATTGCTGTAGAAACGGTAGGGAAAGATATCCTTCTACCTGAAGCTATGGAAATAGGTGAAAACACGTGGTTTGCTCGCTTGGTTGTTCCTGAGGAATCGTTATATCGTATCGCAGTAGCTGTGACAGATACTGTTGGAAATCTTACTACGAGCCATTACTTTTTCCGTCCCCAAGAGGTGTGGCTGGATGATGAGAGTCCTGAATATTATGAGACGCGAGGTTATTGGAAAGAAAGTGATATTTCCGCTTGGGGAACAACATCCCGACTCTCCTCTGTTTTACCAGCTGATTCTGTAACAGCAGGGTTTGATGTGAGCGGTCTTCAAGAAGGACAGTGGAATCTCTTTTTTCAAGTACCAAACCAAGAGAAACCTGTAAATCGCCTATCTGTCCGTTTGATAACAGAGGATACATGTATAACGCTAAATCGCTTTTCCCATGGTGTTCCTTCCCATCAATGGATTTATGGAGGTACTCTACAGCTTGATCCAACAACTAATCCGCGAGTAGAATTTACAGGTAGAAATTACTCTCTTAAAAACCAAATCCTTCTTTTAGATGCCATTCATCTGACTCCATGCTATACAGATGGTTATCTTTATACTCAAGTCACCGATATTTTTAACGTTCAAGCGAGTCTTTTCGATACCCTTATTGTGGAAATTCCTTTACAAAATGGCGGAATAACACCCATTTTTATTGATGATGTTTTATTAAAAACTTCCAGTGGATTAATTCTTAGGGATATTTTTCCATCGCTCGACCCTTACGACAGAGATACTCTATCCCTTGCTTGGTATTCAGAGACAGAAACACAGATTCTTGATACCCTCATGATACAGTGGAATCCTGGAAATCAATGGATAAAGATTCCTATCGATATTATCATGAATAAATACTTTATAATTGTGGATAATGATGATAAAGAGGGTTACCTCGAAGAGGGGACCTGGTATAACTCTGTCACACAAGCGTATGGAGAGAGCAGTCGTTATGCACGGCTTCAAGATGGTCCTTCTGCAGTACATTATTTTTTCAATCCCAAACTCTCTGGGCTGTATAGCGTTTGTGAAATGATTCCTATAACAGAAAACGCCTGTGATGAAACAGATTATATTTTAAAAGTCAATAACGTTAAAATTGATAGTGTCCGCTTAAATCAAAACAGAGATTACAGAGATTGGCGGGAAATTTTTCAAGCATATTTTCCCAAAGGATCTCAAGTAACATTAACGGTGAGTCAGAAAAATGCAACATCGCAATATTGTCTTCGAGCGGATGCTGCAAAAATTGAACTCATCGATGATGAGTATGTCTCCACTGAAAAGCAATTTATGCCTTCAGAAACAACCTTGGATCCTATTTATCCCAATCCTTTTAATGCCACAGTAACAATTCCCTTTCGTTTAAAAGAAGAGGGAGAGGTCACCTTAAGAGTTTTTGCCGTTACAGGGCAGGAAGTTGCAAAATTTTCTCATGTCTATCCATCCCCCGGCAAATACACGTATATCTTTCAGGCAGATCATCTTTCCAGTGGCATTTATATTGTTCAATTTCAAAGCAAATCGGTTCAAAAAAGTCAAAAAATTGTGCTAATTAAATAGATGACATCCCTTCATATTTTGAGAATAAAACACAAACTTTGATCAACGTTGCATTGTTGGTGTTGCCTACCATTTAGTTATGCTCATACCTCTCAATAAAAGGTATACTGAAAATCGTTTTCTGTGAGAATTTTTCTATCTATATACCAATCTTTCCAAAAGTATAAAGCATGTTTTTATAGTATATTTTTTGGGGATAGATGGGATATGTTTCTTGAATATTCTTTTCTGCGAGACGAGAACAGAAATGACCAAGAAAGATCAAAAAACATCGTTAAGGACAAGAATTTTATTTATGATATATATGAATTATATGTATAAAAAACAAAAAAAGGACTGGTATTTAGCCAGTCCTTTGTACGCCCTGGAGGAATCGAACCCCCAACCTTCTGGTCCGTAGCCAGACGCTCTATCCAGTTGAGCTAAGGGCGCATGGTGTTGCCGCAGCGCGTACGGGACTCGAACCCGTGTTACCGACGTGAGAGGCCAGCGTCCTAACCGTTAGACGAACGCGCCATTCCCCTGCTGGGTTGCAGGGATTCGAACCCCGATTCTACGGTCCAGAGCCGTATGTCCTGCCTTTGGACGACAACCCATCCTCTCAAAAAGCGTGTTAATTTACATAGGATTCTGAAAAAACTGCAATGGATAATTTGTTTTATGCCTTATTAGCAGCTTTATTGGAAATTAGATTGTAAACTTTATTTTATTAATAAATTGAAACAAAATCCTAAATAATTAAAAAATAATTTGAATAATACTTTAAAAGATGTAATTTTCAAAAAAGGAGGAGAGAGATGGATGCTATTGATAAAATACTTTTGCGGGCTTTGCAGGAGGATGGCCGAATGACATATCATGAACTTGCGGAAAAAACAGATCTTACTGTTCCTGCTGTACGGGATAGAATTTTAAAGTTAAAAGAACGCGGTGTTATTCGGGGAGTCCACGCTGTTGTTGATGCGAAATGTTTGAATAAAGATATCACGGCCTTTGTGATGATAGAAAGTGCAGCCATTCATTATCAAGACCTTATCGATTATGTCCGCCAGGAATCTGCGATCCAGGAATGTCATTCCATTACAGGAGGAGGTTCTCATTTGTTAAAGGTTCGGACAAAAAATACCACGTCTCTTGAGAAAATATTGAGCAAAATTCAGCGTTGGCCAGGGGTTAAGGGGACAGAAACTCATATTGTTTTAAGTACTTTTAAAGAGAGTACTTTTATTGATCCTGAAGAGACAGATTTTGAAAGATAAAGGAAAATTCAGTATAGAAAGAGAGAGCGACTCATACAAAAAGAAATGGTAAAAATGGATTCTTTCTCTTATAAAAACAGACAAAATAATCCACCTTCATTAACATCTTTAACAAGGAGAGCGATGAAACAAAAATCCCCTATCAATACATTTGTTCCAAAAATTTTTGCAACACATGTTTTTACCGAAGATATCATGAAACAGCGTCTGCCTGAACATATATTCTTAAAGGTTAAAAATACGCTTGAAAAAGGGCATCTCCTCGATCAAGAGAGTGCAGAGTATATTGCGAAAGCCATGAAAGAGTGGGCGATTGAAAGGGGGGCGACGCATTTTACTCATTGGTTTCAGCCAATGAATGGCATTACGGCAGAAAAGCATGAATCATTTATTGAAAATGCCGGGCCGGGACATGTTATCATGGAATTTTCAGGCAAAGAACTTATTCAAGGGGAGTCTGATGCTTCCTCTTTTCCTTCAGGAGGGATCCGCTCGACTTTTGAAGCCCGCGGCTATACGGTGTGGGATGCAACATCGCCTGCCTTTCTTCGTGAAGACCTTACGGGTGTTACCCTCTATATCCCAACAGCTTTTTATTCCTACAATGGGGAAGCACTGGATAAAAAAACACCCCTCCTTCGGTCGATGCAAGCCCTCTCAAAACAAACTCTTCGTATTTTAAGAACTTTTGGCGATACTGAAACAGAACGAGTCTATGCCTCTGTAGGCGCTGAACAAGAATATTTTCTCATTGATAAGCATTATTACACCATGCGGACAGACCTGCAGTTTACAGGTCGGACTCTTTTTGGAGCGCCTCCTCCAAAGGGACAAGAAATGGAAGATCACTACTATGGAAGCATAAAAGAGAGAATTTCTGATTTTATGCGTCAGGTGGATATTGAACTCTGGAAATTGGGAATAAGTGCAAAAACTAAACATCATGAAGTTGCCCCGGGACAATATGAATTAGCTCTCATTCATAATAATTGCAATTTATCTACAGACCATAATCAACTGTTAATGGATACCATTACCAAAATTGCTGAACGAAACAATCTGGTGTGTCTGCTCCATGCAAAACCCTTTCAGGGTGTAAATGGCTCCGGAAAACATAATAATTGGTCTATAATTACAGATAAGGGGATCAATCTTCTAGAACCCGGGAAGACATCTCAGGAAAAACTTCGGTTTCTTCTCTTTCTCAGTGCCATTCTAAAAGCGGTGGATTGCCATGCTGATTTACTGCGATTTGCTGCTGCAACCCCCGATAATGATGAGAGACTGGGACACCATGAAGCACCCCCTGTCATTATCTCTGTTTTTCTGGGAGATTTTTTAACATCTGTTTTTGACAGTCTTGAAAATGGATCCAGGGTGTCTCCAACGTTGTCGAAAACCCTCCATGGCGGTGTTAATACTTTACCTCCTGTCCTTAAAGATAATACGGATCGGAATCGGACATCCCCCTTTGCCTTTACAGGAAATAAATTTGAATTTCGCATGGTTTCATCCCAAGCTTCTTTAGCGAGACCTAATATTGTATTGAATACTATTGTGGCTGATGTGCTCGATGAATTTGCAACTCTTCTGGAAAAGGCAAAAGATCCCCTGAAAAAAGCCCATGAATTGATCCGCGAAACATACAAAGCTCATAAACGGATTGTCTTTAATGGAAACGGATACTCTGATGCCTGGCGAGAAGAAGCAAAACAACGAGGCTTACCTGAGTTTATTTCTGCCCTGGATGTCTATCCAGAACTGATAACAGAAAAAAATATTACTTTATTTGCTCGTCAAAAGGTTTTTAATCTCGCTGAACTGAAAGCACGAGCTGAAATTTATGTTGATATGTTTATGAGACATCTCTTTATTGAAGCTAACACGATGATAAGAATGACTCACACCCAACTTTTACCTGCCGTTTTTGAGTACCAGAAAAACATATTAGCCTTGATTAAAGTCCAACGTGAAACAGACTTTTTACAGCAAGAGGAAAAAATCTATGCAAAAAACTATCAACAGCATGTTCTTGAGCTTATGAAACACCTGGACTCTCTGGAATCAGCCATGGCAATAAATGTACCTTGTACCCTTGAGAATGTTACAACCTGTCAAAAAAACCGCGATAACATCCGACGAGCTATGAATCATCTCCGGAAAGAAGCCGATTGGCTCGAATGTCATACCTCGAAACATATATGGCCCTTTCCTGGGTACGAAGAAGTGTTATACAAAATATAATGCCTTATCGATAAAAGGGATGGCGTTTTTTATATAGAAAGTTGCCCATACCAAAGTGTGTAACATTTTATCCCTATCATATCTGGATTCATAAATGTATATCCCACCTTCACCTGGAAAGTAAGAAAGATAGTGTAAAGGATTACACTTCTCTTTAAAAAATAAAAGAATTCCCATTATTTAAAATAAGGTCAAAGTGACTATTGGCCAACTCGTTGAAAAGTTCTGTCATTTTGGTCATAACACGTTTTGCTTATCTTTTTGTTTCCTTTTTAATACAATCGTGTCCGTGTATGAAGCTTATACGGATAGCAAGATAACTCTTATGGCATAGGGACAAGCAGGGCGCAAATCCAAAGGGGTTAACCCATTTTATGAACGTTTAATCCTTAATTAAGCGTTAATTCATAGTGTGTTAATGTTTCTTTTGAAAGGATTCTACACCTGCAGGTACAAGAAGTAACTCTGAACAATGACATCTTTGTCGTTTTGAACATTAAGGATCTTATATCTTCAAGACGGGGAGTTATAAATTTATTGCCGAGAAGTGTTGGAATTTGGAACCCAATATACAGACAAATAGGATTATGATATTTGGGCTAAGGAAGAGGGAAGTAATTAAAAAACGAGAAAAAACAGGAAAAGAGAACACTATACATAAGGGTATTCAAAAGATAAAAAATAATTTTGAAGAAAAAGCTGTTAAATTTATCCTATTGACACCATCATAAACATCATATCATTATAAAAAATAGTCTATTGTCTTCTGAAAAGAGAACACCATAAAATTCTAGTCGTTTATAAAAAGGAAAAAACCTATATTAAACCTTGATAATAATTGTTGATAGCTAATTTTTGTGAGTAGGGAGTGATATCATAAATTTAAACGGTTGAAAACTATCATTTTGTGAAAGGCACTATGCGAGAAGACATTCAAGAAATTAAGACCACTTTTGAACACATCTCAAAGTATATTTGGCGACACAAAGAGTATGTGAACCGATTAAATGTTTTTCCTGTCCCCGACGGAGATACAGGCCTCAATATGGCGCTTACGATTCAAGGCGGACTCGCAGATTTTAGTGAGAGTCTTCTTGAGACATTAACCCCGGGTGAATTTTTAAAACTAATATCTGATAATATGCTCATGAATAGCCGTGGCTGTTCAGGTGTTATTCTTGCATTGTTTTTCCAAGGATTTATAGAAGTTTTATCAAATAATGATTTTTCTAAGGAAAATATTTATCGAGCTTTGGAAAGAGGTTGCAAGCGGGCATACGAAGGGACAGATAATCCAAAAGAAGGGACCATTCTTACTTTGATGACGGAATTAAAAAATGAATATTCCCGCCTGATGAAAGAAAAGGATCATCCGATTGATATTATAGTTTCCTGTATTCCTTATTTGAGAAAAGTACTTGATAAAACGCCTGAGATGCTGCCTGTTTTGAAACAAGCAGGGGTTGTTGATTCTGGTGGTGCAGGATTTATTATTCTGCTTGAAGGACTCGAAAGAGAATTTAACTTGCGCAGAGTTCCTGATATGCTCCCTATTTCTACGGTTCTTAATATTAATAAGACATTAAAAAATTTTTTAGAGAGGCGAAGACATTCTAAATTTTATTCTCGAACAGTTAAAACACTTCTGCAAAATTTTAATACTGATAATATCTCAAATCCCAAATTAAATAATTTAATCCATAGGTTTCAGATATATCTTCGTACTCGGACAAAAAACAATCAACATCAGTCACGAGACTTTCTTATTCAAGAAATTAAAGATATAGAATCTTCCTGGAATCCAGAAATTAAATATAAATATTGTACAGAATTAACTCTTCAAGCAGAAAAAGCAATTACCCGGGATGGAATAAAAGAAAAAATTCAGGGGTATGGTGATAGTTTAATTATCTTGGAGAAGGACAAAACATTTAAAATTCATATTCATACAAACAAACCGGATGCCGTTATTAAAGATATTTCATCGTATGGTGAGATTGTTTTTAAAAAAATAGATGATATGAAAAAGCAACACAGAAATTTTATCAGTGAAGATTCCATAGAGTATGAACGAGAGCAAAGTATTTTTTGTATTGTTTCTGGAAGTGGCTTTAAAGAAATTCTTGAAGGGCTTGGCGCAGATTTTGTCTACGATTATGGAAAAAAGAAACCGTCAGTCAATAAACTCGTAACCTTGTTGAACAATCTTAAATCTAAAAATATTATTGCTGCACCCGATGATGGAGATATATTGATGGCATTGAAATATGCAGCATCATATTGTAAAGCAAATGTGTTTATTGTAGAATCAAAAAGTGCTATTTCATTGATCAGTCTTCTTATGGGAAGAACAATAGAAATGGATGCAAAGGACTTTTCTTTTACCAATCAAATAAATCGAATTCGCTATTGTGCTGTGTCCCGCGCTGTCCGTACTACAACCCTTGATGACGTTTCAATAAACAAAAAAGATTATTTTGTTATTTATAATGGGAAAGTTATTCTTTCTGGGAAAGATCAGCGAAAAGTTGTTCTTGATGCGATAAAAAAATTGTTGAGAGATGAAACATTAATTACATTTTATAAAGGATTACCCGTAAAAAATCATACTTCTCTTGTGAAAGATATAAAACAACACTTTCCCCATCTTGAATTTGAAGAGTATTATGGTGGACAGCATCAGTATCATTATTATATAACGTTTGAATAGGAGGTAAGCCAATGGATAAGCGAATATTAATTATATGCGGAGATAATCTAGGTGTTGGATATGATCAAATCTCTTATCCTTATATTGAATATTTAACATATCCTGTGATAGTTGAACAAGAAGAATACCGTGAATCAGAAACATATACAGCATCATGGCTTTTTGACAAATTTAGAAAAGAGAAGGTTACTGCGAAAAGCAGCTCTCTGCGGATGAATGAAATGATAGATATTGTTGAAAAAAACAAAAAAGATTTTGATTTGATCATTCATGTTGTTATGGGAAGCAATATGTCTGCAGCAACACTAAAAATTGCTGAAGAAGTCCGACAAAAATACAAAGAAGAAATAAAAATCATTAATATTGATACTCGCCAGGCAACGGCAGGCGTGGGTGTTATTTTATTTCGCTTGATAGATTTTATAAAAGAAAATCAAGAGGAAGAGGATATTATAAACTATGCTCAGGATTTAGTTAAAAATACCTTTACCTTGTATGTATTACCGGATCTTAATTATTTGTATCGAGGTGGGCGGATTGGAAAAGCCAAAGCGTTGTTGGGGTCTCTGTTAAGAATTCTTCCCGTTGTGAGTCTTATGGGGGATAATCCCGATGGAGAAGTATTACCTGTTGGTCAAGGACGAACCTATAAGCAAGCACATTCAGTAATTGTAGAAACACTTCGAAAAAAAATGGAGGAGAGAAATCTTCAGGAAATTCCTCTTTCAGTTGTTGCAGGTGATGAAATGAATAAAGATAATATTCTCGCCCTTAAGGAAGAGATTGAAAATAAATTACCTGTGAAAAAATCAATGGTTGGTAAAATTCATTTGGTTGAAGCAATTTATTTAGGCCCAGGTGGCTATGGAGTTGCCGTATGCATGAAGTAATACTTTCTATGAATCCCGCTGTTTTATATCTTTTAACCTTTGTAGTGGGCTATTTATTTGGCTCAATTATGTTTGCCCTTATTTTTTCAAAAGCAGTAAAAGGGATCGATGTCCGTACTGTTGGGAATAAAAATCCAGGAGCAGGAAATACCTATCGAAATGTAGGTCCTGTTTGGGGGATTCTTACAGGAATTTTGGATGCTTGTAAATCTTTAGTGCCTTTACTTATTGGCAAGTATGTATTTCATCTTCCTACCCTTGCCCTTGGATTTATGGCTTTTGGAGCCGTTATAGGGCATGGATTTCCCATCTATTTTGGCTTCCGAGGGGGGCGTTCTGCTGCCACCATGCTGGGAGTGCTTGTATTTTTCGTCCCCATTCCTTTTCTCGTTGGTTTTATTGTGGGACCTGTGATTGTCCTCTCTTTTATTAAAACAAACCGTTCTTATTGGTTTCCTTTTTGGATTATAACGATTACGACGATCACAACACTTGTGACACATCATCCTTTACAAGTAAAACTTATTGTGATTGTTTGCGCTATACTTGCCTTGTTTTTGAATAGAACTTACTTGCCCAAAATGGTAAAAAATATCATTCGCAAAACAGAAGAACAATAAAATATGATGTTATGAAAATTCTTTCACGTAATGTTTCAGCTAAATTTTAAAATCGTATTAAATTTAAATATAGGGTATCTTTCAATTAAGTTCGGGCATCTTCTTTTGATGAGATGTCATTTATCTTCTTCTTTATAGGACTTTGGCCTTTTTCGGTTTATCCATGTTAAGATATTTTATCTCACCATGAATCATGGTCATTTTAATCCTAAACTCATTATCAAACGAGGTAATGTCGGCATTTCGACCAGGAAGAATATAGCCTGTCTCAATTTGCCTACTAATAACGGTTACAGGATTGCATGAAGCCATCCGCAAGGCATCATCGACATCAAATCCCATTTCGACAAGATTTTTTACACCTTTGATCATAGTAAGGGCTGATCCGGCAATGGTACCATCAGTTTTTCGCTTAAAAACCCCCTCGTCGTAATATACTTCTTCATTGTTTGCAATAAGTATCCCTGATTTTTGTTCTGTAGGTTTTAAGGAATCAGTAACTAGAATTATTTTGTTTATTGGTTTTACCTCTCTTAGCAATTTTATAATAGCGGGATGAAGATGATAACTATCTGCAATGATTTCACACGAGACATTATGATGTATCATAATGGCTCCCACAACACCAGGATCTCGATGATGAAGCCGTCGCATGGCATTAAAAAAGTGCGTGGAGTGAAGGATACCAGCTTGGATACCCTCTAACATGTTCTCATAGGTGGCGTTTGAATGTCCCGCTGATAAAACAATTCCCTTTTTTGTACAATAAAGCGCTAGTTCGTGCATATTTTTTAGTTCTGGTGCTACAGTCATAATGGCAATGTTGTTTCCCGATTCCCGAATGTATCGATCCATTAAACTCAGGTCGACTTCTTTCATGTTTTCAGAGGGTAAAACACCAGGTTTTTCTTTGGATAAAAAAGGTCCTTCCATGTGAATTCCGTAAATTTTTGCACCTGGTTCAATCCCAATAGAAACCCGAACACTCCGTATCGCTTCAATCAATTCTTTATCACTTTGAGGATACAAAGTAGGACAAAATCCCGTTACACCATATTCTACTAAAGTTTGGGACATTCCAAGGATAGAATCTACTTCGCCATCTGATGTGTCATACCCGTTAATTCCATGGATATGCGTATCTACAAATCCTGAAGAAACCCAGGAACCTTCCATGTCATAAACAACTGTATCTTTTGGCCATGTTCTCTGTTTGAACCGTTTTTCACTAAGAACATCGGAAATTTTATTATCCACAATAACAACGGAAGAATCTTCAATGACCGTGACACCTGTGAAAATTGTCGCATGCCGAAGAATAACTGTTTTATTCATTTCAATCCTTTACATATTATTTTTCTAAAATTTAACACATCATTTTGACTATTTAAATGCTCATTTTTCATTTTTGTTATAGAAATTCTTTTACTCTTATTTTAGAAGAAGAATTTTTTGGGATTTCTGGAAGATTTTTCCTTTTAGGGTTATAAAATAGATTCCAGAACTCATGGTTTGGCAATCTAAATGTTGGATATAATCTCCCTTTTCTTTAAATCCTTCGTGAATCTTTTGTATTTCATATCCCCGAAGATCATGAAGGGTTAGGGTGTAATAGCCAGAAACGGGGAGGGTATATTGAAGGGTTAAGTGGGTATTAAAAGGATTGGGCCAGGTAGATAAGAGGGCGTGGGATTGAGGAATGGGTGTTTTTATCCCATCAGGTGTGATACCAACAGGATCTTCTTGGGGGCTCAGATGGCGGTTAATGAGTACAGCAACTGCATCGCCAAAGACATACATCCCGTCAGGGGCTTCTGAAACCAAACGGAGTATTGGTTGACGGATACCCTGTTGAAGATAAACTGTGGCAATATCTGTCCATCCAGTTCTGTTAGGATTTTTTTGGTCGAGATAAAGGGTGTCTGTGCCATCGCGATGGGAAAGTAAAAGTTTAGCTTTTGATGTGGCATTTGGTTGCTTATTGACATACATATAAACAGTGTACCAAGCGTTTTCAGGCAGATCTGCATGATAGGTTAGGGTGTCATTTACATTGACAGGAGCATAAAAGCACTGATTAGCATGTAGGGGGATATTTCCCGTGTATGTACGCCATCCTTCTGTTGCTGTAACAGCACGGGAATTTTCATGAATAATTCCCACCTTTGGCCTCCTGACCTGTCCTTCCCGAAAGGGGACACTTGCCCAGTTAGCATAATAGGTATTTTTTAATAAGGTCCCTAATTGATTATTGTTTTTTCGCAAGCCTTCATAGAAGAAAAAAGCTTCGCCGTTTACACCTCGATCTCGATTCGCCTTCAAGGCGCGTAATAAATAATCTTCTGATATAAGATAATCGCCGACATTCATAAGGATACCTGCAAAATAAGCATGGTGATGGTTTGGGTAATTTTGAAGAGAGGCATCAAGCACTGTAAGGTATTCTTCATAGGTGTATCGATAAAGCTGGGGAATAATATCATCACAAATTTCTTCATTCATCCAGGTGTATGGGTCTTGTAAATATTCATGATAACACCAGGGATATATGCTTGGACTGGATGAGAAATTAAAATGTGCATCATACGCTTTTACAGAATCTCGCACTGTTTGCAACCAGGCATTCATTTTATCTGCACGCCACCGTTTCCATGTAGCATTTTCATAATCATTTGGAGGCCTAACACCACCATGTTCTTCTTTGTAAATACTCACAGTGATAGAATCATATCCTCCTTCAACTGGCATAGCGGGAATACGATCGGAATACTCTATGCCATCAATATCATAGTTCTTGCAAACTTCTAAGGTAAGGTCATGAATCATAGCCTGCACTTCAGGATTGATGGCACTCATCCAATAAAAATTGTTTTTCCATGCCAGTTTACCATCAACAGTTCGAAGCCCCCAATGTGGTTTGGCTTTGAGAATATAATCTGGATTTTCCTGATAGGTTGTATTATGATACGTTGCAAAGCCATATTCAAACCACGGTAAAACTTCTATCCCTCTGGCATGTGCTTCTACCAGGACGGTAATCAACGGATCTCTTCCTGAAAATGAAGGATGGATTTTTCGGCCAAAAAGACTGTCCATCACGGCGCTGGGATAAAGAGTATGAACCCCATTAACTCCACTTCCATTCCATACAACAAGCAGAACTGTATTAATATTAATAGATGCCAAATAATCAAGAGCTTCGGCAATTGCAGCATCAGAAAAGAGTACTTGACTATCCACGTTCGTGATCTTTACCGCTCTAAATTCTTGAGGGACTTCCGCAAAAAGTCTAACCGTTAAATACAAGATGAGTCCCACCAAATAAAAGATTTTTTTCATTGATAAAACTCTTTTTTTAACAGTCGAGCAGTTCGATTGTTTTCTTTCCGGAGTCCTTCATAAAAAAAGAAAACTTCTCCCTCAAATCCCATTTTTCTGTTATAGGTGATGACTTCTCGAAGAAAAGAGTTATCTATAACATAATCACCGAGGTTCAAAAGGACTCCTGGTACTATAGCACAATGATTTTTGGGAAGTTTCAATGTATCGGGATGAATAGTTGCAAGGGCTTTTTGGTAGGATTCAAAATCATATCGGTAAATTTGAGGGACTAATAAATCGCAATAGCCATCTTTTACCCACGTTGGCCAATCTTGGAGATATTCATCATAAGCCCAGGGATAAATATTGGGTGCCCAACTGACAAGTAGGTTAGGATTGATAGCCTTTACAGTATCATAGATTTCTTTGGCAAAAGCGTTAAGAATATCTGCCCGCCATCGCTGCCATGCTGGATCTCGAAAATTATCGGGAGGTTCTTGACCGTTATGCTCTTGTTTGTAACGGAATACCGTGTATTCTGAATATCCTCCTTCTATAGGATTGGCAGGCAGCCGATCATCCCCCTGAATTCCATCAACATCGTACTGTTGAATCACTTCTAAAAGTAAGGATTTAATAAAATTCTGGACTTCAGGATGATAAGGATTCATCCATTCAAAGTTATTTTTAGTTAAAAGATTCCCTTCTCGGTCTCTTGCTGCCCAATGAGGATTTTTACGCAAAATATGTCCTCCCTGAGCATTGTAAGAGGATGAAAAACCATACTCAAACCAAGGAATTACCAAAAGTCCCTTTTCGTGGGCATATTCGGTCAGGTAGGATAAATAATCCCATCCTTCAAAGCTAGGATGAATAGGAATGCCAAATTCTTTTTCCATGATTGTGCTAGGATAAAGGGTATATCCCTGATTCCAAACAACAGGGAAGAGGGTATTAAATCCATGATCATAGAGGAAATCGACAGCTTCCTTTAAGGATTCTGGGCGTTCAAGCACGTTACTATCAACATTTGTCAACCAAACGCCCCGAACCTGATGTAGGTTGTATGTTTCAGGTTTTTTTTGGCCACATCCCGTCATAAAAACCATGAAACACATTCCCATTGAAACAATCGAAAATACTTTCATCTTAACTCCTAAGAAATTTAGAATTAACATCAAGAAAGAGTCGGTAGGTGAATTAACGATGGCATGATGATCTTCAGATGAAGGATAAAATCCATCTGTAATCCTTGTATGTTGTGAAGGCTTTTTTAATCGGTCTTGAAAAGAGACATAGAATCCAAATAGAGAGAGAATAGCCAGTAACAAAACCATGAATTCTATCAATTATTCCATGAGGTGTAAATAGAACTGGGGAATTTTTGATATTGCAGATGTAAAAAGGTGTAATAAGGAGAGCTTTAATCGGGAGTAACAGGGTGTGTGTTTTTTGAAGGACTTGATTACACATGGACAAAAAATGGTGAGTACAAGTTGATATCCGCCAAGGGTGGCTTTGTGTGGTGTGTGCTTCATTTATACCCATAAGGAAGAAATAAAAATCTTTAGTCAAAGCAAGAAAAAAACTTTTCCAGCGAAGTCCAAGCTCTTCTAGAGACTTACACCATCTTTGCTTGGAAAGAGTCTCAATTGACATGTCAGGAAAGTTATGGTTACTGTGGTCTTTTCGTCGTGCTACATCGTCAGGAAAATCATGTGTTTGATCTGTCTCGTTTAGGGTGTTATCGATAAACAAGATTTGAAAGTGTGATTTCATGAGTCCCTTTCTAGGATAGTGACGTAAAAGGAAATTATTTAAAAATACAATTTGAAATAGTAAAAATGAAACCTAAATTTAGTTTGTAATTAAAACAAACTAATTATGGTATGAGATGGGCAAGATAAAAAAACATCTTTTAATAATCTTTCTTCTTGCAGGATTTCCCATGTATTCTTGGGGACAAACAACGGGGAAGATCACAGGTGTCGTCTATGATTCAAAGAGTGGTAAGCCTTTAATTGGTGCAAATGTCATCGTTGAAAATATGCAGTTAGGAGCTGCAACGGGAGAGGATGGGAGTTTTGTCATTCTCAATGTTCCTGTAGGAATACATTCATTGAAAGTCAATTATATTGGGTATAAACCTGTTGCTCTGACAGGTATAGAAGTGTTGATGGGACGCACAGCACGTGTTAAGATCCTAATGGAAGAGGATGTTCTTCAGTTAGGAGACGTGATAATTGTTACGGCAGAACGCCCCATTGTTGAGGCAGATAAAACGGGTTCTTCCATTCACTTAACTTCTGAAGAGATTAGTAATCTCCCTGTAGAAGGGTTACGAAATGTCTTAGAACTCACTGCAGGTGTGGGTCGAAATGCTGATGGAACCATCAGTATTCGGGGGGGAAGCGGTTATGACATTAATTATCAAGTAAATGGAATAAAATCTATTACGACAAACACGGGGGCAACTGCTTTTGGGGGGATGAATGATAAAGCAGATAACAGCTGGAAATATGATGTAAATCCTCTAGCAGTAGCACAAATGGAAGTAATTTCTGGAGGTTTTAACGCAGAATATGGAAATGCACAATCCGGTGTTATTAAGGTTGTAACTCGAGAGGGGGGTGAAACCTTTTCTGGCGGATTCCGCATGGAATACAGGCCATCAGGGCAATATCACTGGGGAGATTACCTTTATTCGAAAAATCAGATTGAATGGGAAAAATGGGGAGATTATCATGCCTGGTTAAATAATTCAAAATGGTTAAGAGATTCCTCTTTTACTATTGATGGTGTTCCTTACAATCTGTATGAAAAACAAAATGGCGATTTTATCCTCAAAGATTTTAATGTAGATGATAGTGCTGCTATCAATAATTACAATTTATGGGTTAAAAATCATACACCTACTAATGCAGAGGTTACTCTTGTTGATGGATATGAGATGGTTCCTGTAGAAGTAAATGGGCAAACCCTTTATCGTAAAGCATTTCTCGTTGATACGAAGATTAATCCCAAAAATATTTTAGGTGTTTATGATTATCGAAAAATTCCTTCAACCCGATATATGTTCAGTTTTGGCGGTCCACTGGGGAATGATCCCCAAAAAATAAATTTTTTTATTGCTGGAGAAATTAAAAGCAAACCTACGCGATTACCCACGCTGGAGCAAACGCAGGATATGCAAAATTTATCCCTTAATATTTCCTGGAAACCATCAATAAAACATCATTTTAAATTTACAACTCTCTATCAATTTTATCGTTCTGGAATGGGTTCAGGTTCTGAAGATGTTCGATGGTCTGGTTTATGGGGATCGTATGGGGCTCGGCGAAAATACACCTTGGTGTATGACCCTCTTCGTGAAGAAACGGTTATTGCCCAAAATATCGATTATAAATATGTCTTTTCATCACGGTCCTTTTTAGAAACCTCCCTTACCTATCAAAATGAAATTCTTTTTGCTCCACAGTTTCCTGTCCCTGGCATTGAAAAAGATGCTCAACTTGTTGCTCAAGGGAGACAAGAAACTCGTTATTTAGAAGAACGAGGGCCATGGTTTGAAAACTATCGTGATTATTATACCTGGTCTAGTTTATACAATCAGGCATCTATTACTCACTATTACGAAGGGAAAGTTAGTTTTACATCCCAGGTGAATGATGCAAATCTTATTAAAGTGGGTCTTGAAACATGGCTTATGGATCAAGATTACAATGCATCGTCTTCTCTCACAGTTTCTTCCTTTATTTGGCGGACGGGTTTTGCAACAAATTATAAGGCAAAAACGCGGTATTTGGCAGCCTATGCTCAAGATAAAATTGAATTTGCAGGAATGGTAGGAAATCTTGGTCTACGGCTTGATGCCTATAATATGGATGGTCTGATCCCAATTAATCCTTATGAACTTTTTTATCCTGCTGAGAATGAAGGATTTGTTTCGATTGGGATTCCTGCCTGGGAGGATTCAAAAACCTTTGTAACCCTCTCACCCCGCGTGGGTATTTCTTTCCCCATCGCTGATAAAACTGCTTTTAGAGTTCAATATGGACATTTTCGATCCATGCCCCTTATCCATCGTACCTTGGATAATCAAACAAATCATGGCTGGGGGAAATATGGGAATGCTAACTTAGAACCAAAATTGAGCATCAATTATGAATTTGGTATCCAGCAAAATCTCTGGGGAACACACCAATTGGATATCGTTACCTATTATAATGATTTAAAAAATCAAACCTATGCTATTCACCGAGAAGCAACAGCTGGATCAATCTGGAAGACAAATGAGTATTACGGCACATATTCCACTTTTACAAATAATAGCTATGGGAGCTCCCAAGGTGTAGAAATAACTTTTCGAAATCGGGTGATTACACAATGGCGCTATAGTCTATCCTATACCTTAAGTCAAACAAAAGTGGGATATCATGGTCCCTATTTGGATTTAAGAGACATGACAGAAGATCAAAAACAAACCTATACTTATTCAGCATCTGACTTTATTTCCAGTGAAGATCGTACTCATCGATTTAATTTATCTTTTTCTTATGGAATACCCGAAGAATCTGGACCAAAAATTGGGAGATTCTACCTTTTTGAAAACATGGTCTTTGGTTTTGTATACCGTGTTACCAGTGGACCTGCCTATTTCTGGAGTCCTTCTTTTCAGTTGGAACAAGAAATCCAACTAAATCGACGATATCCACTGGAGTCAACAACAGATATTCAAATTGAAAAAAGAATCTCTCTTCAGAATATCGATTTTATTGCGACTCTGAAGATTCGAAATCTTTTTAATAACAAACAACTCACCCCAATTGACGATTATCAGGAACTTACACAATGGGTGACAAAAAGTATTACCTATATGGATTCTTATCCTGATCCGACGCGGAATTATCATGTATTCAATTACTGGCAAGCCTACCGAAATGTCCCACGAGAAATTTATATAACCTTTGGGTTTGATTTTTAACACGTAGAAAATGGAAAAAAGCATGGATATCATAAAAAAGCTATTTGTTTTTTCCCTGATTTCAGGCATCATAGCAATACCGTCACAAGGACAGATTATAAAATTGGATCGGGGTCGATTGTGGCATTCATTTCATCATGCCCAAGAGTGTTCACCTCTCTCAGATTGGCAACGAATGTCTGAAGGTCTGGATTGGCCGGGGTATGAACCCACCGAACTCAACGAAAATTTGGGGGGTACCTATACACATTTAGTTGCTGGTGGAATTTATTTAACAGCCCTGAAGCCCTTAAAAGATGCCAGTAATCAGACCTATTTTGACCCGGATTCAGTATTAGGATGGATGGACTTTGCCTTAAATGGTGACCGAAATACCAGCTGGGTACAGGGGCAACAGCCTTTTGTTGCCAGAGAACATTACAAAAAATGGCCAAAAGGTGAAAATTATTGGGGAATGACAGATCCCTTTGAAGCTGAAGAAGTTATTTATACCTATCTGGAAAAAGATCCTCAATACGACGACTCTAAAACAGAAAACAAAAAATTTAATGTGAGTATTAAACGGGAAGTCCGTCAATGGTCGGGATCAAAAATTGACCAAGATTATGTGATTGTTCGCTATGTGATTAAAAGTCTGCGAAGCGAACGCCGTGTGGGCCTTGATAGTGCCTATATTTTGTTGACGTACGCGCTTTCTCCCAATCAAAGAGGGTGGGCGTATACTTACCCCTCTTATCGGGCTGGCGCACGAAATACCCATAGTCGTTGGAATGAAGAAGAACGTCTTTTACTAGCCTGGGCTGGTGATTTTACCTTAAATCCTCAAAAAGATGATTCTTGGGACCCCTATGAGTCCTATCAATATAGCGCCATAGAAAATCTTGAAAGGCCTATCACCGAGTATATGGCACCTGGAATGATCGGCATTAAATTACTTGAAGTATCGCCTAATGATGGTCCAGATCCCAACAAAATTAGATTTACCTGGTCAGCAGGACCTCCCGATAGTGATTATCAGGGACCTTTTACAGCTGTTGCTGGCATGAAAAACAAATATGACGCCATCAAAGATCCCTCCCTTCTCTATGACGCATTTGATGATACGAATAGTGTGCTCATGGGGCAAAGTCGGCTCTATGCTAATTTTTCTTTTGGTCCCTATAGTTTAAGAGGTGGAGGGGGAGATTCCATTGTCATTGTTGTGGGTCAGTTTGTAGGTGGAATCCCCTATAGTAAGACGATGATCAATACATTTGATCCAAATGAACAAGTAGAAAAAGTACGTGAAATTGAAGCAGCTGCTGATTCTGCAGCCAAATTCTTGAACGATCGGTTGGAATTTAATTACACCCACAATTTTACTGTCCCACTTCCTCCTCCAGCGCCCCCTTTTACAGTAGAACCTGATACCACCAGCGGTTCTGTAGCAAATTATATTCTTTTCGATGGATCTCTCGATACAATTCCTGATCCCCAACAAAATGTCGTAGACCTTGCAGGATACCGAATTTACAAATCAAAAAAATATCCCTTTGGTCCATGGGAAATGATCGCAGATTTTTCTGTAAAAGATCAGAAGGTATGGAAGGCTGAACAACAAAAGTATGTCTATAAAGATACTCAAGTAGCTATGGGCTATGGTTACTATTATGCCGTAACAGCCTATGATAACGGCCATGATTCGTGGATTGTAGATCCCACCGTGTCTGTGCCGCCTTTAGAATCCTCCCTTTATGCCAATCGGACAAAAAAACCGTTTTATTCAACACTTGTCCCCATTAAAGAAACAAAAGGGACTCTTGATAATGTAGTGGTCGTCCCGAATCCTTTTTATGTCACATCTGGATTTGATCGAGAAGGCGATGTGAAAAATATTCAATTTGTAAACCTTCCACCTATTTGTACCATTCGCATTTTTACAGTGAAAGGAAATTTGGTAAAAACGATCCACCATAATAATTCTTCTTCAGGTGTAGCTCTCTGGAATCAAATAAGTGATAATGAACAATATGTTAAGAGCGGTTTATACTTTTATCATATTGAAGATGAACATGGCAATACAACACGAGGAAAATTTGCCATTATTAATTAATTAAACGCAGGATCATGTATACAATGAAAAAAAGAATTATTGCATGGCTTGGTATCCTATTCATCCTTAAAACCTCCTTGCAGGCTGAGTTACTGGAAAAGACAGGGACAACAGGGTTTGTATTTTTAAAAATACCTGCTTCAGCTCGACAGATTGCAATGGGAGAATCGGGTATTGCGCTCCCTAATGCGAGTTCTGATGCTCTTTTTGTAAACCCAGCCCTTGTCGCTTTGATGACTCAAAAAAATGCCTTCTCTTTTTCCTATGGCGATTGGTATGTGGATACTTACCATCAAACTTTTTCTTATGTACGAAATCTCAATCTCTTTGGATTCATCGGCGTTAATATCCTGAATTATCAAGTTGGAGAAATGCAAAAAACAAGAATTCTTTCCTCCTATGAAGCGGATTATTTACAAGAAGGGGAGAATAATAAATATAAAAATTTGGGGACCTTTTCTGCAGGGGCTTATTCTATTGGTCTCTCTTTTGCCCGGCAATTAACAGATAAATTTTCAATTGGGACAAATCTAAAATATGTTCATGAATCAATAGATGTGTATTCAGCGGACAATGTTGTTGCTGATATTGGTTTTATTTTTTTTACGGGTTATCGCTCTCTTCGGGTTGGTGCTTATTTGCAAAATTTTGGACTCGAGACGCAGTATGTGAGCGAATCCTTTAAAATGCCACAAATAATGACTCTCGGTATTTCAGGGGATCTTTTGGGTTCTTATAACTCCCCAACCTATCTTGCTTATACCCTTGAAGCAAAACATCCAAATGATGAATCTGAAAAAATTCATGTTGGAGTAGAAGCACTCTGGAATAATATAATCACCCTTCGAGGAGGGTATAAATTTGGCAGTGACTATGAAAAATTTACTGTGGGCATAGGGCTCCGCTTTATCTTTCAAGAAAAACTCTTTCATTTGGATATGGCGTATATGAATCATGAATATCTTCAATCAACCATGAGATATACTCTTTCAATGGAGTTGTAAATGAGAGCTTTAACACAAATTATTCGCCTCTTTCTTGTTGTTGTGATACTTAACTCAGTTACGTATGCGCAAGATTTATCCCCCTATAAAGTGAAACTCTTTGGGGGAGCACAACAGCAAAATACACAAAAATTAGCATCAGAAGCCCGAGGATTTTTGGTGGGAATGCAAGTGAATAGGGAAATGAATCGCTATTTAGATTTTAATTTCAGAATAGGGTATGATTATAGTTATCTTGAGGAAGATTCCGTTCTTCTGGAATGGGAGTGGGATTATTGGGAACAATATATTGACTGGATGTTGATGGGTGCCTCCCAAGCTGAAATCGATTCCATGAGTATTCATAAAGAATATTGGCGATCAGATTCCTCCTATCACGGCATTTTTAATCCCAACCAAACCTTAGGAGAAGTGATGCTCTCGCCAGGTCTGGAATTTAATGTGCCTCTTGCTAAACGAACATCTCTCTATGGTGGACTTAATATTGGTGCGAATATCTATAAACGGCAAATTAAAATGGTTGAAGATTGGACAAAGAATTTTACCTTTAATTTTGATAGCACAAAACTTGCAAATAACTTGATGGATGAATATGCCCAAGAACGCTTTGAAACTTTTATGTATCTCCACGAAAATAACCCAGATGTTTATCCTCTTGTCTATGATTATAATGATGATTCTACCAATGTTGTTTATCGCTTTCACTACGCTTATGATGTAAGCGTAACCCACTTTTCCCCCACTAAAAATGGAAGTCGCTTTTTTGCTTCGCCTTTCTTAGGTCTCCGGGTCTCCCTCAATAAAACCGTTGATTTAGATTTTGGATATTATGGCGTTTTTTATCTAAAAAATGTTGAAAAACTGGAAGATTTATTCCGCTTTGCCTCTGAAAGTGAACGCTGGTTCCCTTATGACTCTAAAAGTACCTTTGTGGTAAGTTTAACATTTAACTATTAGGCTTATAAAACATGATAAAAAAATTTTTTGCAATAATTTTGATTGGGTGTCTAGGATTTTCCGGACTCTCAGCACGAGAACTGGGGTATTATGGAGTCTCTATAGGTGGAACCGCTACAGTCCCTCTTGCAGGATTAGCAGATCTTTATAAAATTGCCCCTTCTTTAAAATTTGGAGCAGGTATTTTTTTGGAGAATGGGTGGTACCTGGAAGGACAAGTCGATCTCTGTCGTTTTGATCGCTCCAATCTAACAGGATATGCAAAAGAGAATGTCTCTATGAGTTTAGAATATGGGGGTATTATGGTTACTGGACAAACATCCCTTCTTGAATTTCGAAACATAAACCTTCAGTTTATTGCAGGGATGGGACCTTTTTATTGGAAGGGAATCCGAGGCGAAATTGCCCAAAACGATTCTTTGGGAATTCCCTATATCCCTAAAAAAGTCCTTGAAGAATGGAATATGGCCTTTCAAGGCGGCGTGGGATTAGAGTATTTTATAACACCAGACCTCGCTTTTGAACTTTCTTCCGTTTATCGCCTTCTGATTGGCTCCCTATGGCCGACAATGCATGAACATATTTTAATTGAACAAGTGAATGGGTTTCAGATGGCTCATGTCAATCTAAAAATGCGCTATTATTTTTAATGGTTTTGTGAAGGAAGTTATTCGATGAAAAAAATTGTTATTCTGGGGCTTTTACTGAGTTTTGCCGTTACAGCTTGGGGACAAGAATATCGTCTTGTTTGGGCAAATTATGATTACTTTAATGGCGATGATGTTACCCGAGGTGTTGCCTGGAATCCAATGACCGATCACCTCCTTGTTCCAACACGATTAAACTACCCCCGTATTTTGATTGTTGACCCGGAAACTGGCATAGTTTTGGGCGAAATGGATTCTACCGGACTTGGTGAGCGGGGAATTTCTGAAGCGGGTATTGGACTTATTGATGTTACGACAGATGGGAAAATTTATCTCTGTAACCTGGGATGGAAAGAATCAGATTGGGAATTTACGGTTTGGGAATTTGAGGATGAAGCAAGTCAAGCAAAGGTTGTTTTTAATGAAATCGTTGATAGTAAAGATAATACCACGACTCATTATGAATGGTATGGCTCTTCTTTAGAGGTTATTGGGACAGGAACCAATAAATATCTTTATACCTCCGGGTATCAAAATGACAAAATGTTAGTTTTAAAAATGGAGAGTCGTGGAAATTTTGTTATCGATCGTTTTATTAATCTTCCTTCTATCAATAGTGCTCGACACGGAATTTCTGCCGTTTCTCAGCAAGGTCCTTTTTGGATCAATGGCGCTGGTGATAGTTATCCTGCACCCCGATTAATTGATTGGGATGGAAATGTCCTTGCTGAAGTCCCCGATTCCATTATTTCCCATGGTGGGACTTCTACAATACTTCACTGGGACGTGGGGGATTATCACTTTGTTACCTGTGCAAATGGGTTTTTGAATAATACTCTCCGATCAGCCCGCTATGTTGAAGATGAATTGGGTACTCTTACCTTTCTCTATTTTGGAGAAGATTCTGATTCATTAATGTTGGCTTATCAAAGGGCATCTCCTGTGATGAATCTGAATTGCTCCGCCGATATTGTGTACGATTCCACCCGACACTGGCTGTACACTGTGATGGGAAATAATAGCCTGGCTGCCGTGGATATGAATACCTTTATCAATGTCCGTACGCCCCGGGATACAGGGCTGTTGGCGATTTAGATTGATGGTAAAATGAAAGAATATTTTCACTATGATTATGTTGGAACGAGTCATGATCGGGATATGTATTTAACCTGGGGAAGCAATGCGGTGTATTTTGGGATTACTGGTTATACCTTGCAAGATGCCACTCTGAAAAACCAGCTTTTCTTAGCTTTTGATTTGGATCCTAAGGGAGAAAGCGGGAGCACAACGCCACCCTCTGATGCCGGTGGGGTGAGTGGGTTACCATTTAAAGCGGATGTGGTAGTTCATTTGGAACCCTGGGAATCTTTTGATTATACTACTGGCTGGGTGTATACCTTGAACGGCAGCGAGTGGGTCGTCGGAAGCAGTATCGATGGTTTTGATATTGGCTATGGTGCTATGGCATGGGTTGGCGGAGAGACAGAAACGACGTTAACGGAAGTAGCTGTTGCCTTTAACAATGCAGGGTTAGGAGAGGATTTTACAAAGATTCGCATGATGGTCTACAGTGCAGAAGCGGGAAGCGGCGGTGCTATTTTGTGTGCTTTTCCCGATATAAATAACACAGAAACAGGGAGTACTTTTACGGCCTATTACGAAGCAGATAGCTTAGGTTCCGGGATGATGGCATCAAATCCCAATGATCTTTGGATTGTAAATACTGGTGTAGGAATAGATCCATCGAAAAACTTTCCTCAAACCACAATCCTCCATGAAAATTATCCCAATCCCTTTAATCCAAAAACTACAATATCCATAACATTAGCTGAAAATGCCGATGTAGATTTATCGGTCTTCGATGTGAACGGTCAATATATCAAAATGCTTATCAGTGGTTTTGTCCATGCAGGTCATCATACGCTTGATATGGATGGAAGCTTGCTTTCGAGTGGCGTTCATATTTACAGACTCCTTGTAAATGGGCAAATGGTTGATTCAAAAAAAATGGTGTATCTTAAATAAAACAAAAAAGAGGAAAAAATAATGAAACACATCAAGCGAAAAAGTTTAATCATAATGCTGCTGATTACAGGAACACTTTTTGGTCAGGAGTACCTTTTAAAATGGGCTAATTATGATGTGATTGACAGAGGAAATGATGTAACACGCGGATTGGTTTACAACCCATATAGCGATCATGTTTTAGTGGCAACACGGTTTGGTGGGAGTAGGGTTGTAACCTTGGACCCAGAAACAGGCTACGTCGTTGGCATGTTAGATACAACGGAAACAGGATTTAAAGGGGGAACTTACACAATTAATTTGGTAGATGTCGCTGATGATGGAACCATCTATGTGTGTAATTTGAGTGCCCCCCAAGTCAATGCCAATGATCGCTTTCGTATTTATTGCTATACCGATGAACAGGCTGCACCAGAACTTGTTTTTGATGATGTTTTAGATGGGAACCGATATGGAGACTCTTTTGCTGTGATCGGCAAAGGTGATAATACTTGGTTTTATACCTCTGGTTATCAAAATGACAAAATGGCGGTGTTGAAAAAGGGACCTCAGGGTATCACTCTCGATCACTATATTGGTCTTCCTTCCATAAATAGTGCTCGTCATGGCATTTCACCTGTTTCACCAGGGGGCAATCTCTGGATTAATGGTGCTGGTGATAGTTACCCTCCTGTTCGACTTATTTCAAATGATGGGATCATTTTAGCGACAGTTCCCGATACGATAATTGCTGCAGGAGGTACTGGAACGGTGCATCATGTTAACTTGGGTTCCTTTAATTTGATTTTTGCTGTTAATGTGTTTTTGTCTAATACAATCCGTGCTGCTCGTTATTTTGAAGATGAATTGGGAACAATTACTTTCGACTATTTTGGAGAAAATTCCGATTCTCTTCTTTTGGGATATCAGGGACATGAATTAATAAACAATCAAAATGGTTCATCAGCATTAAGTTATGATTCTACACGCCATGTTTTATATTCGTTATGTGGCCTGAACAGTGTTGCAGCGTTAGATTTAAACGGACTCCTTCGCGTCGCGACACCACGGGATCAAGGAATAACAGCTATTCAAATTGATGGAAAGAAAAAAGAGTATTTTCACTATGATTATGTTGGAACGAGTCATGATCGGGATATGTATTTAACCTGGGGAAGCAATGCGGTGTATTTTGGGATTACTGGTTATACCTTGCAAGATGCCACTCTGAAAAACCAGCTTTTCTTAGCTTTTGATCTGGATCCTGATGGAGAAAGCGGGAGCACAACGCCGCCCTCTGATGCCGGTGGCGTAAGTGGGTTACCATTTAAAGCGGATGTGGTAGTTCATTTGGAACCCTGGGAATCTTTTGATTATACCACTGGCTGGGTGTATATTTGGAACGGCAGCGAGTGGGTCGTCGGAAGCAGTATTGATGGTTTTGATATTGGATATGGTGCTATGGCATGGGTTGGCGGAGAGACAGATACGACGTTAACGGAAGTAGCTGTTGCCTTTAACAATGCAGGGTTAGGAGAGGATTTTACAAAGATTCGCATGATGGTCTACAGTGCAGAAGCGGGAAGCGGTGGTGCTATTTTGTGTGCATTTCCCGATGTTAATAACACGGAAACAGGGAGTGCTTTTACGGCCTATTACGAAGCAGATAGCTTAGGTTCCGGGATGATGGCATCAAATCCCAATGATCTTTGGATTGTAAATACCGGCGTAGAAATAGATCCATCGAAATACCTTCCTCAAACCGCAATCCTCCATGAAAATTATCCCAATCCCTTTAATCCAAAAACTATTATTCCCTTTACCCTTCATGAAAAAGCAGCCATTGAAATAAAAATATTCACTCTTACTGGACAAGAAATAGGCCTTTTAGTGGATGAAACTCTTGAGCCAGGGACATATCAACGGATTTTTAATGCAGAAGGACTTACGAGTGGTATTTACTTTTATCAATTAACGATTAATAATAAGACCATAGCAACACGAAAGATGGTTTACCTTAAATAATGAAAAAACGTAAACATATTATTTTTCTCCTTTTTTGTTTTGGCTCTTTTCTGCTCGGAGCCGAGGCAGAACTCCGGGGCGTTTGGTTTGCCTGGGCAGGCAGTGATGTTCCAACAAATGCCCATATTGCTCAGGCAATGGATGCCCTTGCAGAAGCAAATTTTAATTGTGTTTATGTGGATGTATGGCGATATGGATATCCCTATTTTAAAAGTGAAACATTTTACAAGTATACCGGCATCTATACGGATCCAGCTGTTGGAAATCGAGATATTTTGGCCGAAATGGTTGCTGAGGGACATCGGGCAGGACTGGAAGTAGAGGCATGGTTTGAGGCTGGATTTATGGCGACCCAAGGAAGTAATAATCATTTGTATCAAGCAAAACCAGAATGGTTTGCCCAAGATTGTAAAGGAAATGTTCCCACTTTTGGTGCAGGAGGAATGTCTCTAAGTCATACACATCCGGAAGTTTGGCAGTTTCTCATTGATCTGACGCAGGATGTGATCCGGAATTATGATGTTGACGGCGTTGAATTTGATCGCGTACGATACCCGTCCCTCAATTGTGGCTACGATAGTACAACTCGTGCGCTTTATAAAACTGAACATAACAATGAAGAACCTCCGGATAATATTGAAGACCCCGCCTGGATTCAATGGAGAGCTGATAAACTTACAGAATTTGTGAGCGTTTTTTATGATTCCATAAAAGCGACTCATCCCAATATCATTGTTTCCAATGCACCCCTTCCCTGGGGTTATGAACAATTTTGTCAAGATTGGGTGACATGGGCAAATCATGGACTTTTAGATGCTGTCCAAGTGCAAATGTATAATTCCACAAACGATGCCTTTGTCTGGCGCCTTGATAGAGAACGCGTTAAAATGACAGATCAAAGCATCCTCTATCCTGGTATTTCTACAGCATCACCACAAGAACTCATTAAAATGATAAATGCCACACGTGAGAGAAATTTAAAGGGGAATGTCATTTGGTATCATCGCCCCCTTATTGAAGATGGTTCGTATTTACCAGCCTTAAAAACTTCTGTCTATGACCAAAAAGCTGACATCCCTTATCGGGAAGCAGGTTGGCGAATTCCATCAATTATTGTAAATGAAAATGATAGTCGCTTGACAGCTAAATCAGAGCATTGGATTGAAAAAACACCAGCAGAAGGGTATCAGGGTTATGAAGGTGGACTTTATTATGCTGAGACCTCTTCTGATGCTTGGATCGATTATTATGCCAACATCGATGAAGGCGGCTGGTATGAAGTGTACGTCTTTCATTATCAGCAGGCTTATGCCACAAGCCGGGCCCCCTATATGGTTTATCACCGGGATGGGGAAACGCTATATCATGTGAATCAACAGGTTGTTCAACCAGCCCGTTGGGTGAAACTGGGGGATGTGTGGCTGGAACCGGGTTTTAAACAGAAAATTGTTCGTCTGACGACTGATAATACAGATAACAGGTTTGTCTTTGCCGATGCAATCATGCTTTTAAAATCTCGACGCCTTGGAATAACACCTCCAACATCTTTAAAAGACCTTCAAATTGCAGAATCATATTCGCTTATAAAAATTTATCCAAATCCCTTTAATGATCACTGCACCATTTACTATTCCTTGGAAACAGAAGGTCCCACAAATATCACTATTTGGAATGTTAAGGGTGAAATCGTGGAGGTTATCCCTCGTGGGACTCAAAGTCGCGGTGATTATTCCCTGAATTATACGGTAAAAAATCTTTCCAGTGGTGTCTATATCATGGGGATTTTACAAAATAATCACGTTATTAAAACATCTAAAATGGTATATGTAAAATGATTTCTGAAACGCATTTTTTTAAAAAGGGAGATAACTCTTTTCTTAAGAAAGTTAATGAAAAGCGGCTTCTTTACATTATTTACAAAAATAGGCCTATTTCTCGAGTAGATCTTTCGCGTGAAGCATCCATGTCAAAAGCTGCTGTATCAGAAATTGTCAATCGTTTTTGTGATGTAGGTTTGCTTTTGGAAGTTGGGAAAGGGCAATCGACCTCAAAGGGTGGAAAGCGTCCAACCTTGATTAAACTTAATCCTAATCGGGGATATGTCTTTGGTCTTGAAATCAGACGAAGTGAAACTATTATTTCATTGGCAAATATTGATGGAGAGTTGCTATATACGTCTGTCATTGAATATGATATTGCTTCGCCCATTACCACCGTTCTTCAACGGATTATCGAGGAAATGAAAACCATAATGACGCTTAAAAATATTCCCTATAACCATTTAATTGCTATTGGTATTGGTGTTCCTGGGCAGATTAATTATGAAGATGGGAATTTGTTGGTGGCAGATACGTTGAAAAATTGGGCACACAAACCCTTTGCTACCGTTTTCTCAGAAAATTTTAATGTACCTGTGATCCTAGAAAATGATGTAAATACCATAGCTCTTGGAGAATATTTATATGGGGCGGGAAAAGAAGATAATGATTTAATATGTATTGCTATTGGTGATGGTATCGGGGCTGGGATTATCCAAAATAGCTCTTTAGTAAAAGGAGTTCATGGAGCAGCCGGTGAAATTGGATACATTGAATACATTCAATCAGCAAACAAAACGTTGAAATATATTGGTAATGGTCATTCCATTTATGGAGATATCCTCTCAGAAAAAAATCTTTATAAATCCTTTCAAAACACCCTGTCATCGGGTGAACCCACCACGTTTTTTGACCAATCCCGATTCCTTGAATATTTATCCTTTGCCGATATGGGAAATAAGCAAGCATGCGAAATCTTGAATGAATATGCCTATGTTTTGGGATCCCTTTGTTTGATGATGCAGAAAACCCTTGATCCTGGTTTAATAGTGTTGAATGGTTTTGTTGTTGAAAACTCACCTTACCTTTTAAAACATGTCCATGATGAAGTGAAAAAAAGTCTAAAAAATATCCCCATCACGTTTCATCCAGAAATTGTAGTTGGTGATTTAAAAATGGAAGGGGGCGTGCGAGGGGCTATTGCTATGGCGTTGCAAACGCTCTTTAACCCAAATGATGAAAACTCTTTTTTAGAACATTTAGTGAGTGAGATACAATGAGAAAAGTTAAGAAAATTATGGGTATCCTTATTTTATGGAGTGGTCTTGTTTGGGCTGAACAAATTATCTGGACGGATAGTACGGATGCATTTGATTTTCCAGAGGGAATTACCCTCTCCTTTGGTCAGCGAAAGAATCCTGCCCTTACTCTATGGGTTTTGGATGTGGATTTAAATCAAGAAAATCTTGCTGTACGTCCTTATATCACAACATCACCAGCACCTGTCCGCACGCTTGCACAGACTTTTAATGTCTACGCAGCCATTAATGGGGGATTTTTTGGTGGTTCAACGTCTTATTCAGCTGTTATTTATCCTGAAGAAGTAAAAGCTAGAAATATTGGTGCTGTTACACGAAATGGGAAATCATATCCAGTAATGCGGTGTCTCTTTAGCATGAATGAAGCAAAAGAGTTCTCAGTTGATTGGATTTATCATTTTGGCAGTAAACCTGAGCAGACCTATCGGTATGATACCCCCATGAGTTATGCGTATAATGATCCCAATCCTAAACCAGCCCCTTTAGCAGCCAATGGAACTCCTATGGAAGATTTGCTTATTGGAATAGGTGGAGGCCCAACGCTTGTGAAAAATGGAGAGATCCACATTACCTATAATGAAGAAATTATGTGGGGTTCTGGAGTGGGACTCTCAAATGCAGACCCTCGGACAGCCATTGGTTATACAGAAGATAACCATGTGATTATGGTGGCAGCCGATGGACGTCAAGCTATAAGTCAGGGGGTAAGTTTGGAGGAATTGGCAGAGATTCTTATTTCTTTTAATTGTCATGAGGCCATAAATCTGGATGGTGGCGGTTCAACGCAAATGGCTGTTCCAGGGAAAAATATTAACTCTCCTTCAGAAAACAGGTCTGTCCCTACCATTTTTGCCGTTGTCCATGCCGATTCATTGGGTCTTGTGGAAATTGATGAGCGTGGTGTGATTATTGATACCGATGATGAAGCCTGTGAATTGCTTGGGAGTGATTGGTTTCCCACGGCAAATCCAGGTTATTGGGGAATGAGTCCTTCCATGCTCAATGTAAAAGGCGAAGGGTTTGATCAAGCAGTATTTACGCCGCTTTTGCCCAAAGCAAGTGATTATCATGTTTATGCATGGTGGGTACCTGCAAGTAACCGTTGTCTTGATACACCCATTGTGATCTATCATCATGCGGGAATCGATACGATACGTGTAAATCAAACAACGGGTGGCGATCAATGGAATTATCTAGGAACGTACTCCTTTGTGGGAGATATCGCTGAAAAAGTAATTATTTCTGATGCCGCAACGTCTGGCTTTTATATTGTAGCTGATGCAATTCGATTTTTAGATATTGATAGCACAGTAACCCATGTAGTGAGACATGCAGATAAGATGTTACCCGAAACCTATGAACTGGGTCAAAATTATCCCAATCCCTTTAACCCTACTACAATAATAAAATTGGCACTTCCGGAAGCTGGAAACGTCAATCTGGTGGTCTACAATATTTTGGGACAACACGTTGCTGAAATCTATCAAGGTCATCTGAATGCTGGATATCATCATTTTAATTTTACCATAAGCAATCTATCCAGTGGTGTATATTTCTATCGTATAACTGTCAATGATTTCACTGCAATGAAAAAAATGATAATTCTCAAATAGAAACAGATAAGAGAAAAAGGGCTGTCCTCTGTCAGCCTTTTTTTAAATTCGAAAAAAATTGGAAGCCCCGATATGGAAACATTTCAAACAATTCTTTTTCTTCTTGTTTTTGTTGTTATGGCACTCTCCATGTTTTTTAGAAAAATTCCAGCTCTTTTGGCGCTTCCTCTTATGGCGTTTCTTTTCCCCCTTATTGGCGGAGTATCCCTCAATGATACCCTTCAACTTGTGATTGGTCAAGGTGCTTTAAGACTCCATAGAGCCTATACAGTGATGCTTTTTGGGAGTATGCTCAGTATTTTGATGCAAAAAACAAAAGTAGCAGAAAATTTAATTAAAAAAGGTGCAGAACTCTCAGGAGATAATCCTTGGATTATTTCTGTGATGATGCTTTTCCTAATTTCGCTTCTTTTTACGACCCTTGGTGGATTGGGCGCCATTATTATGGTCGCAACGATTGTCTTACCTATTATGACATCGGTTGGGGTTGGTCCATTGACCGTTGTTGGTGTTTTTCTTTTTGGTCTTAGTATTGGGGGTATATTAAATGCTGGAAATTGGGCAGTTTATGTGGATGTTTTGAAACTTCCTGTAGGACAAATTCGTTCATTTGCCCTTATTATGTTTGCCCTCACATTTGTGACTGGCCTTGTGTATATTACAATTCAACTCTATCAAGATGGTCATAACCTAAATTTTAAAAAAATCATTACGAATAGCGTGGTGTTTGTGGTTGTTGTTATGGCTTTTATAATGCTTTATCAATTTTTAGGCTTGGGGCAAAATCCTGCTTTTCAAAACTTTTTATCAGGATTCGTAACTTTTTTAAAAACAGCCATCGGTGTGATATTGATCGCTTTATTTCTTTTTAACGTTTTGCGAATTTTTTTCAAAAAGAAAGAGGAAAAATCTATTCATTGGAGTGCCTTTTTATCTCCCGTTTTACCGCTTTTTCTCATTTTGCTTTATGATATAGATTTTATTGCTGCTTTTATTTGTGGCTTGGTTTATGCTCTTGTGGCGACCTGGAAGAAAGGGAGCCTTAATGTTTTTCTAAAATCTATCTTGGAAGGTGGTGCGGTTGTAATGCCAGCGCTTGTATTGATGCTCGGCATTGGGATGCTACTCAATGCGATTATTGGCCCAGGGGCAGAGTGGAACGCGGCAAATCCTGAAGGGTGGCCAGTCTTAAATGTTCTTAAACCTTTTATCATGGCGATTACACCAAAAAATCCTCTCCAGTATGTCCTGATTTTTACTCTTGCTGCTCCTCTTGCTCTTTATCGAGGCCCTCTGAATGTTTGGGGAATGGGCTATGGGATTGCAGCGGTTTTTCTTGCTAGTGGAATGCCTGCCGGTGCAGTGATGGGCGTTCTTTTATCGGTTGGACAAGTCCAGGGGATTTCTGATCCAACCAATACGCATAATGTATGGCTTGCCAATGAGATGCAACAAAATGTTCAAAAGGTCCTCTGGAATACGTTGCCCTATACATGGGGTGTTGCTGTTGTTGGTCTCACCGTTGCATCGCTAATCTTTTACTAAATCGAGAAGCACCATGACAAACCGAAAAATTAAAATTGGTATTGATGTAGGGGGGACATTTACACACGCAGTTGCCATAAATATTGCCAATTATTCTCTTTTAGGAAAAGTATGTGTTCCAACAACCCATAAGGCAAAAGAAGGGGTGGCACGGGGTGTTATTCAATCGATGAAAAAGTTGATTGACGATGCGAATCTTCATCCCTCAGAAGTTGTTCTTATCGCCCACTCAACAACCCAGGCAACAAATGCTCTGCTTGAGGGAGATGTGGCATCTGTGGGTGTTTTGGTTTTAGGCCAAGGCATGGAAGGACGATTGGGATTCCGACAAATAAAAAATGATATCATTGAGTTAGCACCTGGGAAAATACTACAAACATATCACGCATATCTTGATCTTGCGCAACCTTTTGATGAAGATCATATTCGAACATGTATTCAGGATTTGGCTAATCAAGGAGCCGAAGTATTTGTGGCGACTGAAATTTTTGGTGTGGATCATCCAGAGCGTGAAATGTATATCAAGGATATTGCTCATGACATGGGATACCTTGCAACGGCTGCTAGCTCTATTTCAAAGCTCTATGGCTTTCGAGTGCGGACCCGGACGGCGTTGATAAATGCGAGCATGATGCCAAAAATGCTTGAAACTGCTAATATGACGGAGAAAGCAGTCCGCGAAAGCGGAATTAAAGCTCCTCTCATGATTATGCGCTCTGATGGGGGGATTATGGATATCAATGAAATGCGTAAACGCCCGATTCTTACACTTCTCTCAGGACCTGCTGCTGGAGTTGCTGCCGCCCTTATGTATGCAAAAGTCTCCGATGGCATTTTTATTGAAGTAGGAGGAACTTCCACAGATATCTCTGTCATCAAAAATGGAAAACCTCAAGTCAAAAGTGCTCAAATTGGTGGGAATCGACTCTATTTAAGGACTTTGGATGTTCGTACCCTTGGAATTGCAGGTGGTTCAATGCCACGGATTAAAGAGAATAAAATTATTGATGTAGGCCCTCGCAGTGCTCACATTGCTGAACTTGGCTATGCTGCCTTTGCAGAAGAAGATGACCTTTCTACTATTTCACTGGAAACAATCTGCCCCCGAAAAGGAGATCCAGACGATTATCTAAAACTTATCCATAAAGAAAGCCGTAAAAATTTTACAATAACCCCTACAGGGGCTTCCTATTATTTAGGACTCGTAAAGGAAGCTGGACACGGTTGGGCAAATGATAAAGCTGTTGCAAGTGTTTTTAAAGCCCTAGGAAATCTTTTGAATCGGAATCCTAAAAGTATAGCAGAAGAAATTCTAAAACTCTCTGCAGAAAAAATCAAACCGGTTATTAAACAACTTGTTCGAGAGTATAAATTAGATGAAGCGTTTCTTGAATTAATTGGCGGGGGAGGAGGGGCTTCAGCTCTTGTCCCTTATACAGCGAAGTATTTAGGATTCCCCTTTAGAATTTCTGAAAATACCGAAGTAATTTCTGCCATTGGGGCTGCTTTGGGAATTATTCAAGACTCTGTGGAAAAAACCATACTCAATCCCACAGAAGCAGACCTTATTGCTTTACGACAGGAAGCTTTCAAAGCTGTCCAATCTATGGGCGCTTCCCCAGAAAGCATTAAAGTAACGATCGAAATTGATTCCAGAAATAAACGTGTTATTGCTACTGCCTCTGGATCAACTGAAATGCGGACTCGTGAGTTGGAAATTAAAGAAAAGTCGGAAGAAGAACTTAAAAAAATTGCTGCCGAATCCATGCGGGTAGATTCTTCAAAAGTGGAAATTGCAGGAAAAACAAATTACCTTGTAGCTTGTATAACACATAAAACAACAAAGCATCTTTTTGGACTTTTTCATCATGAACAAACCCTTGCTCGTGTTATAGATTTGGAAGGCGTGATAAAACTCCAAGTTAATAATTGTAGTGTTCGAGTGGAAACACTTGATTCTGTAAAACAAACATTGAAAGAGCTGACGAGCGAATTAACAACATTTGGTGATGCTGGCGCCCTTGTCCCCGATGTTTTTCTCCTGATTGGCGGAAAAATCATTGATATGACAGGACTTGTGCAAGAAAGTCAAATTCTTGCCCTTGTGGATATCGAATTAAAATCGGTATTGTCCCATGAACCCATTGTATTAATTGTTGCCCCTAAACATTAGGATGAAAACGATGGATCAAGAAAACTTTTCAGCTTTAAAATCACGGGCTTATAATCTTGATGCGCTGCGAGGATTGGCAATTTTATTGATGGTTCTTGCAGGTACTGTTCCAAGAGGTACCCTTCCTGCTTGGATGTATCATGCCCAGGTTCCTCCACCCAATCATGTGTTTAATCCCAATTTACCAGGGATAACGTGGGTCGATCTTGTGTTCCCCTTTTTCCTCTTTGCCATGGGTGCCGCCTTTCCTTTGGCACTCTCTAAAAAAATAGAGAAGGGAATCCCGTTATCAAAAATTATCTTTTCTATTTTGGAACGTGGCATCCTTCTGGCAATTTTTGCTATCTTTGTGATGCATATCCGTCCCCATCAATTAAGCGCTTCTCTTCATGCCGCTACGTGGCTGAAAGCTTTAGGAGGATTTGCTATCCTCTTCCTCGTTTACCTTCGATATCCCAAAACATGGCATCCTTCCCTGCGTATCACTCTTAAAATAATTGGCTGGGTATCCCTTGTCCTTTGGCTTGCTTTTATGACCTATGCTGACGGTAGTGGTTTTTCTGTTAAACGCAACGATATTATTCTTATCGTTTTGACTAACATGGCTGTTTTTGGAGCCTTGATTTGGCTCGGAACGCGTAAAACACATCTCTTTCGATTGGGAATTCTTGGGTTTTATCTCGCCTTTCGCCTTGTCTACATGCAATGGAATATTATGCAAGCTATCGGTCCCACTGCTGAACCTGCACGAAATATCGGATCTGTCCTTTACCTCTTTACAAACCAAACAACAAATTGGATGATTAAAGTCTGGGAATTCTCGCCCTTCCCTTGGCTTTATCAATTTCATTTTTTGAAATATCTCTTTATCGTTATCCCAGGGTCTATCGCTGGCGATTTTATCCTCCAGTGGCTTAAGAAAAAAGAAACTGGTCCTATTCTTAATAAAAAACCGCAAATTTCTATTACCCTTGCTATCTTTATGATGCTAAGTGTTGTGACACTTTTAGGTGGACTCCAATCCAGACATGTTTTTTTAACGTTCATTCTTTGTTCGGTCATGGCACTTGTTGCTATTTTTCTTACCCGACACCCTCAGACCGAAACAGAAAAATTTATCCGAAACTTGGTCTTGTGGGGGAGCTATTTCCTGATTTTAGGCCTCCTTTTTGAGCCTTTTGAAGGAGGAATTAAAAAAGATAATTCAACTCTAAGTTATTATTTTGTAACAAGTGGCCTTGCATTTTATTTAATAACCTTTTTCACACTTCTGATTGATGGATTTAAAAAGCAAAAATGGGTTAATATTCTCATCCTGAATGGCCAAAATCCCATGATTGCTTATGTAGGAATGGCAAATTTTATCTGGCCAATCCTTCATCTAACAGGTCTTCAATCTGTAGCAGCAAAAATTTTCTCTACCCCCTGGACTGGCTTTCTTTGGGGCGTGATTCAAACAATCTTGCTTGCTCTGTTTGTAAGCGTTTTAACACGAAAAAAATTATTTTGGAAAACATAATACCTATGGAAATGTTTGATACCCTTATTTACGGAGCCTCCTGGTATGGCGTGGTAACTGCCTTAAAAGCTGCCCGCGCAGGTAAAAAAGTTGCTCTTTTTAATCACTATGGATTTCCAGGGGGTGTGTTGAGTACGTGTTTGAGTGTTTATCAGCGCGTAGATGATACCCTTTTATATCCAGAAACAATAAGTGCTGAAGTGTATGAAGAAATCCGAAAAGAACGAGGGGGCATCCTTAAAAATGAAGGTCTGTACCTCCTTTTTAATCCCGAAATTATAAAGATAAAACTCCTAAAAGCGTTGGAGGATTCTTCTGTCTATCTTCTTTTTTATGTCGTTCCAGTAGCTATTGAGATTAAAAATGCCTGTAAAAAAGTGACATTTTATCAACGTGATGGTCTCAAAGAATATGGATGCACTACTTTGATTGATGCTTCTGAAAATGCGTCCCTCGAACGGTTAATTCATCCTGTAATCCCCTTAAATCATTCAATTTTTCATTGTTTTATTCAAAGTCCGCAAAAACCCATATACGATTCGTTGGTAGAGTGTATAGAATTAGACAATCATCGATGGTGGGTTTCTGTAAATTTTGAGGCAGATAAAAAAGGGAATGAAGATCCTTCACTCAGTATGCATCGAACACTTGATAGACTTTATGATGCTATGTTAGATCAAGGAGCCACTATTCAACTTGTTCCTATACAACCCGAATCTCTTTACCATTTTTCAGAGAATACTTCACAACACTTCTCTCCCTTTTTATTATCAGATGCCGATAATTTTAAAAAGATCATTATGAAGACATTGGAAGGAGAATTACATGATTCCTGATGTTTTACAAGCAGTAAAACACGGCTTAATTGTTTCTTGCCAGGCGAAAAAAGGGGAACCTTTTAATGCTCCTGAACGACTTGCTTTGTTTGCAGAGTCTGCGGTGATAGGAGGTGCCGTTGGAATTCGCGCAGAAGGGGAAAGAAATGTCCGCTATATATCTCACATAGTGGATGTTCCGATTGTTGGCTTAATAAAAACTATCTATCCTGATGGATTGGTATGTATAACACGGACATTCAATGATGTTGAAAAGTTGATTTTGGCAGGGTCACATCTTCTTGCTATTGATGGAACATTTCGAACCTATAATGGCTATACTGGGCCAGAATTTATTCGTCATGTGCGAAATCGATATGCTATTCCTGTCATGGCGGATATAGCAACAGTTGAAGAAGGACTTGCATGTGCTGAAGCTGGCGCTGCCTGTTTAGCCACAACATTAAGTGGTTATACACCCGATACCTTTCGAAAAAGCAAGAAAACTCCTGATTTTAAACTTATAAAAGAGTTAGCATCACAAAGTGATATTCCTGTTATCGCAGAAGGCCGTATTCATTCACCTGAAGATGCGGCGAAAGCGCTTCATTTAGGTGCCTGGGCTGTTGTTGTAGGCACAGCGATAACACGTCCTATTGATATAACATCCTGGTATGTTGAAAAAATGAAAGAAGCTGTAAAAAAACCATGAAAAATGTGTCCCTTTTTTATGATGTTGTTGTAACTGGTGGGGGAATTGCAGGCCTTGCAGCGGCGGTAAAAGCAGCCAGACTTGGTGCAAAAACTCTTTTAATTGAACAGTATGGTTTTATTGGAGGTTCAGCAACTGTTTGTATGGTTTCTCCTTTTATGAAATATGCTATCCAGGGTATTCCCCTAACGCGAGGTATTTTTCAAGAACTAAAAGAAGCTATGATTCGCCGGAAAGGGATGATTGATAATGGTTTTTCTGGAATTGCTTTTCGCCTGGCAGCGTTTGACCTTTTAACTCAGGCCGGAGTGCATGTGCTTCCCAATGCCTTGCTTATTAAAGCAATATTGAAGAACAGACTCCTTGAATCAATACAAATTTTATATGAAGGTGAAATAATACCAGTCCATGGGAAAGTCTTTATCGATACAACCGGTGATGCCCAACTTACCTATTTATCAGGACTTCGCTATGAAAAAGGAGAGAATGGGAAACTTCAGACAATGACGCTCTTTTTTAGAATGGGGAATATTCATCTCCCCCATGTTCTTGACTATGTAAAAAAACATCCTGAAGACTTTTTCCCATGGATGGATTATGATTTCGATTTGAGAAAAATAATTACGGTAAGTGGATACTTTAGTACTATTCAAAAAGCACATCGTGAAAACAGACTTTCAGAGAATATAAAGTATATTTTTTTTACAACTTTACCCGCTAGCGGGGAGGCTTCGTTTAATACAACAAATATCTTAGACCTTGATGGAACGCGCTCGGAAGATTTAACCCGAGCAGAAATTGAAGCAAGACATCAGGTAATCGATGTAGTCCATCTGCTAACTAATGAAATTCCAGGCTTTGAAAATGCCTTTCTTTTAGAAACAGCAACACAAATTGGGATTCGTGAATCACGGAGAGTTGTGGGTGATTATGTGCTGACGGGGAAAGATGTGCTCCAAGGTCGAAAATTTGAGGACATGATAGCCCGCGCCTGTTATGGCATTGATATTCATGGTGCTAAAGGAGAAAAAGATCGCATGGATGAACTGAAAGAAGGGGATTTTTATACCATTCCTTTTCGTTCACTGATTCATCGAGATGCAGAAAATGTCTTAAGTGCGGGTCGATGCCTTTCTGCTACACGAGAAGGACAAGCTGCTATAAGAATTATGCCAACGTCTGCAGCAACAGGTGAAGCTGCTGGTGCTGCCGCTGCTTTGGCTGTAATAAAGAATATTCCTCTCCGCACGATTCCATACCCTGAACTGCATGAACTTCTTCGACATAATCTTGAATAAAAATGACTTTTAATGTGTTCCGAATTCAACGATTAAGTGCAACTCAAACGGAGAACAGAAGAAGGAGAATTCCTTGAAAAAAATGCTGTGGTTGATTATCATGCTTGTCCCCTTTTTATATGCAAGTACACCATCAGAACCTGAGAAAGTTCATGGCATGTGGTTTAGACCACCAGCAGATTCTGTTGAGCTGATTCAATCCCTTGAGAAGATGAAAAATTTGGGTATCAATACCATTTTTATTGAAACATTTTATCATAGCTGGACGATATATCCCAGCGAAAACACCTATCAAAGACCTGAATTTTTAGGATGGGATCCTTTAGCAATGACCCTGAAAGTCGCTCACGCCAACAATATGGAAGTCCATGCGTGGCTTGAAGTGTTTTATGCTTATAATCCAGACTATCTCGATGGCACATACGGACCAATTTTATCTGAACATCCAGATTGGCTTTTAGAGTCCAATGATCCTGCGGACCCTTTTGCGGAAGATGGGAAATTATTTTTTAATCCTGCGCATCCTAGCGTGCAATTATATCTCCTAACCATGATGAAAGAATTGATGATGAAATATCCCATTGATGGCATCAATTTGGATTATATTCGATATCCCGTTCATTCTGAGGAAAAACAATTTGGTTTCGATCCCGTTTCACGATCGCTTTTTTACGAAGAGACTGGGGTTGAATTGTCCAAGGAATCTATAAAAAATGATGATGTTTTTCGCCGGTTTGCGGCATGGAAAATAAAAAATGTTACAAAATTTGTTGAAAAAACAGCTTGTGAATTAAAAACAATGAATCCGAACATCCAGCTTTCTGCGGCTGTATTTCCCTCTTATCAGAACGATCCCCAATGCTTGAGCAAATTTCAAGATTGGGGCGCATGGGTGAAAGGGGATATGCTGGATTTTATTACCCCAATGTGTTATGGGCATATCAGAAATATAAGACAACAGGAAATCCGTGAGTCATTGGAGCTATCTAGAGTTCCAGTTGTGATTGGACTTTCCATAAATCGTGTAGAAACATCTCAGGATGTTGAAGCGCTGATAAAGGATGGATTTGCAAATGGGCTGTCGGCTGGGATCGCCTGGTTTGCCTATAATTGGATAAATCCTGTTTTTCTTGAAACCGTCACACACTTTTTTACAGAGGCAGTGAATGAAAAATAATCCCATACACTTTGGTACAGATGGCTGGCGTGGCTTTTTGGATTCTGAAATGAACAAAAACTCTGTAAGTCTAGTGGCTCAGGCTTTTGCCGATTATTTGTCTTCAAAGATATCAAAAGAATCACCTTCCTGTGTGATTGGATATGATACTCGTCGCTATTCCAAAGTTTTTGCGGAACTCTTTGCCGAAATTCTTAGCGGAAATGGGATTGATACATTTCTTTCTGATCGTGTGGTTCCTACTCCTGTGGTTTCCTTTACGGTAAAAGAACGAGGTCTCCATGCTGGGGTCATGATTACAGCAAGTCATAATCCTCCTACTTATAATGGAGTGAAGTTTAAAGGTCCTTATGGCGGTCCCTTTTTAACAGAAGAAACCCTGAAGGTTGAAAAAAACCTTGGGAAATCCCCTATAAAACGTTCAAAAATAAATGTAAAACAAGTCAATCTTTTGCCCGATTATATGGCACGCTTAGAGGAACTCATCGATTTTTCTCTAATTCAAGAAGCAGGGATTTCGTGTGCTGTGGATTCGATGCATGGCGCAGGGGGGACTCTTTTAACAACTCTTTTAAACACTCATAAGTGTAAAGTATATGGAATTGCTGAAACTTACAAAGAGGATTTTGGTGGCCGCCTGGCAGAGCCCATAGAAAAAAATCTTGGACCTCTTCAAGATTTTTTAAGCAATCATCGTGATGTTTCGCTTGGTGTAGCAACGGATGGAGATGCCGATAGACTGGGTGTCATGATGAATAACGGCATTTGGCTAAGTGCACAAGATACAATCCTTTATTTAACAGATTACCTTGTATGCACCAAAAAAATCCCGGGGGCACTTGTAAAAACTGCTTCGGTGACGGATAAATTACGCCTTTTTGAAAGGGATTATGATCGGTTGCTTTTTGAAGTGCAAGTTGGGTTTAAATATATTACTGAAAAAATGTTAGAATTACCCGTTGCATTTGGCGCTGAAGAAAGTGGTGGCTTTGGATATGGCATCCACATGCCAGAACGTGATGGTATTTTCTCAGCCCTTCTATTTTTGGAAATGATCGCCGCTTCTGGTTTTACGTTCCTTTCAGATTACATGATTTATTCTCAAAAGAAATACGGAAAAATCTACTATGATCGAATTGATTCTCTTTGTGATGTCCCCAATAGGCTGGATGTCCTGCCTGCCTTATATAAAACACATGTAACAAAAATTGGCCCCTATGTGGTAAAAAATATTCAACCCTATATTAGCAGCCAGGCTATCATTAATGGGATTAAATTTCGTCTTGATGGCACGTGTCGGTGGCTTCTTCTTCGAGCTTCTGATACAGAACCCCTCATGCGAGTTTATGCCGAAGGGGAGTCAGATGATGAAGTAACGTTGCTTTTACAAAAAGGCGTGAATTTGATCTATACTTATGCAGGAGTTCATTCATGACACGCATTATTTCCCCTCAAGAGGCTTCGAAAATGCTTGATGCAATGGCGAAAGAATGTGCGGTGATTAAAAATCCTGCTGGAATTTATCCTCCTTACGACATAGTTCCCATGGCAAAAAAAGTCATGCCCCCATTAAAGACAATAAAGGCTGTTGTTTCGGATATGGATGGCACAACAACAACAACCGAAGGACTTTGTATCCATTCCTTGGAATATATGGTTCGTCAAATTACAGGACAGATGGATGTATCTCAATGGCCAGGGTTAAATCCTGATACTGATTATCCTCATATTATTGGAAACAGTACGACTCGCCATGTGGAATACCTTCTTGAAAGATATCAAACAGCTATCCATCTTGAAGAATTTAAAAAGGCTTTTCTTAAAGCAGCTCTGTGGTTTTTGATAAAAGGGCAAGATGACCAACGAAAAATAGAAGTACGACGAAATCTCATTGCTTTACAATGCCAGCCTGTTTTTGAGGTTATTGAATCGTATCGCCATGATGATCTTCTTGATCCACAAACGATCTGGAAGAGAACTGAAAAAAAGCTGTTAACAACTTGCTTTAAGGGAATTACCTTTTTTACAGAGACGCAAAAGGTTAAAATGGCTGTGGATATTTATTATCAGCGCTATCACGAAATTCTTTCGGCAATTGATCACCATGAAAAAATTCCTTATATGTCTACTGTTGAGTCCCTTATTGAACCCATGCCGGGGATTGGCATTTATTTGGCGTTGATGAAAGGATTTCTTGGGGATGAAATTCTTTCCTTGCTTCCAATCCTAAAAAATGAATATGAACAAAAGTCTGGGAAACCATTTCTCGAACAGGAAAGTTTAGAGGATAAATTGCTTTATATCTCAACCTATTTTGAAAAACATCCAATAAAAATTGCTATTGTAACCTCCTCGATTTTTTATGAAGCACGAATTGTTATGAACCATGTTTTTGAACGCTTGAACCATCAGATGCGAGAATGGCCCCTCTCAGAAATAAGAAAAAAGCACCTTCTATCAGCATTTTCTACCTATTATTCCATTTATGATGCCTTTGTTACAGCTAGTGATTCAAATGAAATTCGACTTAAACCTCATCGCGATTTATATAGCATTGCCTTACATCAACTTGGCATTTCTTCTGAGGATTTTGAAACTGTGGTGGGGTTTGAAGATAGTGAAAGTGGAACAATTGCTCTTCGTGCTGCAGGTATTGGACTGTGTTGTGCTGTGCCTTTTCATGAAACGAAGGGACATAATTTAAGTGCTGCCTCCTTGATTTTATTGGGAGGAATTCCTGAAGTAATATTAAAACAATATGCTTTTTTAACTTTTGAGGATTGAAAATGAAACGGATTTTTCACGTAATTTCCAACACCCATTGGGATCGCGAATGGCGCTATCCTTTTCAAAAAAATCGTCAAATGCTTGTGAAGATGATGGATACTTTACTGGAAATTTTAGAAAAAGAACCCGCCTATAAGGCATTTCATCTTGATAGTCAATCCGTGATTTTAGAGGATTATCTTGAAATACGTCCCGAAAAAGAGGAGGCGATTAAAAAGTTTGTCCAGGAAAAAAGACTTTTTATTGGACCATGGTTTATTTTACCCGATGAATTTATGGTGAGTGGAGAGAATCTTGTCCGCAATCTTTTATTAGGACATAAAATCTGTAAGAAATTTGGGCGGGTTTCAAAGGTTGGTTATTCTCCTTTTTCGTGGGGACAAATTGCTCAGTTACCCCAGATTTATGCAGGATTTGGTATTGATGTTATCATGTTTTACCGGGGAGTGAATTCCCTCGATAGTCCTTACGCTGAATTCCTATGGGAAGGTTCGGATGGCACTGTTGCATTAGCTTCCCGCTTTTCTACCATGCCACGCTATAATTTCTACTTTTACGTCTATCGTCCTGTTATTCATAATGAAACGCCTGATAGGGTGGAACATCC
>JAQUPD010000009.1 GCA_028716785.1 Fidelibacterota bacterium
CGAAGCGGAGCTAAGTTCTTAAACGCTACGAAATTGCAAGTTGAACGCTGCACAGTAACATCCCGCAGAGATAACAAAAACTGAGGAACAGTGAAGAGAATGATTATGTGGGAATGGTTTTAAGTTCACATCCCAACACATCACTTGTTCTGGAGGAAGAATAGAATTTTTGTTATGGTTTCATAAAATTAGAAGTGTATTGGAAAGAATTGCTATTCGCCACTGCTATTTATTGGATTAACAGAGCTTTTTGTCGTAATGCTACTGCGGCTTGCTGCGCTTCAATGATATAAATTCCAGATGATACTCGTTTCCCATCAGAATTTACCCCATTCCAAAAAAATGTATGAAATCCACGTGATAAATTTCCATTATATAGTCTCTTTACCATCCTTCCACAAATGTCATAAATCTTAATTTCTACCACTCCTTCAAAAGGTGTTTGAAGGACAATCATTGTTGCCGCATTAAATGGATTGGGGTATGGTGGATGTAAAGTAAATTTATTGGGTTTATTCATTGTCTGATAGGCATGAGTTAGTGATGGTACAAGAGGAGTTAATTCATAGGGATTCACCTCAAGATGCCATAGGGTGTCAGAATGTTCAGCAAATTGTAAACAAATATCGTATGATCCTGCTTCTAAAGGATAAAAAAAGAGAGAATCTTTTGACTGCAAAGGTATGATTAAGTCAGGAATAGAGAGTATTTCTATGGCGACAGGATATGAATTCCACTTCCTAAAATCTCCAAAAATTCCTTCATTCACACGTTTTATGAAATTCAATAAAGATCGTTTGTTGTATGTCCAAAACTTATTTAATTCGGATGCAGGTAACTTTTTTGTATCCGAAATTTCAATGGTTACCTCTTTACACGCATGAAAAAAGGTCATATAATCTTGTCGACCACCATAAATAGGATACCAATCCCACCCATTTGTAACACCTTTATCGAAATTACTCATATACGTATCTGGACTATAATACCTTGCTGTATCAGCATATTCGTGACTTACCGATAGAAACCACTCACTTTCAGGATGCGATACCTCCGTATAGTCCCAAGGGTAATTTACGCACTCATTACCAGCATGAAAATTTGCAGACATTCTAATGGGATAACGTTCTGCAAAAGTCATCATTGCAAGGGTTTCAGGCTGACGTTCCTTTTTTTTACCAATAATACCTTGATTGGGAAGTGGAAAATCTCGGTTTAGATCAACTTCATTTGCATTATAGCGAATACATCCATCAAGAGTACTATTACTGATATAATAAGCGCCATCGGGATTTGCTAATGGGTTGATCCAAATGATTGTATTTTCTACAAGATCCCATATCTCCGTCGAATCTGAATAGGCTGTTAATAAGGTGTCAATTAATCGTAACATTATTATCGATGTTGCAATTTCATCACCATGAATTTGCGCAGTGTAAAAAAAGCTTGGTTTTTCGGTATCTTTTTTTTGGGTTCCTGTAATCCGTGCGGCAAGAAGGACTTTCCCTCGTACAGAATATCCAAGGGTATCAAGGCGACAAAGATGTGGATATTCCTGCTCAAAGGCTTTCATTAATGAAATATAAGCGGAATAAGTTGGATATTTTGTCCATCCAATTTCACGTAAATCGTTATCTGTCATCTCAAGACCTTTTACTTTGGGAGGAGAAAGAATTCTTCGATATGGGATATCATGGATTAAAAATTGCTTCCACTCACTATCATTGGCATACGCCGTGATACTGTCAGTATCCACCTGATCAACACTAATAATTCGACTTAATTCTTGAAGATTAATATCTTTTTTACTCACGCGAAAAACACGTATCTCTCCCAAAAGGATGCTCGTTTGAAAAAGAAAGAGCAAAAAAACATAAAAATACTTAGTTCTCATGATGGCGCAAAGAATCGTCAGGAAAAGGTTGAACAAGTATGGTATCCAAAGGGCTTGATTCCTGAAAAAAGGTCATAAAACTATCAAGACTATCCTGAAACGCTTTCAGCTGTGCTTGATAGAGTGTTTGATTTTCCATGCATTTAAGAAGACTATTTTGCAGGGAGTCCAATCGCTGGGAGTACATATTTAATGCCACGTCCACAGAATCCTGAAAAATTTCTCGGTCTTCCTCAAGCAGAAATGCAAATTCTGTAAGATCCTTTATAAGTCCGTTGTATACGGTTAATAACGAATCTTGACGGTGAGCCAACATTTCCTGTGCTTTCATGACGTATTCATGACGTTTTTCGATTTCTTGAAGATATTTATCGGATGAAAATTTGATAATATCCATGATAGATGATTCAACAATGGTTAAATCTTCGCGAAGAAAGTTTTGCTGTTGTACTACCGTTCGAAGTTGATGGCGTAAAGAATCAACATTGGCCTTCAATGTGCCCATTTGCTTTTGCAAAAAAAGAGCTGACTGTTCATCTTCAGGAAGGTCCCGTAAATCGGTGAGGAAAAGTTTAAAATCCTGCTGTTCAACAAATTCACTAAAGAGCGAATCTACCACAATACTTTGCTGAATCATCATGTCTTGTAAATATCGTAATTGAGCACTGTCTTCCTGCTTCATTAGCCGTATTTCACTTCTCAACTCGTCAATTTCAAGGTCTTTTATATAAAGAATTCGTTGCGTTGTATCTAAGACAGATTCTAAAGAGTCTACTTTGCTCTCTAATTTTTTAATTTCTTGATTTTTTTCAGAAAGGGAAGCATATAATGAAATATTTTTTTTATTCAGCTCTTCTTCTGTAATTAAACGTCTATTTTCTGGCATAAAATCCCAGGTTGCACAGCTCTGAAGTAACAAAAATAAGAGAGAGATTATTATTTGGTTATGGGTAGATACTTTCATGATGAAATTTACAGCAAAACAGTTGGAATAAAAATGATCACTCTATGATGCAATCCTTTTCTTTAGAAATAAGACTAAGTAGATGCTGTATGATGGAGCGGAAGATTGATATAAAAAGTTGTTCCTTTATTTTTTTCACTTTCTACATGAAGGGTTCCACCATGAAGGATAACAATATGTTTTACAATGGAGAGTCCAAGGCCAGTACCACCTAAACGTCGTGATCGAGATTTATCCACAACGTAGAAGCGTTCAAAGATCCGTGTTAAATCCTCTTTGGGAATTCCTATTCCTGTATCCGCAACAGAAAAATGTATAAAGGTCTCATCGCTCCATGCTGAAACCTTGATTGTTCCCTTTTCAGTATATTTTATGGCATTATCGATGACATTTACAAAAAGCTGTTCTAATCGAAATTCATCAGCTTCTAAGGGAGGAATATCATGAGGAAAATCTAAAATGAGTGTTAATCCCTTTTCGTCTATTTTTTGCTTAAAAATAGATAGGATGTTTTCAAGAAGAGAAAGTGGATTAAGAGATTCAGTTTTTAAAGAGACGTCTTGTTCTTCTATCTCAGAAAGAATCAATAAATCTTCTACAATATGAATGAGACGATCTGTATTTCGCTTTATAATGGTTAAATATCGGGAAGTCTCGGGACTTTTATCTTCTTCAAGAAGAGTTTCAACGAATCCTTTAATGGAAGTAAGAGGAGTCCGAAGTTCATGGGAAACATTTGCAATAAAATCATGCTTTATCTGCTGTAAATTTTTTAATTCAGTAACATTGTGAAACAAAACGACAATTTCTTTTCGAGTTTTTAAACAATTCATACTGCATAAGTAAATGTCCCCGTGTATCATAATTTCTTGGGTATAATATCTGTTTTTCTGATCAACAAGAGACAGCATATCTGTAAAGACTCTCGGCATGACGTCGTAAACGTTTTCATTTTTTAATGCTTCTTTACCGGCTAATTTTGCAAAACTGTTGTTGTAAAGCGTTATTTTCCCTTCTTCGTTAAGAACAACCACTGCTTCTTGAATGGCAGAAATAACAGCTTTTAATTCCTCTTTTTGTCGTGTTGTTTTGGCAAAAAGACGTGATATTTGTGCTGCCATTTCATCAAAATTATTAGCAAGAAAGGTTATTTCATTCTGAGGATTTTCGGAATAGGTAATATCCAATGTTTCTTCTACAATGCGACGAGATGTATTGACTAAGTCTTTAATGGGTTTGGATAAATTCCTGGAAAAGAGAAAGGCAACAATCATTGCAATAAGAATAAAGACAAAGGTTATCAACAAATATCGGTTACGAAGGGTTGCCAAAAAAGCATTGATATCCTCTAAAAAAAGGCTCAACCGCAAAATCCCCACAATGGTAGTATCTTGGATTAATGGTAAGGAAACATATAACATTTTCTTTTGGATTGTAGTGCTAAAGCGAACAATCTTTCCAACATTTCCATTGAGAGCTTCTTCAATTTCAGGCCTGTCGCGATGATTTGGCATGGTGTTAGGATCGGCATCTGAATCCGCTAAAACACGACCATCGGGATGAACCACAGTAATACGAGAATTTATGTGTTTGCCTTTTTCTTTGACATACTGATCAAGTTGTCTGTAATCTCCTGATTGAAAATATTCCAATATGCGGTCTTCCAATGAAATTGCCAAATTTTCAAGAGACGTTGAGAGGGTGTTAATATGATTAGTCCGAATCATTGAATAGGAAAAAAGAAAAATTACAATCGCTAAAAAGAGAATTAATAAAACGTAACGGCTAAAAACACGATAGAAAACAGACTTCATTTATTCCTCGATTTTGTAGCCTATGCCACGAAGATTGATAATATATTTTCCTGCTTCTCCCAGTTTTTCTCGAATATGTTTTATATGAACATCAATGGTACGATCTAACACAGCTTTTTCATTCCCCCATAATTTATCCAAAAGGTGCTCCCGAGTGAATACCATACCTTTTCGTTCACATAAGATCGTTAGAATACGAAATTCAGTGGGTGTTAAGGGAATTTGTTGATTTTTGTAGGTAACCTCATATTTTTCCGTATCAATAAAAACTTCATTGTTTATAGCTAAGTAGGAAGATTCTTGTGAAGAAGAAAGGCCACGACGAAGGACTGCTTTTACACGAGCCACCAATTCTTTTGGTGAGAACGGTTTTGCCACATAATCATCTGCCCCTAGTTCAAGACCCAGAACAGTATCTGTTTCATCACCGCGTGCCGTTAACATAATAATAGGCATGTTATTATGACGTGGGTCCTGTCGGATATCTCGACAAATATCCAATCCGTCAATATCTGGAAGCATTAAATCCAGAATGGTTAAATCAGGATTGTTATTTTTTAAATACGTGTAAAAACTCTTTCCATCACTAAAAGTATCTACCTTAAATCCTGATCGTTTTAAATGCAAAGATACCAATTCTAAAATGTCCGCTTCATCATCCACAATAGCAATAATTTCGTTCATTAAATCCCCCTTTCTTAACGGTTTAAAATATTTCAATGTGAGATAAAATAAAAGAAAGAAATGGTTAAAACTCTGTTAAAAAAAAGGATCGTCTGGTAAGCGATCCTTTTTATAGTTTTTATAGGAGAGTTGTTATTTTATAAAGAGCATTTTACCCGAAGCAATGTGTGTTGGTGTTTCAATACGATAGATATATTCACCACTGGAAACGTCTATACCAGCTTGGTTTTTACCATTCCACATTAATTCGTGATAACCTGCTGGAAGAATTCCAGTCGTAGATCGATAGATTAATGTCCCGTTAATGGTGTAAATGGAAAGAGTTACAGGCTGTGTTTCAGGAATTGAAAAAGCAATTGTTGTCACCGGATTAAAAGGATTTGGATAATTGCCATGAAGTGTTAGTGTATGAGGAATTTCAGCAAGAGGTGGTTCAAGAGATGTTTCACATTTTGTGACAAGTCGCAATTCATCCAGATAAAGAACGCCTGAGGGATTAGCATCATCATGCCAAGTGAATTGAAAGCTATCCATGCGAAGTGTACCATCAACCGATCCATCCCCAAGCCATTCACCCGTGCCATCTTGGGAAATATTCCAACTTACAAGACGCCACCCATACCAATCCACTTTAACCCAAGGACTTACTTCGTGGCCAGTATTTCCATAAATGTCATCATCCACACAGAAGCGAAACGAGATATTATTTCCCTCTCCATAAATATAAACTTGCAGGATATACGTATTGTTAAAAGTAGCAGCTTGTGGTGTTTGATATTCACGAATTAAGTGTGCACTTTGGGAGACATCAAATTCATACATTAGTTTCATGGAATGGGTACTATTAAAAAGTGGAAGCACTTTTTCAGTTGATTGTTCTATAGAAGCATTTATGATCCCAGTCGTAGAACCGCTGTAGTTCGGAGATTGCCATTTGCTAAAATTGGTTTGAAAATTATCAAGGGTTTGTTTGCTTTCATAGCCACTGCCTGTGTTAAAACGGTAAGCGCGCGTGCGATCATACATCGTGTTGCCAAATAAATCACTTAATCCGCCTTGATGGACAGTTGTTCGGTAAATGGAGCTAGGAGATAGTTCTGTTTTAGGAACAATTGAAACAATACTCCTCTTTTTAATGATATCATGAATAATATCGACTTCTTCAAATCGGTCTTCTGTATAATTCTGAAGTTTAAAATGAGATGTGTCAATATTTTCATCGGCTAAGATTTCACTAAAAACAAGGTTGATAACAACGTCTGTTTCAATATTTTCAGAACTAATTGGGGGATACATATACTCGGATGAGAGGGCGGGAGGGGTTATATCTTCAGCACTTGTGATAAATGTAAAGGTAAAGGCATCGCCTCCTATTCCATCTCCATTTCCATCCAAATTTTTTCCTCGGTTTCCAAGGGCATTTCCATGGATTGTCAATGTGTAGGATGTTTGGAAAGCCAGGGTGTCATCGAGGGGAGTAAGAGTTAAAACACGCAACGCTGAATCCCATGAAAAAGATAATGCTTCTTCTGGTTCAAGGATAAGGTTTTCTCTCACCGAGGCCGTATCCATTTCATGACTGAAACAAAGGATAATTGGATCCCAGGCAGGATGGGCTTCTTCAAGAGGAAGTGGGGTTGTTGCAAGAACAGTTGGAGGTTTGCTAGAGATAAGATGAAAATCCTTATGATTGAAAAAAGTATTTTCTATCACTATGTCTTGGGTATCTGGATAGTAATGTTCTGCTTCAACAATCAATGTGTATGTGCCTGGAGCAAGGCTATCAAAAAGATAAAAGCCATTGTTTTCATTATCTCCTTCATACACATCTACAAGGATATCATTTTGGTATAAAGAAGCAACAAGATTGTTTATAGGTTTTTTATCATCGCCCGTTCCAGCGATTGAGTAGTAGGAAACAGTTTCTAGGGGATCCCGAACAATTCCCGATAAATTTCGAAAAGGAAAATCGGGCTGGTCGTATAACAAGACAAATGAGTGAGCAATAGCCCATGCTTCTTCCAAGCAGTAATTATCATTTTTTAAGCGCCAAGATTCAGGAACATAATCGTGAAAAGAACCTTCTGAAAGATTACCAGGCATCGTTAATCCGCGTAAAACACCAAGTCCCATTTTGTTTCCCTGTGCATCTGTCCAGTCATAAAAACTCCAGTCACCCCGGACATGTTTATTGGTTGTCCGGTGAGCACGATATATTTCATTTGCCATAATGGGGGCCATTTCTCCGGAAAGGGGATATAATGCCCCTGTCACCGTCATTCCATAATTCACAGCTGTTACCCCAAGGTCCCAACCTCGATATAACAATAAGGTATAATTCAATTTACCGTCAAATCCGTTGCTATGGACGGATTCAAAAAAATCTGCTTGAAAATTATTGGCAAGAGCAGAAATTGTTGAAAGAGGAAGATCATCTGATGTGTTATTTGTTGTTCGAGAAATATCGACAGTGGCTCCCATATTTTCTAGAAGTCGCTTTAGATGCAACCCTTTTGCCAAGTTTCCTTCTGATTCCCAAAAACCTGTTGCAGAGATAAAACGGTCATCAGAATCGTGACCTCCATGACCAGGATTAATATATATGCGAAAATCACTAAGATTCTGGCTGAAAAGGAGGGAGGTTGAAAAAAGAGATCCTATGATAAAAAAGAATGTAAATTTTTTCATTTTTCTTCTCCTATTCCGTCACGTGGAGTTTCATGATATAAATGTGGCCAGATAGATCGTGAAAAGTTAAAGCTTTACTATCGGGAGACCACTGAGGATACATTTCAATGATATCTTTTGTATTTGTCAAAGGTGCTGATTCCTTACCATCGACGGACGATATCCAGATTTCAGATTCAGTAATAAAATGTCCATCATCATAATCTTTCATATAAGCAATCCACTGACCATTAGGTGACCAGACGGGAGCATTAGCATAGCCAAATTCAGCAAGAATATTTTCTTGAAGATCACAGATAAATGTCCCTTCACCAGCTTTATGGTATAGAATTTTATCTCCTGTGGGCGATAAAGAAGCCCATACATAATTTCCTCGACCTGAAGGATATAATTCTCTTTCTTTTCCATTTTCATAAAGGGTTAACCGGTTTTCAAATGTGTGAACAAAACGTGTCTGGGGATTTTCGGATTTTGTATCTTTTCCCACCAGAAGGACTTTTGATTGCGTTCGAGTAATAACACCATGGTCTGTTACTTGAAGAGGATGCGTTAGAAGTCTTTCTTTTTCGATAAGCACCTGCGATCCCTTTGTGTTTCGATGATATTCCATCAATGATCGATACCGCCGTCCCTTTTCGAAAGTATCCTGAAGATAATAGATTCGATCTCTATCTTTTGAGTATACGGGCTCATAACCAGCACCTGGGGCATTCGAAATAAGAAGCGTTTGTCCTGTTCTTAAATCAAATTCCCACAAACCCACAAATTGCTCCTTCGTCATGAGTAAGCGCGTTCCATCCGGACTAAATTTAGGGTAATAAAAAGCTCCCTGAATGTCCGGTTCAATCACATCTATCGATGCAACATTGGGCAAAGCACCATAAACATACGTTACAAGGAGAATACAAAATATGAATGTTTTTTTCATTGCTACTCCCTAAGCGTTTAGTTATTTAAAATCAAAATAATATAAGTCATTCTAAAAAATTTTACCACATTGGTTTAAATTTTTGATTTTCTTTTTTTAAAAAGTAAATTTAAAGCAATGCAAAAACATAAAATAAAATATCTGTTATGTATTATTGTCCTTGGATTTGTTTCTTGTGGCCAAGTAACTGATGGGAACAGGGATAAACCCGCATGGATTTTGCCATCCATTGATGAACCTGATAACATAGAAATGGTCACATGGAATGTACAAAATTTTCCAAAATCAGCCGAAACGATTGACCGTTTGCAAGCAATCATTGATTCGCTTCATGCTGATATTTACTGCTTTCAAGAAATTCAAAATACAGCCACTTTTCAACGCATGTTTCGAAATATCCCTGATTACGAATTAGCTGTTTCAACAAAAACAAGTATGTTGCATTTTGTCATTGCATGGCAAAAAGATGAATTTACTGCTCTTAGTATTGAGGAACTTTTTGAGGATAATTCTTACTATTTTGCTTCTAGGCCTCCTTTAAAAGTGGAGTTTCGGTGGAATCACGAAGACTCTCTTTTTATTTTTAATGTCGTTGATATTCACATGAAAGCAATGGAAGATAATACATCACGGGAACGAAGACGCAATGCGTCCCAGGTTATTGTTAATTATTTAATTCCGTTAAACCCAACCAAATCAGCATGGATTTTTGCGGGGGATTGGAATGATGATGTAACCACGCCAAGTGGTCAATATAGTTTTAAGCCTATTTTGGATAACCCCGATAAATTTATGTTTGTCACAGCCGAACTGGCAACTGATTCTCGCTATGCTTCCTATCCCAGCTGGCCCAGTTTTATTGATCATATGATGATTACACGTGCTTTGTTTGATGCTTATGAATATTCAGTGGTAATAACCTTGCTGCTCGATGAGATTTTTCCTGATTATTTTGAGGTGATCTCTGATCATCGCCCTGTAATGTGGCGGTTTTAAGCGCGTCACTAAAGATAGTATCATTTAGATTTTAACCTTTTACTCTTTTATCCCTAATTCCCCATAGGGTGATAGGTACTTACTGTGTCAGGGCTTACTAAATAAAGTTACACCTTGTGCATCGGTAATTGTTCGTGTGATAAGGTCTTTGGGTTTAACCTTTAAAGCTGGAAAAATAACGATTTTGTTTGTGGATGTTCTTCCCATCATTTCATAAGGATTTTTCGTGCTCTCTTTTTCTACAAGAATTTCTACTTTTTTACCAATGAGTGCCTGATTCTTCTCGAGTGTGTGTTTATTCTGAAGACGAATCATACGATTTAATCGCACTGATTTTACATCCTCAGGAACAGTATCCACCAGAATTGCCGCTTTTGTCCCTGGGCGAGGAGAATATTTGAACATAAAAGCAGCATCAAAGCGAACTTTTTCCATCATATCTAAAGTGTCTTCGTAATCTTTTTCTGTTTCTCCAGGAAATCCAACAATCATATCGGTGGTAATGGACATTGTAGGAACGGCACTGCGAATTTTTTCTACAAGCGATAAATAATGCTCCCAAGTATATGTGCGATTCATGGCTTTTAAAATCGAATTAGAACCGCTTTGAAGAGGGAGATGGATATGATCACACACAACAGGATAATAGTCTTTATGGACTGCAATAACATCATCATTCATGTCTTGAGGATGAGGTGAAGTATATCTTAGTCGTTTAAGTCCGGATAATTGTGCGAGTTGAAGTAAAAGTTCAGAGAATCCTCCAGAAGAAGAACGATAAGAGTTTACGTTTTGACCTAGGAGGGTGATTTCAACAAACCCCTTATCAATGGCGCGTTTTGCTTCCTGAAGAATGCTTTCAGAGGATCGACTTCGTTCGCGACCGCGTGTATAGGGAACAATGCAATAGGTGCAAAATTTATCACATCCTCTCGATATGGATATCCAAGCATTAATTCCTTCATGGCGAGCAGGGAAAAGACCATCATATAACTCCATGGATGATAAATGGGTGTCAATCACGCGAGAAGACGTTCTGTTAGACGTCAAGATTTTTGGTATGTTGCGGTATGAATCAGGCCCTAAAATGAAAGTGATATATGGCTTTTTTTGTAAAAGACTCTTTTTCAAATTTTGAGCCATACATCCCACAACCCCCATAATCATGGTTGGGTTTGTGGTTTCTTGAATGATACGAAGTTGCCCCAAGCGTGTGTGAATTTTTTGCTCTGCCAATTCTCGAACACTACACGTATTTAAAAGCACTACATCCGCTTTTTCTGGAGAAGTAACTTCTTCAAGTCCCTTTTCCTGTAAAAGGGCGGCGATTATTTCGCTGTCATAAACATTCATCTGACAGCCGTATGTTTCAATATAATACGTCTTCACACTTACTCTTTTATCACAGAATTCATAATAGTATTAATTCGTCGAATCATGGCCGATTTATCTGTTTCCAAGCCCGCCATAATAAAGGCATTGTCGGTAATTTGATCGGCAAGCATGGTTAGAAGGTCTTCATTTTTCCCCTCTTTTTTCAGACGAACCATTTTTTGAATCAATTCATGCTTTGGATTTATTTCAAGAATCTTTTTTCCTGAGGTATATAACGTTTGACCTGCTTGCTCCAGAATTTTTTGCATATGAACCGTCATCATATCATCGGGATTGACTAAAATAGCAGGACTATCTACAAGTCTTTCTGAAATTTTTACATCTTCAATGCGATCTTTCAGGTGTTTTGAAAGCCATTTTATAAAGTTCTTCAGCTCTTTTTCATCGATGGGGGATTCTGTTTCTTTTTCAACTTCCTTTTTTTCTCCCTCACCTGGTTTTTTAGGGAGTTTAATGTTAGCATTATCGGCGGAGACAAGATTTTTTTCTTTATATTCCCGAATTGATGTCATTACAAAATCGTCAATGGGGTTTGTTAGATAAAAAACTTCAATGTCGGCTGCTTTAAAAGATTCCATATAAGGACTGTTTTCGAGTTCTTCACGAGACATACCTGTTAAGTAATAAATCTCTTTTTGGTCTTCAGGTGCCTGGGCAATGTATTCATCAAAGGATGTCAATTCACCCGGTTTTGTCTTACTGGATTCAAAAAGAAGAAGCTCAGCCAAGTCTTCTCTGTTTTCAAAATCAGTTGTTGCTCCTTCCTTAATAAATGTGGAAAAAGCATTCCAAAATTCCCGATATTTTTCTGGGTTTTCTTTTTTTTGTGTTTTTAAGGTTTCAAGGATTTTTTTTGTAAGGTGTTTCCCAATTTTCTTTATCAGAAGATTATCCTGAAGTGTTTCGCGAGAAATATTTAAAGGAAGGTCTTCGGAATCCACAACACCTTTAACAAACCGGAGATAGTCAGGAAGAAGATCCTTTACTCTGGATTCAATGAGTATTTTATTGCAGTAGAGGTGAACCCCAGGTTCCATACGCGTTAATCCAAAGATTTCATAATTCTCTTTCGGAATATAAAGAAGGGCATGGAGCTGTATGGGGGCATCCGAAGAGGTATGAAGCCGAAAAAGAGGCTCGGAGTCCATCCTTGCTATAAATTTATAAAATTCTGTGTATTCCTCCTCACTGATTTCCTGAGGCCTCCGTAACCAAATGGCTTGAATAGTATTAATCTTTTTCCCGGATAAATAGATAGGAAATGAAACAAAATTGGAATATTCCTGTATAATACTTTTAATTTTTTCTTCATCTAAATAATCTTTTTTATCTTCTTTCACATGGACAACAATTCGTGTTCCACGCTTAATACCTTCTTCCGGGGCAATAGTATAGCCACTGGCACCATCCGATTCCCAAATATATCCCTTTGCTCCTGGCTTATAAGAGCGTGTTATGACTTTAACATGATCCGATACCATGAAAACAGAATAAAAACCTAACCCAAATTGTCCAATAACTTCAGCGGTCTTTCCAGGTTGTTTCTGTAATTGCTTCAAAAATTCTGCTGTTCCAGAGTGGGCAATAGTTCCCAAATTTTCAATAAGCTCCTCTTTTGTCATTCCTACGCCGGTATCCTCAATCACTAAATTTCCTGCTTCTTTTTCAATGGAGATTCGAATTTCTAAAGGAAGATCTTTGTCAACAATAGGTTCATCAGTTAGACTAATATAGCGAAGTTTTTCCAACGCATCGGATGCATTCGAAATAAGTTCACGAATAAAAATATCTGTATTGGAATAAATAGAATGAATTACAATATCTAATATTTTCTTAATTTCTGTCTGATATTCATACTTTTTTAATGCGTCTGGCATCATTTACCTCCTTCTTTATTCAGCTTTTAATTTAATAAATTATAGGCATATAGACATAAATAATCCTGTATTTTCACAACACGTGGAGTAAGTGAACCATTCTTAGGACTGATAAAAAGAAAAATTTTATTAGCTAAAAGAAAAAAGGTAGAATTTTTTATCCTCCTCTTTTCATGAATCCCTCTGTTGTTGAAATCAAGAATGCTTTAAGCTTTCCACAGTCCGTGAATGTTGCACCACTCAAGAACTTCAATAATGTCAGAAATATCTACGGGAAACCAAGCATGTGGTTTGTCGCCGGGATTGAGATATTTTCGCAAGGTCATATCGCTTGTGCGGACTTCAATATAGTTAATATAGTGTTCTTTCGTCATGGGATGCTCTTCATTCTGACCAATTTTTACCAGCACACCCTTATCTTTTGTTTCAACATAAGGGACATGCTTTTCACGGGATGAATCTTCTGTTTTAGGTTCTAACTTTTGCATGGGTGATCCATCACTTTCGAGAATACTCTCGCCCCCATGAAGGATTTCTACGAGCATTTTGCTCTTTGGGGAATAGAAAACGTCTCCTTTCATCGGCATTGTAATAACTCCTTTTTTATTATTTTTACTCTTTGTGTTTCAACATAGTTTTTTAATAAATATCCCTTCTATTCGTTTTATTGGGCAGGCACTGTAAATGTCCTCTGGGATAATTTTTCATCAAGTAATAAAAGTCCATGCCTTTTTTCATAAACAAGACGAATTTTAGTAAGAATATTATCCATGGAAGTTTCTTCTTCTAGTTGCTCTTGTACATACCAATCAAAAAATTTCTGGGATGCATGATCTTTTTTCTCAGTAGCAAGGTTCATAAGTTCATTAATAGACATGGTGACAAATTGTTCATGTTCATAAGCTTTTTTAAAAATATCTTCTGCCAATTCAAAATCCTGTGGTGATTTTTTAATTGTTTCTAAATAGACTTTTCCCCCTCGGTCAAGGAGGTAATCAAACATTTTCAACGCATGGAAACGCTCTTCTTGAACTTGGACTTTAAAAAAGTTCGTAAAGCCATCCAAATTTTTGGAAGTAAACCAAACAGCCATGACTAAATAGTAATATTCGGAATGCAATTCCTTGCTAATCTGTTCATTTAAGGCCTTTTCTAGTCGTTCAGATATCATACATCTCCTTCCTTTTGCCTTATGAATATATGAGGTGTATTTAGGCAGGAAGTTACATAAGAGTGATGTTCTGGTTTTTAGGAATTAATTCTTGTTCCCTCTTATAGGAAAGAGTTAAATTCTTATAAAAGAATTAAAAAATGAAGGAGCGAAAATGAAGAAGATAATTTTGTTTACTCTTGTCTTGTTTGTATTCATTGCAAGTCCTGTAATAGCGCGTGGAGAAGGATTTGGTCTGGGTATTATTTTGGGGGAGCCAACTGGATTAAGTGGAAAGGTGTGGATGAATAGTAATGCAGCGGTAGATATGGCTGCTGCTTGGTCTTTTGGTGATAACGGTGCAGTTCATTTGCATGGGGATTATGTTTTTCACAATAAAAATCTTCTGGATTTTGCTTTCCTGTATTATGGTATTGGGGCAAAAGTTAAACTAGCCGATGATATCCAAGTGGGTATTCGTATTCCGGTTGGACTTGTCCACACATTTCAAGAAGCACCCCTAGATGTATTTTTTGAAATTGTCCCAGGGTTAAATCTTATTCCAGATACAGATTTTTATGTACATGGAGGCCTTGGAATTCGTTATTATTTTTAAGTGTTTTCACAAAATCTTTTAAAATCCACCTTTTAAGGTGGATTTTTTTAAGCTTTTTTATTCTAAGATAAAAACTTAAAAAATAGAAACCTTTTCAGAGTTTTGGGTAGTGTGGAGAATAGCGGGATTGAACCGCTGACCTCTTGAATGCCATTCAAGCGCTCTCCCAGCTGAGCTAATTCCCCCTTATTTTAACTTTGAAATATAAATAATTCAGAATTGGCTGGCAAATGAAATTTGAGTAAATTTCTACAAGTATCTGTAAATAAGAACAAATTTTCTTATTGAAAAACGTATTTGGATAAAGGTATCGCGATGACGCAAATAGAAAATGAATCTGCCCTTCCTGAAATGAGTTTTTTGGATCACCTTGTGGAGCTGAGAAAAAGGCTTTTTTATATAATTATATCTCTTGTTGTTACTGGGATTATTTGCTTTATTTTTTCAAAAGAAATGATTGATATTTTAATAAAACCAGCACTGAATTTAAATCCTCCTATTCAATTACAGGTTTTAAAAATTCAGGGAATGTTTGTCGTTCAGGTTCTTGTTGCCTTTGCCGGAGGATTTATTTTGTCAATCCCAATTATTGTGTATCAAATTTGGGCTTTTGTAAAACCAGGTTTGTATCGGAAAGAACAAAAATGGGTTGGTCTTTTAATTGTGACCACTTTTTTGTGTTTTATTGCAGGTGCTGCCGTAGCTTATTATGTAATGATACCCTTAGCTTTACGTTTTTTTATGAGAATCAGTGAACCCTATGCAGTCTCAACTATTATTGCAATAAACTACTACATACGATTTGTGGTAACGCTAATGCTGAGTTTTGGTGTTGTCTTTGAACTCCCTGTATTGAGTTTTATTTTAGCAAAAATGGGCGTTTTATCAGCTGCTTTTATGAAAAAATCAAGAAAATATGCGTTGGTTATTATTTTTATTGTAGCCGCTATTTTAACGCCCCCAGATCCTTTTACTCAACTTTTACTTGCATTTCCTCTTCTTTTTATCTATGAAATCAGTATTTTCATTATCCAAATGACAGAAAAAAAATCATCTTGAATTTTTGGTTATAAATCTTTATAATTTTATTATAAATTGAAAAGAAATTGAAACCTTTTTGAAAGATTAGCATATTATTAACAAATAAGATATAAATAAAAATGGAGGAGAAATGCGTAAATATCTTGTACCTTTGCTGGTTTTAGGGTTGCTAATAGGGTGTTCCAGCAAAGAAGCTGTGGAGGAAGCAAAAGAAGTAGAGAGTGTCCAACAAGATACTGTTGTTGCTGTACATGTTGAAAAACCTGCAGTAACAGAACCTGTCGTAACAGAACCTGTCGTAACAGAACCTGAAAAACCTATAGAAGAACCCCAAAAAGCTGAAATTAAAGTTGTTCCCGAAAAAGTTGAAATTGAAAAGGAGCCTACTCCAGTTACTCTCGCGGATAGTGTTGTTGTTATTTATATGACTCGGCCTGGTGATTATTTAACAAAAATTGCTTTGAATGAATATGGCCGTGCTTCTGTATGGCGAATGATTTGGAATTGGAATTATGAAAAAATTGGCAATAATCCCGATTTGATTTACCCCTATCAAGAATATGATTTGAAAAAACCTCGTGAGATTGCAAAACCTGTAAAATTTGATTGGTATGATTATCGTGTATCTGAAGGTGAAACCCTTTGGAGTATTGCAAAAAAGGAATATGGAAATAATTATGCCTGGGTTGTTATTCTAAGAGATAACTTTGAGATGCTTGGTAATGACTATGATATTTTAAAACCAGGAATGGTTCTTAAACTCCGTACAAAATTATATTAACTTGTTTTAAAATTTTATGATGACGTAAAAAAGCCCTCAATGTAGGGCTTTTTGTTTTTTAAAGTGTGAGTATTAAATCTTCCCGAGCAATTAATATTTCTAAGGGTGAGGTGGGATAATTTGTCCGCTTGTATTCAATGGCTCTTCGTAAGATGGAATAAATCCTGTAATCATCATTATCAGGATCATGATGAAATAGTGCCAGTTTTTTTACCCCACTCGATATAGCAAAGTCAACCCCTTGCATGGCTGTGCTATGTCCCCAGTCTTCTTTGTGAAGTGCTTCTTCCATGGTATATTGGGCATCAAAAATTAAAAGATCAGTCCCTTCAAAAAAAGCCCTGTGCTTATCAAGAAAATTATTTCTTAAATTTTTATACTCTGAATCCGTGGCATAAACAAGGGATTTTCCTCCATAAGAAATTTTATAGCCATACGAACCCCCTGGATGATACTGCTTAATATTCTGGATTACAATGTCGTCTAATTGATACTCAGCATTGGGTTTCAGGGTAATAAAATTCTTTTTTGCAGCTATATGATTTAAAGAGATGGGAAAAAATCGAAAATCCTGCTGATATTCAAGCCGTTCTTTAAAATCAGAAAAGGGCGTGTAAAAAGTAAGGGTGTTTTGAGGTAAAAAAGCAGGCTTGAAAAAAGGGAATCCTACAATATGATCCCAGTGGCTATGACTGATAAAAAGATGAAAATCAAGAGGTAAGTCGTTTTGTTCATAACGATTGATATAATTTCCCAGTTCAACAAGGCCACTTCCCATGTCCAATATAAGAATTTTATTGTCTGCACGGATTTCTATACATGCCGTATTTCCTCCCACAAGAAACCGTTCTGTAAAAGGGAGTTCCTGAATGAAATTTTCTCTTAATAAGGGTGTGGATAAATCTGCATTAGAAGCTTTTTCAAGAATAGCTCTGATTTTTTGCTCATAGTTCTTATTCGATAGAGGTGTCGGTAGTGAACCACGAGCTCCCCAAAAGCGTATCTTCATAAAACACTCCATGGTTTAAAATTGAATTTATAAAAAATTATTCCCTTTTCTTATCTTTTCGTGTGATATACCTCACGCCTTAAGTCCTATTGTTAAAAAATTGAAGGGATATTACACAATAAACTCAATTAAATAAGATAAAACTATTCATTTTAGTGACTATCGTTCTAAATTATACTTAGAAAAAGTGAGAGGAAGTATGAAAAGGCTTTTTCTTTTTCTTGTGATTGTGACTCTTTTTATCTCTGGATGTACCTCACAAAAAAAGACCACAACTTATCCTTTAGATATAATTCCCTTTATTTGTGTTTACGAAAATGATTCCACGTCTGTCCTGTTATCCGAATTGTTTTATGCAGATTCTTACGAGTCCGTTGCTTTTCACAGTGATAATAGTGTTATTGCAGACTATGATTCACTTGAGATGTCACTTATCATTCATGCAGTAAATCCTCAAAGAACCATTGAACTTTTGCCTTTTACCTTTAAAAATGTTGATTATGTAATCCCCTTAAAAATTGAATCCAAAATACCTAAAACCTTTCAATTTTCTCCACCCGATACACCAAAAGTCATTTCTGTCTTTGGGTCTTTTAATAATTGGAACCGTTATGAAATTTTTATGGAAGATGAGGATAATGACGAAATTTATACGGCGACAACTTTTTTTGATCCCGGAAGATATGAGTATAAATTTTTTGTTGATGGAATAGAATACTTAGATCCTGCAAATCCAGATTCTATTCCCAATGGATTAGGAGGATTTAATTCCATTTTATCTGTTGAACCTACTTTTCAAGGGAGAGAGCCTTTTATCTTTCCGGACAAAATTGTTGCTGGCGAAAATGGCAGAATTGATTTTCATTATATCATTGATCGGGGAGATTTTAATACACCTTTAAGTAAATCACATTTTGTGGCACTTTTCGATAATCATCGAATTCCAGATAAAAATATTATCGTGTTTGATGATGCTAACAAGATGGTTGTGAGCTTGAATCACCGAGATTTTTCCCTTGATGGGTTACATAGAATTCGCTGTGTCCTTACAAATGCTACGATAAGGAGCAATATTGTTGAAACATATGTGAAGGATGGTCAGGTACTTCCTCAAAAAAATGAAAAAATTGTGTGGAATGATGCAATTATTTATTCCTTAATGATTGATCGCTTTTATAATGGTAATATGGAAAATGATGATCCTATAGAACACCCACAGCTTTCAGATCGGGTAAATTTTCAGGGAGGCGATCTGGAAGGAATTATAAAAAAAATTGAAGATGGCTATTTTAACCGCCTTGGGGTAAATACCCTCTGGATTTCGCCGGTGTATGAAACGACGGATAAAGCCTTTCGCGAAACACCCCCACCTCATCGATGGTTTACAGGCTATCATGGCTATTGGCCAATACATCCCCGAAATATTGAACCTCGATTCGGATCCAATGAAATCCTAAAAGAATTCATTACAAAAGCTCATAAAAATGACTTGTGGGTCCTGAAAGATTTTGTCTCAAATCATGTCCATGAAGAACATCCCTATTTTCAAGGACATCGAGATTGGTTTGGTGAGCTTGAACTTCCTGACGGAAGATTGAATTTGCGCCTGTGGGATGAGTATCGATTAACAACTTGGTTTGATCCCTATTTGCCCAGTTTTGATTATGAAGGATCCAGAGAAGCCCTTGAAACAGTTACCAATGATGCCTTGTGGTGGCTTGAAACTTTTTCTTTTGATGGGTTCAGACACGATGCTGTAAAACATGTCCCCAATACTTTTTGGCGTGAACTGACACGAAAATTGCGAAAAAATTTCCCCAATAAAAATTTTTATCAAATTGGGGAAACCTTTGGCGATTATAAACTTGTGAGTTCCTATGTGTCAAATGGACAATTAAGTGCACAGTTTAATTTTAATCTTTATTGGCCCGCCAGAATGGCTTTTGTCACCGATTCCTCCGATTTTAAATATTTACAAATGGAGATGGAAAAATCTCTCGACTATTACGGTCAACTGCATGTTATGGGAAATATTATGGATAGTCATGATCAACCTCGCTTTGCTGCCTACGCGGAAGGAGATCTTGCATGGGATGAAGATGCGGTTGAAGCCGGATGGAATCGGGATATTCACGTGGATAATCCCCGGACATACAAACTCATCAATCTTTATATGACGTATTTGCTCACAACACCAGGAGTTCCAATTATCTATTATGGGGATGAAATTGGAATGACAGGAGCTGCGGATCCTGATAACAGACGTATGATGCGATGGGGAAAAGAGGTAAAGGATGAGGAAAAAAAACTTCGCATGCAAATTTCACGCCTTATCGATATCCGAAATACTCATTCATCTCTTCGCTATGGGATTTTTTATCCTATAAAAGCTGATCATGTTACCTATGCTTATCTCCGTCGAGACTTTCTTGAAACGTTGCTCGTAGTTATTTATCGCTCTGATAACCAAGGCACGATTACCCTAAATTTTCCCCAAGAACTTCATCTACAACAAGCACAATCTCTCTATGGTTCTGATTTGGTTACATGGGAAAATAATACCTTAATAATTCACTCTCAACCTCTTCAAGGACATATTTTTCTGCTGAGATAAACGATGAAAAAAACGTTTGAAATTTCTAAAATTTTTTATTTTGATATAAGTCATCGTCTCTCGTTTCATGAGGGAAAGGCCAATCCCTTCATGGCCATACCGATACTCTTGAGGTCTATGTTCAAAGAGAACCTGATGAACATGGTATGGTAATGGATTTTGGAAAATTAAAAAGCAGTGTCCAAAAGGAAGTGATAGATATTCTTGATCACAGTGTAGCAATCTATGGAAAAGATACTCTTTTGTTGAAGGCTATTCAAGGGCCCTTTTTTCGAACTATTCTTTTTCCCTATGAAACAACAGTAGAAAATGTGTGCAGCTGGATTGCAGAGAGACTTTTAACCTATCACCTTAATATTTCAAAAATAGTTTTATGGAAAACACCAACAAGCAAAGTAGTTCTTACTTTATAAATGAAATTTTTACCAGTATTCAGGGAGAAGGGTACTGGACAGGACTCCCTGCTACCTTTATCCGTTTTGCTGGATGTAACGTGAATTGTGATTTTTGCGATACTGATTATTCTCACAAGGAAACGCTTACCATTCCTCAGATTATCAAGCGTGTAACATCAGAAGAACCCAACACGGTTATATTAACAGGGGGAGAACCTCTTCTTCAGCCTTTGCAACGCCTTATTGAGGAATTAAAAAAAAACTCATTTAAAATCCATCTTGAAACGAATGGAACGTTTCCTGTTCTCCCTGAATATTTTGATTGGGTTACCGTATCCCCAAAAACTAAGTCTCCTGCTGTTGTTGTATGTGATGAACTTCGGGTACTTCTTAAAAAGGGTGAAATTCCTCACGATTATGGTATGTATGCGAAACACTATTTTATAAGTCCCCTCAATCCCCCAAAAGGAAGTCTACAAAAAATTGATAAAGAAAATTTAAACTATTGTCTGAACTACGTTCTTCACCATCCAACATGGCGATTAAGTGTTCAACTTCATAAATATTTGGATATTTTATGAAAGCGCTTGTTTTACTTTCAGGAGGGCAAGATTCTTCAACGTGCCTCTTTTGGTCTTTGAAAAATGCCGAGTATACAGAGGCTGTTTTTTTTAAGTATGGCCAACGGCACATGGTTGAATGGGAATGTGCCCAGGTACTTTGTCGTGAAGCAGGCGTTCCCTTGCATGTTTTGAATGTCCCTGCTTTTCAGGAAATAGGGGGGACTGCCATGATAGAAGAAATAGCCATAAAAATGACACAAACAGGCGTTCCCAATACATTTGTTCCAGGGAGGAATATTGTATTTCTTGCTTTAGCAGCATCTCTTGCTTATAGACGCACATTGGATACGTTAGTCGTTGGGGTGAATGAAGAAGATTATTCCGGCTATCCTGATTGTCGGGAACAATTTATCATAGCAATGGAAAAAGCCCTTCAGGAGGGACTCAATTATCATCTTACAATAAAAGCGCCTTTACAACATCTTTCAAAAAAGAGCATTTGGGCTTTGGCAGATGAGCTTAATGTGATGGATACCATTATAGAAAAGACACATACATGTTACAAAGGCGACCATGTTACTCGCCATCCCTGGGGATATGGCTGTGGTACTTGTCCAGCATGTTTATTGCGTAAAATTGGGTTTGAAGCCTATCAAGAGGAGCGCCATGAAAATTCTTGATTATGGTCGAATGATCAAATTTTCCCACTCACTATTTGCGCTACCTTTTGCCTTAGCTTCGTTTGTTTTAGCGGTGGATTTTTTTGAAATTCCATCTAAAATATGGATGATAAAGCTTCTCTGGATTCTTGTTGCCATGGTTTCAGCCCGCAGTGCAGCCATGGGGTTTAATCGCATAGTTGATCGTCATTTGGATGCCATGAATCCTCGGACAAAAGATCGGGAATTACCAAAAGGAGTCCTTCGTCTTTCATCGGTGGTTCTTTTCGTAGTACTTTCTGCTCTTCTTTTTTTGTTCTCTGCCGGGATGCTGAATCGTCTTTGCTTTTGGCTTGCCTTTCCAGTTTTAGCCATTTTGTTGGGCTACAGTTATTTAAAACGAGTTTGGGCAGGAACACACTTTATTTTAGGGTTATCCTTGGCTATTGCTCCTTCAGGTGTTTGGCTGGCTCTTACAGAAAAATTAACCCTTATCCCCATACTTTTAAGTCTGGCCGTAATGGTTTGGACAGCTGGTTTTGATATACTCTATGCTATTCAGGATGTCACATTCGATCGAAAACACCATTTGCACTCAATCCCTGCTGATATGAGTGTTGAAAAAGCAATAGATATAAGTCGATTATGTCATGGTCTCATGGTCGTTTTTCTCATTCTTTTGCATAGTATTTTACCAGCCCATTGGATTTTATGGCTGGGAACATGTCTAATTGCTTTTCTGATTTTTTATGAGCATTTTTTGGTGTTTAGAAGTTATAAAAATATTAATAAAGCCTTTTTTAACATGAATAGCACAATTTCTGTTATGTACTTTGCTTTTGTTTTGTTGGATCGTATGTTGTTATGATGAAGCCTGAAAAAATTGTGGTAGCAATAACAGGTGCCTCGGGAGCACCCCTGGCCGATCATTTTATCAAGACAGTTGCTCCGTGTGTTCAAGAAGTTCATCTGATGTTTTCTCCTATAGGACAGGATGTTTTTTGTCAAGAAATGGCCATATCTCATGAAGATGAATTCCATTCTCATTTTTCCAAGATCAAAAACATTCACCTGTGGGATGTTTCGGATTTTTCTGCTCCCTTTGCCAGTGGCACAGGTGTAGCTGATGCGATGGTGATTATTCCTTGCTCCATGAAAACCCTTTCAGCGATTGCCCATGGGTATAGCTATTCTCTCATAGAACGAGCAGCAGATGTGATGTTAAAAGAAGGACGGACGTTAATTCTCGTTCCAAGAGAAACTCCTCTTAATATGATTCATCTCAAAAATCTCATTCATGCTGCACACGCAGGTGCCATTATTCTTCCACCTATGCCTGCCTTCTATACAAATCCTCAAAGTATAGAAGATATTAAAGCCTATATCAGTGGAAAAATTATGGATAGATTGAATCTTCCTCATCACCTCTTTCATTCCTGGAATATCGATTAAAAGAATGACAAAAAATCCTCCTGAAAAAGAAACTATTCAACCCCTTTTTGATGCTATTGCACCCGTTTATGATTTTTTAAATCATTTTCTTAGTTTTGGGATCGATACGTATTGGCGAAATCAGATTATTTCAACATTACTCCTTACTCCTAATGATATCATTTTAGATGCTGCCTGCGGTACTGGTGCCTTATCCCATCGTTTGCTTAAAAAATATTCTCATGTTCCTTTTTCTCTCACAGGAGTTGATTTTTCCGAAAAGATGATTGATCATGCCATGAAAACCATTCACGATAAGCGAGCAACTTTTATTCAAGGGGATGTTGAAACTCTGCCCTTTGAAGAACTTACGTTTCATCATGTCATGATTGCTTTTGGCGTAAGAAATCTTGAGAATCTTTCCAAGGGACTTCATGAAATGTATCGAGTGCTAAAAAAAGAAGGAACAATCCATATTCTCGAATTCTCTGTCCCTCCGAATGGCTTGTGGCGTCGATTGTTTCATTTTTATTTTCATAAAATATTACCTCCCCTTGGAAAATGGATTTCTGGTCATTCCCACGCTTATACATATCTCCCTAAGTCTGTGGAACACTTTTTGCCTCTAAAGGAATTCACAGCACTCTTGACTAATACTGGTTTTCATTCAGTAACCATACACGCAATGACAGGTGGTGTATGCACCCTTTATGTGGCACAAAAATAGACGTTCAAAAAATTTTTTAAGCCCCCATGAATATTGATTTTCCTTGAGAAATAGCTTACATTTTTTTCTATTTATACAACAAAGGAGAAATGATGCCAAATAAAGTTTTATTGATGATCTTAGATGGATATGGACTGCGAGAAGAAGAAGATTATAATGCAGTGAAACTTGCAAAAACACCTACGTTAGATACCCTTTTTCAGGAAAGGCCGTGGACCTCATTAACGTGTAATGGGAAAGCTGTTGGCTTGCCTGACGGTGTAATGGGAAATTCCGAAGTTGGACACTTAAATATTGGGGCGGGGCGCATTGTTAAACAAGATCTTGTTCGCATAGATGAGGCTTTTGAAAATAAGACATTTAGAGATAATCCCATCTATAGAAATTGTGTTAATGTTTGTAAATCAAGAACAGGGCGTTTCCATTTGTTGGGACTCCTCTCTGATGCAGGGGTCCATTCACACTTGTCACATCTGAAAAATATTTTATTGGAATTAAAAAAAGATAGCATTAAAGAATTGTATGTCCATGCTTTCATGGATGGAAGAGATACTCCTCCCAATAGTGGTGTTCACTATCTTGAAGATATTCTTACTTTTATGAAAGAAAATAAAATTGGAAAATTATCAACACTTATTGGTCGATATTACGGCATGGATCGTGATAAACGGTGGGATCGGGTTGAAAAGGCTTATCGTATGCTAACAGAAGGGGTTGGTGAACACGTGGATGATCCAATTGCCTATATGGAGCGGAAATATCAAGAGAAAATTACTGATGAGTTTATGGATCCAGCAGTTGTTAAAAATCCTGGTTACAGTGGCCTTATTCAACCGGGTGATACAGTTTTTACCTTTAATTTTAGGGCTGATAGAATGAGGGAAATTACCATTGCCCTTACCGATCCTAGTTTTAAAGAATTCCGGACCCGAAAACTGGGTCTTAATTATGTTACCATGACTCGATATCAGGAAGATTTCCCCTTTCCAGTTTTATTTGACAAACAAATATTGGTTAATATTTTAGGTGAGGTTGTAAGCCATGCTAGGATGAAGCAATTGAGAATCGCTGAAACGGAAAAATATGCCCATGTTACGTACTTTTTTAATGGCGGAGAAGAAAAACAGTTTGAAGGGGAAGATCGAATTCTTGTTCCATCCCCCAAAGTGGCAACGTATGATTTAAAACCGGAAATGAGTGCACCGGAAGTAAGCAATAAGCTGCTTGAAGCCATTGAACGTGATATATATGATGTTATTATTCTTAATTTTGCCAATGGCGATATGGTTGGACATACAGGGGTTTTAGAGGCAGCGATTCAGGCTATGGAATATTTAGATACCCGAATTCGTGAAATTGTAAAATGTTTCAACGACAAGGGGGGAACGGTTTTTATAACTGCTGATCATGGCAATTGTGAAGAGATGTGGGATTATAAAAATAATCAACCCCACACACAACATACGATGAATAAAGTCCCATTTCTTATTGTGGAACCTCAAAATCGTCCATACTCCTTTAAAAACGATGGAAAATTAGCAGACATTGCGCCCACAGTATTGAAATGGTTAAATATAACCAAACCCATGGAAATGGATGGAGACTCACTCATTGATTGATTTAATTCGACAGATTGATTTTAACGAGGTTGAAAATCACTTTAAACCGTTGCACATTGGTGTCGTTGGGGATGTAATGCTGGATGTTTACCACGAGGGAATTGTAAGCCGCATATCTCCTGAAGCGCCCGTCCCCATTGTCGATATAAAGGTAACTGAAATGAAACCTGGTGGTGCTGCCAATGTTTGTAAAAATATTCGTTCACTTGGGGCATCCTGTTCAATTTTTGGGGCTATTGGGAACGATCAGGCAGGGCGAAATCTATTAAAATTGATGAAGCATGATCACATAAATATTGATGGATTGTTTGTGGTTAATGATCGTCCAACAACCACAAAAACCCGCATTCTCAGTGATAGCCACCAGCTTTTAAGATTGGACTATGAAGAAAAAAAATGGGTTTCTGATCAGGTTTGCCAACATTTAATCCGTGCCTTTCGAAATCAGGCAAATATCCTGAATGCCGTAATTTTTCAGGATTATAATAAAGGCCTCCTTTCTCCGGCGATAATTACAAGTATTATAGAAATTTGCCATGAAAATCATATCCCTATTTTTGTTGATCCAAAATTTGAAAATTGTCAGTTCTATCACCATGTTTTTTTGTTTAAACCCAATCGGAAAGAAGCTGAAAATTTACTCCGTATAACGATTGATTCTCAAGATTCTGCCTGTATGGCAGCACGAAAAATTCGAGAGATAATCCATGCTGAAAATATTCTTATTACCTTAGGTGAAGAAGGCATGGTTCTTTTGGAAGCGTCAGATATTTGTCTTAAAATCCCAACAAGAGCCCGAAAAATTCACGATGTAACCGGTGCTGGCGATACAGTTATATCAACAGTAGCCCTCTTTTCAGCAGCAGGATACTCCCTCCAAACAAGCACTGTTATGGCAAATCTTGCTGCAGGTAGAGTATGTGAAGAAATAGGCATTATTCCCATTACACTAACTGCTTTGAAAGAAATGTGCCAAACTTTCGTTTAAAAAGATTCAATTTTAAGGGATCTTTCATGCAGGGGGATTTATGAAATTCAAAAAAATTTATGCACTCCTTCTATTAACAAGCCTTCTTTCTCCCTTATATGGCGTTAGCCTTCGATATGCACAAAAACTCACAAATTACCATTCGTTTCGCTATCTCTATTCTATGTCACAATCTCAAGATAAAACATATTTTGCCACAGATAATGGGGCAATCGTTTACTCACATATCTTTAGGTGCTGGGAAAGACCCATGAATTATCCTCAAGGATTGCTGGATAAAAATATAAAAACTATCTATTACCATCCTGCAACTGGCTATTTATGGGCGGCAGCAGATCAGGCTCTCTATGTGTTGTTTGGAGATGCTGCATTTCAATGGGAAAAGATAGACTTTTTTGGGACTTGTAGACGAATTGGGAGTGATAACAATCGACTCTTTGCTGAAACATACTCTCAGGTTTTAGAATTGGATCCTTATACTGGTTCTGTGATTCATCCTGTGAATCCTGAAAATTTTTCTATCACTTGGTCTGTTTCAAGCATTAAAATGGACTTATATCAGGTTCAATTTACAGGGCAATATTTTATTGATGTCGATGGATCATCTGTGGTGGAAAGTGCTTTCCGAAAATATCCTATTTCCTTCTCTGTTTATGGAAATAACCAAAATTTGTGGATGGGAACATTAGGAAATGGTCTTTATACCGGTGATCGTTCTACACTCTTTGTCCAGCATATGCCTTATGGATTGCTCAATAATAATGTTACACGCTGCGATGTATTTGGAAATAAGGTTTTTATTGGTCATGGCATAGATTATAAGGGTCCTGATGACCGAAATGGGTGGACAGAAACACACACAGAATTTCAAAACTTTAGATGGATTGACGAGGATGACGTTCCTGTATTAGGAAATCAAACCGTGCGAGGCTTTTTATATTATCAGGATACTCTCCTTGTCATTACCGATCATTCAATTATCGTGGAACGTCCTCAAAAAAACGATTTTATGACAATTACGCCGGGGGTAGGACTCATCAATACAGTTCAAGATGTGGTTCAATGTGATACAATGGCTTGGATCATTGCTGAATCGGGCATTTTTAAGATCAATATCAAAGAACTTTCAATAAGCCCTGTTTTGGATATTCCCATCCAGATCCAAACAGCTATTTTTATGGATGGCTATTTATATCTTGGTTCGCATTTCGGAATTTTAGTTTATGAAGTATCAGATTCATCAACCCTTATCTTTAAGAAAGATTTTATTAATGTCTACTATGGTGTGCAAAATTTAGCTGAAAATGGCAAAAATATTTTCTGGAGTGATGATTTTTCCATTCGAAAAGCGGATCCTTATTTAAATAATTTAACAACATTGCCTGTAACAGACCTCAGACGAGGAATTTATATCAACGATATTGCATGTGATACCGCTTATATTTGGGTTGGAACGAATCAAGGATTATTCTCGTTTAATCTTGCAACCGAACAAACAGAACATATCACCATGAATGAGGGGCTTTGCAGTAATAGAATACAAACACTGGAAATATCTGACAATATCTTATATATTGGTACAGACCAAGGATTGACACGCTATGAAATTAATGATTAAAACAATATTTTTTATTCTTGTTGTTCATAGCATGTTACTCTACGCCCAAAATATTCCTGATGAGCCCATCCGGTTTCAGGTAGATTATAGAATAAGACCTCTTGCTGAGCCTGGTTATGGACAATTGGACATAACTATAAAAATCCCCAACAGATCTATTCTCTTTAAAAAAAAAGAAGATATCTTTGAAGCACGGATTGATGTAACAATTTCTATCATGCATGATGGAAAAAAAATTGCCGGTGATACATGGTTTGAAATGATTATAAAAGAGTCTTATCAAGAGACAATTGCTTCAAATCAATTTATCGAATTAAAAAAATCTTACAATTTAGAAGCAGAAGATGTGAACGTCATTATTTATGTGACTGATATTTTTACCCAGCGCATGGATAAAAAAGAATTTGTAGCCAAGTTATCGATGTTTAAGGATGTTGCATGGTCTTTAGGAAATGTTACTTATCTTAATGAACCGTTACAAATAGATTCATCGAAAACCCCTCCTGTTAAATATATACGATTTGTTTTTTCGGCAGCGGGAAAAGAGGGAAAAGAAAAGTTTACTTATCGAATTTTTGATGATGGTGAAAAAATACGTGAGGGATATTTTTATGTGGATCTTAAAAAGGAACCCCAGGATTATATTTTCCCAATCTCGATTAATAATTTAGGTTATAAAGAATATACATTAGAATTATCTACTTTTATCAATGATGTTGAAGTAAAGCGCTCTACACGATTTCAAGTCCGATGGCAGAATATGCCACCCTTGATCCATGATTTAGATGTTGCTATACGCCAAATGCGCTATTTGCGGATGACAAATTTTATTTCTGTCGAAGAATATGAAACTATGCTTAAAGCTGAAGGGGAAGAGCAAAAAAGACTTTTTCAAGAATTTTGGAAAAAGCATGATCCAACCCCCACAACTCTGGAAAATGAACTTATGAATGAGTATTTTCATAGAATACAATTAGCCAATCAGATGTTTTCAGGCTTTCAACAAGGCTGGGAAACGGATCGTGGCATGATTTATATAATTTTCGGAGAACCAGATGATGTAGAAATCCATTCTTTTGAACTTTCTACAAAACCTTATATTATTTGGTACTATCATAGTTTAAATCGACAATTTTTGTTTGTGGACTATACAGGGTTTGGTGATTATCAATTAGCCGACCCTGTTTTTGATTTAACGTATTAGAAAATGAATATTGTTTTTTTTTCGTATCAGGGATATTATGATTCTTTTAGAAGTGATGTTCTATCAGTGATAGAGATTATTAATTCGTATTTTAAAAATAAAATTTCCTTTGATTTTTATACAGACCAAAAAAAAATTGTAAATTCTTCAACACAATTAATAACTGAAAATTTTTTTCAAAAAACTATTCGGACATATAAAGGGCTTTTTGCTGATCAAATAAAAGCAAAAATGTCTAAAATCAACCTACAGACTCGAGCCAGGCTCTTAAAATGTCTTCCTTATGATTTAGTCATTCAACCTGTTATCATGTATCATGAAATGACTTCATCGTTGAAAGGAATTCAGGTCCCGGATGTACGCTTGTATCTATGTCGAGAAACGCGGATGCGACCTGTGAGTTTGAAACGTGATACATTTTATCCAGAACGGGACTTTGAAGTGATTGCTGATGAAACTATTTATCCCACAGCTTATATGAAAAATGTTCTCCACTTATTTTTGGAAACAGCTGAGAAAAGACATGCTGAAACTGTTGACATGATCCTTCCTGTAACCCTTAAAAGCAGTTTTGATAAAAAATGGGCATCTCTTTTTGAGACAATGACACAAGAAATGAAGATGCCTTCACGTATTTTAACCGTTCAGGATTTTTGGGAATCCTTTATAGAAACACCCAAAAAATTTCGATGGATTTTTGCGCCTGATCCCCTCTGTGATGTCCTTTTTTATTCCTTAAATGTCCTTTTAAACAAAAGTTTGTTTTCCTGTTCTGTGTTACTTACCCAAGAAAATAAATTTTACCTTGAAAATGTCTCAGAATTTTACAAAGGACTCCCGAATTACCGATCCCCCTTAACGAGTTATCATGCCTTAGCCATGATGTATGATCTTTTGGATATGGCAATTCCAGCTCGTATTCTTCGGAGAGGAATTAATGAAGCAATCAGTAAAGGATGGCTAACTCCTGAAATGGGTGGAACCATGAATGCTTCGGAAGTGTCAAATCTTTATGCTTCCTTTATCGATCGCGAATTATCAGAAATGAATCGATATTAATGGTTTACCAAGAGAAAAGGATATCATGACATGGCTACGCGTAAGCGACTTTTTTTAATTGATGGCATGGCCTTGGCATATCGTGCCCATTTTGCATTTATTCGGAACCCTCTTGTTACAAGTGATGGGCGACATGTAAGTGCTGTATATGGCTTTGTTCAATCTCTTTTTAAACTTATTCGAGATGAATCTCCAGAGTATTTAGGCGTTATTTTTGATGCAAAAGAGAAAACATTTCGTCATGAAAAATATCCTGAATACAAAGCAACTCGAGAAAAAATGCCCTTTGAAATGCAACCGCAAATTCCCTGGATTCAGGAAGTTCTGAAAGCAATGAATATCCCTGTTTATGTAAAACCCGGCTTTGAAGCCGATGATGTGATTGGAACCTTGGCAGTAAAGGCAAAAAACCAAGGATTTGATGTCTATATGGTTTCTGGCGATAAAGATTTTTTGCAGCTTGTCAACGATCATATTTTTCTTTATTCCCCTGCTGTTGGTATGAGGGACCTGGTTGTGTATGATGCAGAAGCTGTAAAAAGAAAGTGGGGTGTAGAACCCAAACAAATTAGAGATCTTTTGGCATTGATGGGGGATTCATCCGATAATATTCCTGGAATTCCGGGCATTGGTGAAAAATCTGCTGTAAAATTGCTAAAAAAATATGGCTCCCTGCATCGTGTTCTTGAAAAAGGAACGGAAGATTCTAATGCTCGAATTCGAAAAGGAATTGTAGAAAATGAAGATTTAGCATTGTTGAGTCTTGAGCTAGTAACCATCAAGACAGACGTGCCTGTAGATCTTGATTTTGAGGCATTTAAATTTACTGGGTTTAATGAAAAGGCTTTGCGGGAAATACTAGAAAAATTAGAATTTTACTCTCTTATAAACGATTTAAAACTTGGGGAATCCCATACGGATCAACAAGAACAATTCTATGTAATCCTGGATACCAAACAAAAGCTTGATGATTTTTTTAAGGAATTAGCCAAGCAATCAGCTTTTGCTTTTGATACAGAAACAGATCATATTGATGCAACACGTGCCCATTTAGTGGGAATCTCAGTAAGTTATCAGGCAGGTCGCGCAGTCTATATTCCTCTCAAATTTTTAAATAAAGAAAAGGAGCTTTTTGATCCTAAAGATGATGTGCACCATGTTGTTCATCGCTTTAAACCTCTCCTTGAAAAGAGGGATGTTCTTAAAGTCGGACATAACATAAAATATGATTTGCTTGTGCTTAAAAGTTACGGGGTAGAGGCGAATCTTCCCTTTTTTGATACCATCATTGCTGAATATCTTTTAAATCCTGACATGAATTCTTACAAACTGGATTATCTTGCGCAACGATATTTAAACTACAAAATGCAACCCATTGAAGAACTTATTGGTGATCGAAAAAATAAACAGATTACTATGGATAAAGTCCCCTTGAAACAGGCAGGCTTTTATGCAGCAGAAGATGCCGATATTGCCTGGAAACTGTATGGCATTTTGAAAGAAAAAATCCATCAAAAAGCTTTAGATAAGATTTTTGATACAATTGAAATGCCATTAATCCCCGTCTTAACACGGATGGAATATCATGGTGTCTATTTGGATATCCCTTTTTTGGAAAAAATGAAGGAAGATGTTGATCGGGAGCTCCAAAAAATTACAGAAAAAATTTATGTGTTAGCAGGGGAGTCCTTTAATTTAAATTCCCCTAAACAGTTGGGATATATTCTTTTTGAAAAATTAAATTATCCAGTGATAAAAAAGACCAAAACAAGTTATTCAACAGATGTAAATGTCCTTGAAGCTTTAAAAAAAGAGTATCCCCTTGCTCAATATCTTTTAGAATATCGTACCTTAAGTAAACTAAAATCAACATATATTGAAACATTACCAAGACAGGTGAATCCAAAAACAGGGCGTATTCACACATCGTTTAATCAAACAGTAGCAGCTACGGGGCGTTTGAGTAGCACGGAGCCTAATTTTCAAAACATCCCTATCCGAACGCCCTTGGGTCGCCAGATTCGGAAAGCTTTTATTGCTCAGGAAAGGGGTTGGAAGATTTTATCTGCTGATTATAGTCAAATTGAATTACGTGTTATGGCTCATCTTTCAGGGGATGAAAAATTAATTCAAGCTTTCAAAGAAGGTGCCGATATCCATGCGAGAACCGCCGCTTTGGTTTTTAACGTTTCTGAGAAAGATGTAACGGAAGAGATGCGACGAAAAGCAAAAGTTGTGAACTTTGGCATAATGTATGGCGCTGGTCCCTTTCGATTATCCAATGAATTGGATATGAGTCGTGACGATGCAACCGCATTGATTAAAGCCTATTTTGCTACCTATCCTGGTGTGGAAAAATATATAGAAAATGTCAAAAAAGAGGCTGAGAAAACAGGTGTTGTACGCACCTTGATGGGGCGTTATCGTCAGGTTCCAGATATTCAAAGTGAAAATCGAAATCTTCGAGAAGCGGCAGAACGAATCGCTATCAATACTCCAGTTCAAGGATCGGCGGCTGATTTAATTAAACTCGCTATGATCCATGTTGATGAAGATATGCAAAAAAAGCACTTACAATCCAAAATGATCTTGCAAGTCCATGATGAACTTGTTTTTGAAACCCATCCTGATGAAGTGGAAATATTAAGTGACATTGTTAAACATAATATGGAAACGGCGATGACACTGATTGTTCCTTTGAAAGTAGATATAGGTATAGGAGATAGTTGGTTTGAAGCGCATTAAAACAGATTATTTGGTAATTGGCAGTGGTATTGCCGGACTCACTTTTGCCTTGAAAGTTGCTAATCAGGGCTTAGTAGCAGTTTTAACAAAGAAAAGTGCAGAAGATAGCAATACCCGCTATGCCCAGGGAGGAATTGCGGCTGTTATTTCAGACAAAGATCATTTTGAATACCATATTAATGATACTCTAAAGGCAGGAGCTGATTTATGTCATGAGGATGCTGTGCGAGTCTTGGTGACAGAAGGCCCTAATCGTATTAAAGATCTTATGGCGTGGGGAGTGAATTTTACTCGGGATGAATCAAAAAAACTTGATCTTGCCCGCGAAGGTGGGCATCGAATGAAACGAATTGTGCATGTTTCTGATATGACAGGCGATGAAATTGAAAAAATTCTGTTAGAGAAAGCAAAATCCCACCCTAATATTCAGATTTTTGAAAATTATACAGCGATTGATTTAATAACAGAACATCAAGTACTGGATAATCTTCAATCTGCGTTTAATATCTGTTTTGGTGTATATGCTTTAAATAATATCAAGGGAGAGGTAGAAGCATTTCGTGCCGATTATACCATGCTTGCATGTGGTGGAGCATGCCAGGTATATTTACACACGACAAATCCTGAAATTGCTACTGGTGATGGGATTGCCATTGCTTACCGTGCTGGGGCAAAAATTGCAAATATGGAGTTTATCCAATTTCATCCGACGGCACTTTATGATCCTGAACATGAACCCTTTCTTATTTCTGAAGCTCTTCGAGGATATGGGGGTATTTTGAGAAATTCCCAAGGGGAACAATTTATGGAGCGATATGACCCAGCCAAAGAACTCGCTCCACGGGATATTGTAGCCCGTGCCATTGATAGCGAAATGAAAAAAAATGGAGAAAAATGCGTTTTTCTCGATATGACAGGCCTTCCTGCCGCGGAAGTAAAAAAACGTTTTCCAACCATTTATGCCCATTGTAAAAAAACACTCAATCTTGATATAACAAAGGAGCTAATTCCTGTTGTTCCTGCTGCCCATTATCTTTGTGGGGGTATTATGACAAATTTGAGTGGACAAACATCCATGCATAATCTTCTGGCAAGTGGTGAAAATACCCATACTGGCGTTCATGGTGCAAATAGGTTGGCTTCTAATAGCCTCCTAGAAGCCCTTGTTTTCAGCCATCGCGCTGCCCTAAAAGTTCTCCAAAAACCAAAACCTCACTTTCAGATAACAATCCCAGATTGGGATGATTCAGGGGTTGTAAATGAAGAAGAATGGGGGGTGATCCGCCATAACCGACATGAAATTCAAACCATTATGTGGAATTATGTGGGTATTGTTCGCTCAAAAAATTATCTTTTTCGTGCTATGCGACGAATTAATTTACTCTACGATGAAATTGAAGATTATTACAAGCGGACGCGCGTTTCAAAAGGACTTTTGGAACTACGCAATTTAACAACAGTTGCCTATTTAATAACCCGATCTGCCTTGAGACGTGAAGAAAGTCGAGGCCTTCATTATCGGACAGACTTTCCAGATAAATCTGAAAAATTTCGTAAAGATACAGTGATTTAATACTCAGACTATCATGTATTAAAATAATTTGCTCCTTTTCACCACTTTGACACGTTTCCAATACTTCTATAAAAATAAAACCCGCATTTAACAATTACGTGCAACACTTGACACCTCATAAAATCGGGAGAGGGAGGAGGGAAGGATGAGGCTTGCCACGGATATGTATAGAGACCTCAGAGTGTAGAGATTTTGGATTTCGTGACCAAATTCAACGTTCAGCTGTGTCCTTCCCCCAAAGATTGCCGAAGGATATGACAGAGAAAGTCATAAAGAATAAATCAGATCTTATCCATCGCGAGAGGTTTATATGCTAAACTCAGAACTCCATGATAGAGTGCCAAAGAATTAAAAGAGTTGAATGAAACAGATGCAGATGGTTTATCAATAAAACCAGGAGATATTTGCGATGCTGTATAATCTGATTCAAACCAGAATTAAGAACGTTGATAAATGATTTTCCGTCTCCGTTCCCCGTCTCCGTTTGAGTTGCACTTATGACGTGAATTCACGATTGCTTTTAAATCACTCTTAAAAGAAATGGTAAATAAATATCTTTGTTTATCACAAACGGCAATAAGATGACTAGAATTTACCTGTTACCTTTAATTTATTCTTCCAGATATTCATCTTCTTCATCAAAATAACAGGCAGCGATTTCATCGGAAATAGTTTTTAAGAGATGATACCGAAACATGGGATCCTGAGATGGCGATAAATTTTCAACGTTCTTTGCAAAAGTTTTTAAGGTCATTCCCAAATCGTCCGTTAATGAATCTGGAATGGTAACTTTATATTCAAGCTCAATGGCATACAGAAAATGTATTAACGATAATTCTTCTATGCCACCATCAATAATTTTTTGAAACGTTGAGTTTTCATCAAATTCGTCATTTTCAAAAATGTCGTTTAACATGTTTAGAATAAAATCTAAAACCTTCATTTTTTTCTCCTTTAAATTTATAAAGTGTACAGGGGAATCAAATGTTTTTCAAGATAAAAATGATTTAAGGTTAAATTATTTTATAAAATCTTTTCTAACACCTAATTATTTTCTCCGAGTAATAAAAGGATTTTAAAATCTTATCCTTCAAGAAAAACAGAATCCAAGAGAGCTTCTTGTTTTAACTCCAATTGATTTACTTTTAAATTATCGGTACTTTAGAAAAAAGGAGGAGTGTTACATGGATCAGACCCTGATTCAGAAAATTTTATCCAGACACACAGGCGACAAAAACCAGAAACCCGGTGATGTCATTAAAATTCAACCAGAATTGTTATTAGCATCCAATGATAGTATTAATAGCATTATTCGAAAATTTTATCAAAGTGGTATGAAAACTGTGGCAAATCCTGATAGAGTAATTTTGATAAACAATGCTTCTCCTGTTGAATCTATCCATCAATCCCGTGATACGTATCGCTTACAGGAATTTGTCCAAAACTATCAAATAAAAAATTATTATGAGTTGGGAAGAAGTGGATGGCCATCAAATGTCGTTATTAACCAAGGACATATTACGCCAGGGATGATAACGGTTTCATCAGAAAGGAGTTTCGCTGATTTAGGTGTTTTAGGATGTTTTCCTATCTTGATATCGGAGCATGAAATAGCCCTTTCTTTAGCCACTGGTGAATTATGGGTTCAAGTTCCTCAGAGTGCTCGATTTCAGTTAAGTGGATCCTTGGGTAGCTGGATAACAGGAACTGATATTGGTCTTCATATCCTCAAATATTATAAGTTACCAAATAATCCTAAATGTATTTTGGAATTTTCAGGAGAGGGAATTTCAGAGCTACCCTTGCATGAACGTTTTAATTTAGCCAATGTCCTTGCAGCCTTTGGATATGATTATGTGCTTTTTGAAGCCGATGCACATGTTTTGGAATTTCTCAATCAACGGACCGCAAAAGAGGCATTTTTTGATCAGCCTGATGAAAAGGCTGATTATATAGAAAATTACGAAATAAATCTTTCAGCAATTACCCCCTTGTTAGGAGTGGCACAAGAAGGAGAAGAAATCCAAATAGTCTCTATTGACGATGTTGAAAACCAACCCATTCATAAAGTCTTTATCGGTGCTAATGGTTCAGGACGATTTGAAGATTTTCAAATTGGTCTTAAGTTGATTCGCTACAATCCCGTTAACAAAAATGTCCAAATGCTGATTATGCCAGCTGACAGCATGACTTACAGCGATTTAATTAATAATGGCTTAGCGGGAATTTTTTTGGATTTGGGATGTGAAATTTATCCCTCTTCCTTTTTCAATGTTATAAAAAAAGCCCTTGGAATTTTTATAAAAGAAATTCCAGTCATGACAACCTCACCAGCTCTTTTTCATGCTGCCCGGAATACAGAAGGGCATCATATCTTTTTGGGCAGTATTTTTACAAGTTTTGCTGCTGCAATTCAAGGGAGTATTATTCATCCAAAAGCCCTTGAAATGAAACTCCGTCAGGCTGATTTAGGGAACCATTATAAAAAAGTTTCTGAAAACACGAATAACCAAAAGAAGGATTTCTGAATGAAATTAAAAAAAGCCTTGATTACAGCAGGAGGGAAAGGAACGCGCCTACGTCCTATTACCTATGTCCACAATAAACATCTTATTCCCCTTGTTAATAAGCCAATGCTGCAATATGCAATTGAATATGTTACATCTTCAGGCATTAAAGATATTGGTATTATTACAAATCCTGAGTTTGATGAGCTGGAAGCATGGTTTGGCAATGGAAAGGCCTTGGGCGTTCACCTTACCTATATTCCCCAGGAAAAACCGTTGGGATTAGCCCATGCGATTATCACTGCTGAACCCTTTTTAAAAGGTGATCCCTTTGTATACTATTTGGGAGATAATATTTTAAGAGGAGGGATTCAAAAGTTTATTGATGCTTTTTATGAGAATAAATCGGATTGTCATCTTGTTTTATCAAAAGTGAAAGACCCTCAGCGTTTTGGGGTGCCACAACTTATCGATGGTCGCATAGTGTCTATTGAGGAAAAACCTCAAAAACCGAAAAGCGATTTTGCAGTAACAGGTATCTATCTCTATAATGAATCCATTTTTGAAGCTGTTCATGCAATTAAACCAAGTCCTCGCGGAGAATTGGAGATTTCTGATGCCCATCAGTATCTCATCCAACAGAATAAAAAAATAACATATTCTATCATTAGTGGTTGGTGGAAGGATACAGGAAAACCTGAAGATCTTTTAGAAGCGAATCGAATGCTTTTACAGGATGTAGAAGATCAGCAAAGGGGATCTATTGATGACGCATCGTTTCTTTCCGGCAATGTGTATGTATCAGAAGGAAGTGTTATAGAAAAAAGTGTGATTCGAGGTCCCGTGCATATTGGAAAAAATTGCAGAATTTTGAACAGCTATCTTGGCCCCTATACTTGTATTGGACATGGGTGTGAAATTTTAAATTCAGAGATTGAATATTCTATTCTTATGGATAATGCTGCAATTCGATCTGTCGATATTCGCATTGAAGGGAGTATTTTAGGGAAAGCTGCAGTTATTCAAAAAACTAAGGGAATTCCCAATAACCATCGATTTATTATTGGCGATCAAAGCCAGGTACAAATTCGCTAACAGGATAGCTTCTTGACGCATAAAACCGTATCATTTTTTACATTAGGATGTAAACTTAATCAAGCAGAAACCGATGCTCTGCGCTCTGCTTTTCGCTTGCGAGGTTGGAAGGTTGTCCCTTTTAAAGAAGAATCAGACGTTTGTATTATCAATTCGTGTACCGTAACCAATCAAGCTGATCGAAAAACTCGGAGTGCTATTTACCAGGCAGTGAAAGCATCGCCTCAAGGAAAAGTTGTAGTTGTTGGTTGTTTACCCGAAGTAGATCCTGAACAAGTCTCTCACATTGAAGGAGTTGATGTAATTCTTGGCAATCGGGAAAAATTCAAGCTATTTAACTACCTAGACTCTGTGATATCGCATTCCGAAAGTCAAATTATTCATATTCATGAGGATAATCCGGAAGAATATCCAGAGAATATTTTTATTACAAGCACGGGAAATCGGAATCGTGCTTTTATAAAAATTCAAGAAGGATGCGCCAACTATTGTACTTTTTGCATCATTCCGTATGCTCGGGGAAAACCTGTAAGTCGATCGCTTCAAAGTACTGTTGAAGAGACAAAAAAGCTTGTTCATGAGCATCACTATAAAGAAATTGTTCTTACAGGAATTAATATTGGTGCTTATCGTGATGGAGATAATGATTTATTGGCTTTAATTCGTGCCCTTGAAGCCATTCCAGGTCTCTTGAGAATTCGCATTTCATCCATCGAAATGAATACGCTTTCCAATGAATTGATTGATCATATCGCGCAATCAACGATCATTGCCCCCCATTTTCATGTGTCTCTTCAATCGGGATCTAATCCTCTTTTAAAAGCCATGAATCGACATTATACCCGAGAAGAATTTGCTGAAAAAGTCTTCAATATTCGCAAAAAAATTCCTTTAATTTCTCTTGGGACAGATATAATTACTGGTTTTCCAGGAGAAACTGATGAGTTATTTCAGGAGACTTATGAGTTTCTTGAAATGATTCGCTTTAGTTATCTTCATATTTTTCGTTTTTCTCCCAAAAAAGGAACTCCTGCAGCGAAGATGGAACACCAAATTCCTGATCATGAAAAAATTCGTCGAAGCCGCATCCTCCACGAACTTGATAAAAAATTACGTTGCCAATATGCATCCCAATTCCTGGAAAAAAAGGTCCGCGTTTTGTGGGAATCTTATCATGAGAGAGGTGTAAAAGGATTTAATGAATATTATATTCTTACTGAAACGGATAAAAACCAAGCATCACCAAATCAAATGAATGATGTGGAAATTGTATCAGCCCAAGGAAATATTTTGAGAGGGCGCGTGGTATGAAACCAGCATTTATAGGAATTGCCGGAAATATTGGTGTGGGGAAAACAACATTTACAAAAATGCTTTGCGATTATTATCACTGGGATCCACATTTTGAAGTTGTGGTTGATAATCCCTATCTTGCTGATTTTTATGAAGATATGAAACGATGGAGCTTTCACCTCCAAATCTTTTTTCTCGGGAAACGCTTTAAAGTCCAAAAAAAAATTCAAAATTTAACCAATACGATTGTTCAAGATCGCACGATTTATGAAGATGCTATGATTTTTGCGAAGAGTATTCATGAATTTGGGAATATGACGGATAGAGATTGGGCATGTTATCTTGAAATATTTTATGAAATGACATCATATTTAAAAAAGCCAGACTTAATTGTATACCTTCAAGCGTCGACAGATTCACTGATTTCCCGAATTCGAAAAAGAGGCCGTGATTACGAACAATCCATCGATCCTGAATATTTGCATCTTTTAAATATCCACTATGATGAATGGATTCAATCGCTTCAAAAAAGTGGTGAAATGAATACTATTGTTATCCCTACGGATTCTAAAGATTTTATAACGGATGAAACATTTAGAATTCAATGCTTTGAATCAATTTATTTGATTGTTGCAAATTCTAAAAAATGAGAAATTATTCTCTAAGAGAAAATTTTTTCAAAAAAATATCATTTGGGATTGGTAAATTTCTCCATAACAAATGTTTTGACATAAAGTTTGTTCTTTGGCTTAGATTTTGCATAGACACAGTGTAATAAACCCTTAAGAAGGCGAGGAAATGATGAAAATTGAAAAGACAAAAGAAACGCGAAAAAATTCCATTGATTTTTCAAACCTTGGTTTTGGAAAATATTTTTCTGATCACATGTTGATCATGGATTACAAAAAGAGTGGATGGGAAGAAGCAAAGATTCTTCCTTATCAACCTATAAATCTTGAACCAGCCAATATTACCCTTCATTATGGTCAGTGTATTTTTGAAGGGCAAAAAGCATTTAAGGGAAGTGATGGAAAAGTCCGCTTGTTCCGACTCGATAGTCACTATAAAAGGCTTATTAATTCCTCAAAAAGAATGTTTATTCCTGAAACGCCGGAAGAGCCCTATAAAGAAGCATTTATAAAGCTTATTGATATTGATCGGGATTTTATTCCAAGTGAATTGGGGACATCCTTGTATATTCGTCCCCTTATTATTGGCATGGATAATACGCTTGGACTTAAGGTTTCGGATACTTATCGGTTAATGGTAATTACATCGCCAGTATCCTCTTATTATGAAGAAGGATTAAATCCAATACGAATTGAAGTGACAACGGAATATAGTCGTGTGGTTAAAGGAGGATTAGGAAACGTTAAAGCTGCAGCAAATTATGCTGCTAGTTTATATGCAACACAAATGGCAAAAATACGTGGATTTTCACAAGTTTTATGGCTGGATGGTAAGGAGCATAAATACGTGGATGAAGTGGGTACCATGAATATTATGTTTGTCATAGACGGGACTTTAGTAACTCCTTCTCTTGAGGATGGAACCATTTTGCCCGGCATTACTCGTGATAGTGTGTTAAAAATTGCCCGTGATTGGGGTTGGCCTGTGGAGGAACGTCGCATCGCTTTTAATGAAGTTATTGATGCTTATAAACGAGGTGTTCTTGAGGAAGTCTTTGGCACAGGTACTGCTGCCGTTATCTCACCCGTGGGGGAACTTTATTACAACGGCGAAAGCATGATTGTCAATGAAGGAAAAATTGGTGAAAAATCCCAAAAACTCTATGATACGATCACGGGCATTCAACATGGAAAAATTGAAGATAAATTTGGATGGATTACAATTATTGATGATTAAAAAGTTCTGATTTTACGTTGATAGTACTGGAGAATTTCTCAGGAGAAAATGAGAAGAAAATAAAAGGGACCTCTTGAGAAAGGGGAAATGAATTTTACATTTTTCAATAATAAGAAGATTTTGAATTCATTAAATACTTGTGGTTGTCCAGGAATTTAACCGCAGATGATAGAAATAATATCTCAGGTGGAAAGGGAATAGCATCAAACATTTTGATGAATAATACCTTGCTTCAATTTTTTAAGTAGGACTTATGCAGAAACGTATCCGAAAACATCCAATTTTGTCGATTCCAGACAAACAAACGATTATTTCTTTCACCTGTAATGGCAACGTGTATCAGGGAATAAAAGGTGAACCTGTTGCCTCAGCTCTGATTGCCAATGATATTCATATTTTGTCCCATCATCCTAAAAATCATGCTTCAATGGGAATTTACTGTGCCAATGGCCAGTGCTCTCGTTGTACTCTTTTAATCAATGGAAAGCCTCAAAAATCCTGTATTACGCCTTTAGAAGAAAATATGTCCATTGAAATTCTCGACGGCTTGCCAAAAATTCCACCGGATGATACGCCATATCATGGGAAGGAACAGAAAGAATTTGAGTGCGATATTTTGGTCGTAGGGGGAGGACCTTCAGGGTTAACAGGAGCCTTGGAATGTGCAGAAATGGGATATTCCGTAATCATTGCAGAAGATAAGAACCAGTTAGGTGGGAAACTTTTACTACAAACTCACAAATTTTTTGGATCAGAAGAAGCGTGTTATGCAGGCACGAGAGGCATTGATATTGCTCACATTCTTTCAGAAAAGGTTTTAAATCATCCTCGAATACAAGTCCTCTTAAATTCACCCCTTGTTGCCCTGTACAAAGACAAATATGCTGGTATTTTTCTTGATTATAAAAGGTATGGTCGGATTCATTTTAACGGCTTATTTGTGAGTGCAGGTGCCCGTGAAAAGTCTTTAGTTTTTCCGGGAAATGATCTTCCAGGCATTTATGGGGCAGGGGCTTTTCAAACACTAGTTAATCGCGATTTGATCCAATCTTCTCAGCGAATATTTATTGTTGGAAGTGGGAATGTTGGACTTATTGCTGCCTATCATGCTCTTCAAGCTGGGATTGATGTTGTTGGTATTTGTGATATTCTTCCCTATGTAACGGGATACAAGGTTCATGCTGATAAAATTAAGCGAATGGGTGTGCCTCTTTGGCTTAATCACACCATTTTATATGCTGAAGGGAAAGATATCCTTGAGAAAATTACCCTTGCACAGGTCGATGATGCCTTTCGTCCCTGTATGAATACGACAAAGACTTTTGCTGTCGATACGCTTTTAATTGCTGCTGGTTTGACTCCCATTGATGAGTTTTATCAGGAAGCGAAGCGTTTTGGTTTTCAGGTTGTAAAAGCTGGGGATGCCTCTGAAATTGCTGAAGCGTCTTCTGCGATGGTTGGTGGCAGAGCAGCAGCACAAGAATTGGCACGTGCTCTGGGGAAAAAGATTCCACCTCCTAACGATTTATATCGAGAAGTAAATCTGTTAAAAAGTAAACCTGGTAAAACTTGGGATATCCCACCTTTCACTCTTACGGAAAAATTTCAACCGATTATTCGATGTTCTCAAGAAATTCCATGCAATCCTTGTGTTTCATCATGCCCTGTTAAGGCAATTCGCTTAATACCGCGTCGACAAGATTTAATGGATATTCCCGAGTATTTAGAAGGGTGTACAGGCTGTGGAAATTGTGTCTCTATTTGTCCTGGTCTTGCCATTGTTCTCGCACGAAAAATAAGTGATACCCAGGCAGAAATTGTTCTGCCTTTTGAATTTATTCCTGAATTTTCACCGGGCGATAACATCCCTTTACGAGATATGGAAGGACAGGATGTATGCGAAGGGAAAATTCACCGCATCCGCTACGATAAAAAAACAAAAACTCATTTGATACATGTCTACGTGCCCCTGGATAATGCTCTTTCTATTGCAGGAATACGGCTCAGAGAAGCAAAAGAAGATGATTTTTTTGAAAATCCCGCACCAGAATATTTTCCCAATGATGCCCTCGTGTGTCAATGCGAACGAGTAACAGTTGGCGAACTGATTCACTTTATTCAAGAACATCATGTAAGAGATATGAATCAGTTAAAGGTTTTGCGAGCGGGGATGGGAGCCTGTGGTGGAAAAAATTGTTCTGTTCATTTTCCTGCCCTTTTTAAAAAATCAGGGATTGATATTCAAACAGTGACTCCTATGAAATATAGACCCTTGAGTATGGAGATTCCTTTACAATCCATCATTAATGAAGAAGAAAATTCATGAAATCTTATGATGTTATCATCATTGGTGCTGGAAGCATTGGTGTGCCGTTAAGTTATTATCTCTCTCAAAGGGGATTTAAAGTGGCTGTTATTGAAAAAAATCATTCCATTGGTCGTGGACAAAATCGTGCAGCTATTGGAGGAATTCGTGCTACACATTCTGATCCTTCAAAAATAAAAATTTGCTCTCGTACCTTACATCTAGTTAGATCGTTCAAAGAGACCCATGGTTATGATGTCAATTGGTTTCAAGGCGGTTATCTTTTTCCTGCGTATACTGAAAAAGATGAATGTGCGCTAAAAGATCTTCTCAGGATTCAGCACACTTATAATTTAAAAATCTACTGGGCAGATGAAGAGGAGGTGAAAGAAAGAGTTCCTGGAATTTTTTCAGAAGGATTGCGGGGTGGAACCTTTTCACCGGAAGATGGATCTGCCAGCCCTTTGAAACTTATTGATGCCTATGGGTGTCTTGCTTGTTTACACGGTGTTGATTTTATTTTTGATGAACCTATTAAGACGTTTAAAAAAGCATCGGACAAAATTATTTCTTTAGAAACTTCAAAAAGTGTGTATTCTGCAGGATTATATGTGGATGCAAGTGGGGCTGATACAAGGGATGTGAATTCCCGTCTTCATGTAGAGATTCCTGTATTTCCTGAATCGCATGAAGGAGGCATTACAGAGCCTGTTCAACGGTTTTTTGAACCCATGGTTGTGGACGTGCGTCCTGATAAGGGGTCTTCAAATGTTTACTTTTATCAAAATAATGAAGGACAAATTGTCTTTTGTATGACACCCGAACCACCCATGAAAGGAAAAGATTGTGATAACACTTCGGATTTTTTGCCCATGGTTTCAAAACGCATGATACATGTTTACCCACGTCTGCGCGCATTGAGAGTCCGAAGAATATGGCGTGGACTTTATCCGATGACACCGGATGGACTTCCCTTCGTGGGATGGGCACCTGGAGTGACAAATTATTTTCTTTTAGCAGGTATGTGTGGCCAAGGCTTTATGCTTGGGCCTGGCCTTGGCGAAATGACGGCAAATTACCTTGCAGATAATAGCGAAGATTTTAAGGACATTTTATATCATCTGAATCCTCTTCGGAAATTTGAAAGCACAGAAATGCTTAAATAATATCACAAATACAAAAAATTTTTTTATTCAATAGTAAAGAAAGACCGGATTACTCCGGCCTCTCATGAAACGTAAAGATATTGAAAGGAAGATATCTATTTTAAGACAGATTCAACAATTTCTTTTAAACGATATTCTTCAAAAGGTTTAATAAGATAGGCAATAGGGTGGGTTTCTGCAGCCCTTTCGATAGTTTCTTTATTTGCATAGGCTGTGATATAAATGACAGGCGTGTTATATTTTTTATGAATGATGTTAACAGCTTCAACACCATCAATTTTTCCACGGAGTTTAATATCCATAAGAAGCAAATCAGGTTTTATTTCATCATAATGATCCAATAACGCTTCAGCGCTTGATACCGTAATAACATCTTCAAAGCCCCACGATTCTAAGGTGAGCTTAAGATCATCAGCAATAATATTTTCATCTTCAATGATTACAATTTTTTGCATGACATATTTCTTCTCTCTCTAGTACTAAATTATTATTAAAAAAAGGCATTTTGCAAGCCTTTTATTTTCGAACTTTTATAGGGTTCGTTAAAGGACTTTCAACCCATGCTTTGTTTACAGCAGAAAGAGCAAGATATTGATCCTTTTTTGTCATGGTTATCTCTGCAGTATTTGCACCGGGTGCAGAAATATGTCGTAATGTATTGCTGGAGGAAGAATTAATTTTTTCGGTCTCAGATAGGTATATGATATATCGCTGATACTGATCGGTCATTGGTTGCCACTGAACGCTTATATGATAGTTATCGATAATTTCAACTGTGACATTTTCTGGCTGGACAGGTGGGGGAACCTTGAGCCAGGGCATGGGAGGGAGGGCTGCTGGCGATGAAAATTCTTTCCGGCCTAAATCTTCCCAGTGGCCTTCCAAGCTGCTTGCATCGAAAAAGACAAAGCCATAAAATCCTTCTTTACGTAAAGCGTCAATTTGTCCCAAGGCCTCTTCCCAGGTGTGAGGCTTTTTGTTCGTATTGTATCGATAGCTGCCAATTCCAGGAAAACAATAACGATCAAAAGCATGTTCACGCCATTCCAGACTTCGTGTAAGAAAAGGTTGCGTTGGATGGCTCCTTTCCCAATATATCATAGGTGCCAAATAATCGACCTTTCCCAATTCTGCCCAGCGGCGGCCATCTTGATAAACAGCATGATAAGCATTCCATGCCTGATCTTGATAACTTCCAATTGTTGCTGTAGACATTTTTATTCCTGGATCCAACTCGTGAAGGGCATTGTACATTTTATAAACAAAGTGATTCAACTGTTCGCGTTGCCAATCTTCCCAGCTAAGGTCATAAGGATTTCCTTCAACAGGATCCTTGAAACGCTGAACACTGATGGCATCGTGGGAATATCCTTGAGAAACACTTTCTTCTGGATAGCGGATATAATCAAAATGAATTCCATCCACATCATAACGCATAACAATATCTTCCACGAGCATTATTAAATAGTCATGAACCTCTGGAATTCCTGGTGAAAAAGAAACATAGTGACTACTTAAAGATTGGGGTACGCCTGAAGAATCGCAGACCACCCATTCTGGATGACTTAAATAGGGTGAAAGGGGTGTTGTTTCTTTCGGAGGATTTTTTCCTCGCCAAACTGGAAACGTATTGATCCAGGCATGAAGTTCTAACCCACGGCTATGTGCCTTAGTGATGGCATAGTCTAAAGGATCCCAGCCTGGATCTTTCCCCAATTCTCCCGTTAATAACTCACCCCACGGTTCAATATCTGACCGATAATAGGCATCACCATTTCCACGAACCTGAAAAAGAATAATATTAAAATTTGCATCAGCAGCTTTGTTTATAACAGAGTCTATGTGGAGTTTTATAGAATCTTGATTGTGAGTTTGAGTTGCACCACAATATTCAAACCGTGAAAACCAAACAGCTCTGGCCTCTTTGACTGGCGTTTCCATGCGACCTGCGCAAGATGCCATCAAAATAACGAACGTAAACAAAAAAAGATGTTTCTTACCCATGATTTCTCCTAACGTTTTGTGTATTTCCAAACAATATCAATCCCTGTGGATTGTTCATCCCCTCGTGTTGCCTGAATAAAAAAGTTTCGGTTAAGCTCATATTCTGCTGAGACTTTATCTGGTACAATTTCACGCGTTTCTCCTAAAATAAATTCTTTTTCGTAGCTTAAAAATAACTTATCTGTAAAGTATTTCCCAATATAAATAGATGCTTGCTTCCAGTTTTCACCTCCGTTAAACTCTATGACGTCCAAATCCAATCGTTTCCCTATTTCCTGCGTTAATTGTGCTCCCAGCTGATAGGCAAGTAAACTTGCTGCCAGCGATGTTTCCAATTGATCCCGAACCTCGTTTTGTTGGCTAAAACTTAAATCATTGCTACTACGCCCAAAAAGAAGATAAGAAAAAGCATCTGTCTCAGTGATCATCTCATTGTCTAAGAGAAAAGAAATTTCAGGATTATCTAATTTTCCACTTAAGGTAATACTTAAGGTTCTTTCCATTCTGTTACTATCTTTAAAGGGATGATCAATGGTGAAATTTAAAGTCGGATTAATTTCGGTTCCCCCATCAAACGTGACAATTCCTTCTCGAAAGACAAATTTATTGTTGTAAAACTCATACGTTCCTCGTAGAGTGTTTACGGATCCAACAAATTGCATTTGTTTATTTTGTTTAATAAAATCTACTTCACCAGCAATTTCAATATTCAAATTTTTACCTCGAAGCCATGTGTTACGAGGAATGTTAATATGAAGCTGCCCCGATAAGTTATCCAAAAATGCCGGAGTAACCCTTACTGTTGTAGGAATGGTTGTTGTATCAGTTTCTTCTTTTAAAGCTTGTATAAGGAGAGGCTCATCTTGGATTGAGGTACTTGGAGAACTAAAAGTCAACGCATCCAAATTAATACGTGCCCGTGGGATTGTAATTGTTCCGTCAAATACGGGATGTGATGGCGTTCCTTGCAATGTGATATCTAAATCAGTAAATATAAAAATATCCCGATTTCCTAATGCTGTAAATTGATCCCCCTTTGCCCGTAAATAAAAAGATTCAAGACCTGTTAATAAAGGTTTAGCCAAGACCGTATTTCCCGTAAGAACTAATTGTCCATCACCTCCCTTAATATAGAACTCCTCAAGGGTTATTTTTCTATCATCAAACGTGATATTTGCCCGAATCATAGGATATGAAATGCCATAGAGAGGAATAGAAAGTTGACCCTCATTTAGCGTTATTTTTCCTGTTAATTTTGGATTATTGAGGGTGTTTTTTATCTGAAAATCACCATTCAATGTTCCCTGTAAATAGTGAATATGCTCATTGAAGACTTCTAAAAAGGATAAATTAAACTGTTTCATTGTCATGTTTATGTCAATGGGCTCATTTCCTGGAATATGAATTTTCCCAGAATCAAGCAAGATATAAAAGGGGATTTCAGCAAACGCCATAAGGGTTTCATCCATCATCTTTTGGATGGCTAAATTAGCCTCTAGTCGATTATTTTTTAACAATGCTGAAAGCGATGTCTTTTCAAGAAAAAGCCTTTCCATTGCAAAAGGTGCGATTTCAGCCGTGAGGATTATTTCCGGTTCATTTAATGTCCCCTTTACAAGTCCAGACATAGAAAACATTCCCGCTACAGGATATGGAATAACAGCAAAGGTATCCAAAAGGGATAAATCCAACGAATCAATACCCACTTCAAGAGTGCTGAAATCCTTGAAATTTTGTCGAATATCTCCTTGAATAAAAAAATTACCGTATTTTCCTTTTAGATAAATATTTTCAAGCGCAATTTTATTATCAGAAAAAATAACTGTCGCCAATTGATGGGGAGTTTTAATATCGAAGGGACCTATTTTAGCTTCAAACTGAGGGATTTTAAGAGTGATTGCGGTATCTAACAAAACATCCGTATCCATCGATAACGCAATGTCTTCAGCTTTTACAGATAGTGAATTTGTGATTTTTGTTTCATCGCCAAAACTTTTTAGGTGGAGAGTATCTAACGTGAAGTCTTCATTAACTGAGAGTGTTGTGGCTATAAGATTTGCCGATCCGGAAAGCATACTTTGAAGATATTGCAAGTCCACAGTGCCCATTAATTTATCTAAAGAGAGGGTTTGATAGCGAATATTTTTAAGGTGCATCGTTGTTTCAAGAGAGAAATTAGGATATTTGCCTGAGAGATTTCCATGGAACACTCCTTCACCTTGAATAGGTTTTATTGTAAGCCATGTAGCGAGTGGACTTAAATTCTTTGGTTGAATTAAAAAATTGAGGTCTGTATCGCCCTTTAAGCCGGCCTTTCCTGATACGTCAAGAGAAACCATGGAATTGATAAGTTTCCCTCGATGAAGGGTTATCACACTATCATGATAGGTAGCAGAAATATCTACTGTATCCATGCGTATTGTTTCTATTCGGGATGGTTCAAAGCTCTGAAGAGATACGGTAGCTTCTAACGTGGAAGGATTAAAATCCACACCCTGAAGCGCCAGCGTCAGATTAATATCAGAATCAGGCCAGGTCTCTGGAAAAAGAACATTTGGATTGAGATGAGTCACACTGGCTGATATCGAATAATGAGGAAGAGTAAAAAGTTGTGTCAGAGTGCCATGAAGCAAAAAGTCACCAAAATGACTGTTATAATCGATGGCAAAGGTTATGGTATCTTCTATCTTTTCTGCAGAAATCGTTCCTGGTTGAATAGGAAAACCCTGAATGGATGATTCCTCAATATCAGCCATTAAAGATGCTGAAAAGGTTTCCAGTTCAATTCCCCGTCCTTCAAGATGAAATTGACTTGTAAAGTCTGTTTCCAGAGAAAAATCCTTTATCCAGTCTTTGAGATTTAAATGGTCGATAGAAATATCGGCTTGATAGATTGGCAGTGGTTTTAAGCTTTCTAACGACAAGTGAGTTGTTATGGTTTGACCTTCATAGTTTAGGGCTAAATCTAACGTTCCTTTTTCCCGTTGTGAATGCAAGGTAAAGGTTATTTTAGGCAAGGCAATTACAGGAGATTCGGGGATAAACGCATCAAATTCTGCCAGTGTAAGAGGATTTCCAGTAAGAGTAAGGTCAGCAGGTAAGGTTGAAAGGGTATCCATAATCACAGATCCTGATACAAAACTATGAGCTGATTGCAAGATAATTGATGCGGATCTCTGGGTTGAATCCCTTTGAAAAAAGTGGAATTCCCCATCAATTAAAGAAAAATCTGGTTCACGCGTATGAAAGGTAAGAGTGTGAAGAGTAATTTGAAAAAAATCCTTTTGATAGGAAACAAAACTAGCATTTATCGTGATATCTTCGATGAATTTGGGAATGGGTAGCTGATTATCCCACGTGTGAAGGGAAATATCACCTTGAGATATTGCTATATGGTCAAGAGCAATGTGTTTTAAGAAAGGTTCTTTTCCACTTGTTTGATTTGTAGTATCTTGAAGTGGAAGGATTTTCGCAAAATTCCAGGTCCCAGAATCGTCTTGAGTTAACTTTATTATAGGTCTTACAGCATTGATTTCTTTAATTAACAATTTATGATTTTTCAGTGATGATAGCGAGTAGGTAGCTTGAAGTGTATCCAAAAAAAACAAGGTATCGTGGGAAGTTGTGGTTAACAGAATGTTATTGACAGAGAGTGTTTTAAATAAATTGCCATGGATATCTCCTAAAGATAATTCAGCATCAGCCAGATTTTTATTTACCTCTTCAATGAGGATGTTTTTTAACAGCGTTTTAAAGGGGGGTGTTTGGATAAAAAGAAGCAATAGGAGTAGAATCCCCAAAAGACTCAAAAAGATAATGCCAAGGTATTTAAAAAAGCATTTCATTTAAAAAGCCTGTCCAAAACTTAGATGAAAATTTACCTTTGAGCCTGATACATTCGCTGGCCAGGCAATGTCGAACCGAATAGGACCGATGGGTGTTCTATAGCGAATTCCAACCCCCGGTGCTACTTTTAGATCTCTAAGATTCATATCAGTATATTCAGTCCAGACATTTCCTACATCCACAAAAAGTGAGCCGAAAAAATTTTTGAAGATTTGTTGTCTGAATTCCAGAGAAGCTTCTAAATATCCATTTCCGCCGACAGGAATATTGTTTTCATTAACAGGGCTCAATTCATTTCGGCGGAATCCCCGAACGCTATTACTTCCTCCTGCAAAAAACCTCTCTTCAATAGGTGTTATCTGATCGCCCATTAGTGGTGTTATAAAGCCAGATTTTACTTTTGTTGCCATCACTAATTGTTCTGTTAGGCGATGGTAGTTTCTTAATTCTGTAAGGGCATAAAGATAATGATACTCACTGCCGGGTAAGCCCGAAAAAGTTGTTGACATAGAAAAATAATATCCTTTATCCGGAAAGAAAAGAGGTGTGGAACGATCTAACGAAAATCCCAGAGAGACTTTTGATTTATTATAATAGGTGTTGGTAAGAATAAAACTTTCTGTCACAAATTCATTTAATTCAAGTTGATTCCGCTCAAACGTATAATTAATAAAAGAATGAAAAATCGAAGAAAACTGTTGTTGGAAAGTGACACTCATACCTAATCGCTGTAAATCATAGGCTTTTTCATGTTCTTTTCGAAAGTATGGATTTAAAAATAGGGTGCTGAGCGGTGTGATAAAGGCAGGTTGGGTAATTTTAAAGTTAATATGATAAGGTTCTACTTTGGAATATTTTATAAAAAGTGTTGCATAGCGAGAACCATTCAAAAAAGGTTGTTTTCGAAGTGTAAGGGAGAGTCGAATTCGTTCGTCCAACCCATATCCTGCACCTGTTTTTATAGACCAGCGGGGATGTTCACGCACGCGAATTTCAAGGGGAAGCATTGAAGAACCTTCATGTAGGACATGTCGAACAGACACATATTCAAAAACTCCAAGTTGCTGAATTCGCTGTTGGTTTTTTGCCAGTTGTTCTTGTTGAAACAAATCGCCTGGTTTTATAGTAAGTTGTTTCAGGATGATGTCTTTATCTATGTACTTTGTTCCTTCAATATAAATTTCTCCAAAATAACTTTTCGAGTTACTTTGAATGAGGAATTCAATGTCTGCAAGCGTATTGTGCGATGTTAATGTTATGTTAAATTGAACCTCTGCGTAGGGATAACCATTATTTAAAAGGAGGGCAAGAATCATACGACGCTGTGAGAAAACATCTTCATCCCGAAACCGTTTTTTAGGCTTAAGGGGGAATGCACGCATTTCTCTGTGGATTAAAGAATCAAGAAACATTCTTTCTTCGTCCGAATCAGTTAAAAACGAAAACATAACATTATTTACATAAACAGGCATGTTTTCTTGAATAATAAAGACAATATCCACGTTGTTATGTCTTTTTTTAGGGATTTTTTTTACACGGATATCTACCTGCAAAAACCCTTCGGTTTGATAAAATCGTTTTAACCGTTCAATATCCTGATAAAGATGCCCATCCGTAAATATTTCAAATTCCCTCCAGAAAAGAAGGCGCTGAGAAAAAGATTTTTCTTGGAGAGAAATTTGTTTTTTTAAAAGAGACTCAGAAAGAATTTTATTTCCTTCAAATGTAATGTTACGAATGCTAAACTCATCCTGCCCATATAGAACAGTAACGATAATGATCATAAGAAATATTTTAAGAGGATATTTTATACGAACCTCCTTCTTCTATAATAATAAAACTAACTAAACTTCCCTTTTCATTCAACGACTGAATTGTAGAATCATATTGTTGTGCTCGAAAGGCTAATTATATCTAATTCTATATGTCTATAAGATGTTTTTTAATTTTTTAAGGATGACTTCTTAAAAAGACGATTTTTTGGAGTGATTTACTTTGTTTTGCTTAACTTTACACCATAAACAGGGAGATAGAATGAAATTAAAACGTACAAAACGGTGTCATGAACTTACAGAGTCTCTTGTGGGACATGAAGTGATCATTAATGGGTGGATTAATACGCGACGAGATTTAGGTGGAATTTATTTTTTGGATATCCGTGATCGATATGGAATGATTCAGGTAAAAGTAGGGACTGATGCACCAGAATCTCTCCGAAATCAAGTTCGTAAAATAACGCCTGAGGATGTGATAGCTGTCCGTGGTATCTTAGCTTTTCGCCCAAAAGATGCGATAAATCCTGCCATGTCCACGGGGACTCTTGAAATTTTGGCTGATGAGATAGAATTGCTAAATAAGGCAAAAACCCCACCTTTTGAAATTACCCGTCGAGAAACAGGTAGTGAAGATCTCCGTTTAAAATATCGTTATTTAGATTTACGCACACAATCTCTCCAAAAGAATCTTATACTTCGACATAGGGCTGCTCAGGCAGCTCGGGAGTTTTTAAATCAGGAGGATTTTCTTGAAATTGAAACGCCCTTTCTTATGAAATCTACTCCTGAAGGCGCAAGAGACTTTCTTGTTCCCAGTCGATTACATGTGGGACATTTTTATGCACTACCCCAATCGCCCCAAACATATAAACAATTATTGATGGTCTCCGGATTTGATAAATATTATCAGATAGTAAAATGTTTTCGGGATGAAGATTTACGGGCTGATCGCCAGCCCGAGTTTACTCAAATTGATCTTGAAATGAGCTTTGTTGACGAAAAAGATGTTTGCGATGTGGCAGAACGGTTGCTTTCTTATATAATGAGAAAGGTTAGAAATGTTGATTTATCCATGCCAATTCCTGTGCTTTCTTATCATGAAGCCATGGAGAAATATGGGACGGATAAGCCTGATACGCGCTTTGATTTGCAACTTTTCTCTGTTGATATGATCGCAGAAAAAACTTCCTTTCAAATTTTTAAATCTGTCTTATCTGCCGGCGGGGTAATTCGTGGACTGGTTGTCCCCGGGGGGAGTACCTTTTCTCGAAAAGAGATTGAGGAATACACACAAATAGCAAAAAAATATGGATTACAAGGGCTTACTTTTGTAAAGGTAGAAGGGGGATCCTTAAGCGGCGGGATTTCAAAATTTTTTACTTTGGAGCTTATGAAAGCTTTGATTCAGCAGTCGAATGCTAAGGATGGGGATTTGATTTTTTTCAGTGCTGACAGGTGGGAGACTGCATTAACGGCCTTGGGAGCAGTGCGGACACAACTTGGTAAAGCGTTGAATTTAATTGATAAAGAGGCTTATCACGCGTTGTGGATTCATGAATTTCCTCTTCTTGAGAGAAACGAAGAAGAAAATCGTTATGAAGCAAAACATCATCCCTTTACCGCTCCTAATCCAGAGGATGAAGGGCTTTTGGAAACAAATCCTGAAAAGGTGAGGGCGCGGGCTTATGATCTTGTGTTAAATGGACATGAAATTGCTGGTGGAAGCATTCGTATTCATCATGAAGAACTTCAGAAAAAAATGTTTAGTATCTTGGGGATTTCATCTGAAGAAGCTCGACAAAAATTTGGGTTTCTCCTGGATGCTTTCCAATATGGGGCACCGCCCCATGGAGGCATTGCTTTTGGTTTTGATCGCCTGGTGATGATTTTAGCAGGGGCAGACTCTATTCGGGAAGTCATTGCCTTTCCCAAAACCACAACGGCCCAATCCCTGATGGATAATGCCCCCGATGTGGTGGATGAAAAACAGCTGAAAGAATTACATTTAAAAGTTGAAAAAGATGAAAAACCTTAAGCTGAATGAGAGAGAAGCAAAAAATTTTGGCGTGAAAGGAGGGAGGTGCTTCACTTTTTTTAATACTCTTTTTATACGCAAGTCATAACCATGCGACATCTTATTTTAGGGGATATTCACGGACAGTATAATGCTCTAATCCGTGTCCTGAAAAAAGCGGATTATGATCCAAAGGTGGATATTCTTTATTGTGTTGGGGATTTGACAGACCGGGGACCTGATTCAGCCAAGGTTGTGGAATTTTGTATCAATCACGGGGTTTTGTCGATTCGAGGAAATCACGATATGTGGTTTTTAGACTATTTGCGTTATGGTTATGCTCCCATGATTTGGCTCAGTCAAGGCGGTTATAAAACCCTGATTTCTTTTCAACAAGAAGCCATTTCTCGGGATTTAGTGTTGACCTATTATAAGAAAATGCCCTATTATCGGGAAATTAGTGAAGGAGGACTTTCAATAGCAATTGTTCATGGGGGCATAGAACCTGGAATTCCGTTAAAAGACCAAAACCCAGAAATTCTTACGTGGGATCGAAATTTTTGGCTTCTTGAGCAAGATCCACAATTGCCTTACGATCGTTATTTTCTTGGACATACACCCTTATTTGGATCTGCGGAAATAAATCGATATCATGTGATTAATTTGGATACAGGCGCGGGGTATTACAGGAAATTAACAGCTATGGATATGATATCGCTGGAAAAATTTGAAGTGAACATTTAAAGAGCATATTCGATATATGATTCGCCATGTGGTGATCAAGTGCTGCAGTAACGGTTTTCAACACCTCGCTAGGCTCAACATTGGAACGCTTCGCTCCACTTAGCGTTTTAACACTTCGCTTCGCGAAGTGTTAAAAGATTCAATTCCATGATCTCGATCTGACAGAGATTTTTCGCTGTTATCACCTATCGAAAGTTATGGTGTTTAGGATTAATCAATATATGATTAACACTATAAACTTGTTTTTTATAAAGAAGGGTGATATTTTATTCTCGGGGGGCTTTCAATATAGGATATTCATTATATAACAAACACTTTTTAAAGAAATTTTTCATCATTAAACCTCATCATATTTTCATAAACCTGCTTGTATAACCCTTAAAAAGTTATCTTTCAATAGAATGAATAACTATTCAATATATTATTATCAATATAATCTTGACCTTTGTGAAGAGGGGTCTATTTTATCCCCGGGGGTTCAATTAAACACACAACCATTTCCATATATCATAACCGACTTATCATCAGACAATAAATCGAAGAGATGGACGGCATTCAACGTGTCGCTACGTGTCGTTCAAGATCAGCATTTCGTGTGGAATTCCGACATCTCACTGCGTTTAGTGTTCCAGTTCTTCGATTTGCTCAGTGTTTCAGTGTCGCTTCGTAGCATTCAAGCCCCTCATTGTGTTTGACGTTCAAGTACTTCGCTCTACTTGGTGTTCAAAAGATTCCAGCGCCTCACTGCGTTCGGAGTTCAAAAGATTCCAGCGCCTCACTGCTTTCGGCGTTCAAAAGATTCCAGCACCTCACTTCGTTCGGTGTTCAAGTACCGCTGTTGCGGTATTCAAGAAATTCAAGTGCCTCGCGATGCTTGGTGTTCAAAAGATTCCAGCGCCTCACTACGTTCGGCGTTCAAACCTTGCTATCGCAAGGTTCAAAAATTCAATTACATGTATCCCGACCTTAACAAAAATACAGGGGTACTCTCTCACTATAGGCCGTTATATTGTTCAAAATTATATAATATATGATTAACAATATAATCTTGCTTTTTGACGAACAGGGCGTTATTTTATCCCCGGGGGTTTAAAAATTTCCGTAAATGATCCCTATATTGAACTCAACTTATAATCAACCCATCGGTCAATCTTCTGACTGATAGGTATTCAAAAAGAACTTCTTAAAATAAGCACATAACAAAGACTTTCTTCATTTCTTTTCCCTAAGATCTTATCACCTCAACCGTTAAGGAATATATCCCCCCTCGTTACTCGTGACTCGTCACTTATCTCATATTCCAGATACAAAATCTTTAAAAATCTCTGTGTCCTTTGCGTCCTTGGCGGTAAATATTCAAGCACCTCACTTCGTTCGGTGTTCAATTCTTGCTAAAGCAAGATTCTAATTTAAATTTATTCATATAAATCTCTGCGTCCTTTGCGCGCTTTGCAGTAAAATATTCAACCGAGTTACTGATAGAAGAAGAGTCATGGTGTTAATAAGACCATTTTCGAGATGGAAGAGTATGGTTAGTTATTTCCCAATAATAAATTCACATTTTTTGTTAAATCATTATAAATATTATTTTTGATAATTTTCTTCTTATTAATCACTTTTTTAAGGTTAATGTTCAATAAGAGATATCTCTGAGACGAACAACGTATAGAGAAATAGTGACATATTTTATTTTTAAGATTAATAAGACTTATAGTGAAAAAGTGTCCCTTTTCTGATTTTTAGTTGAAATAAGAATTATTATTAAAAAAGAAATAATGTGAACCAGAAAGGACTAATTTTCTGAGAAATCTATAATTTATCATTCATGAACTTGGTTTTGACACTAATAGGAAAGACATTTAGGATTATAAAAATAAATAAAGGTTGTTCCATGAATAAACTGACCAGATCAGTTATCTCTTTGTTTATGTTATTTTGGGAGTTTGCTATGGAATTCTCAAAACCATAAACATCTCTTTTTGTTTAGTCGAGTAGACGAGTGCATCGGCGAACAGAACGAATAGAATGACAATCAAATCAGCTAAAGAAAAGATATTTCTCTGATATTCCTAAAAAGCACACTAAAAACATCATTTTGTGGTAAGTGTCACGATAATTTTCAAAATCAGAGAGATCTCAAATAAAATACTATAATTTCTGAATAAGAATAATTCCTATAATCATTCATTTAAATATACTGACTTAGGCTTGTGAGAAATGTTTGAATTTCTTCTTCTGAATGGGCGCTAGATAGAGCAAAACGAAAATACCCTTCCGTTGGGCCTCCTGGATAAAAGATATAGGAAGGATAAATTCCGGACTTTATTAAAAGGCTCTTCATTTTTTCAACGTGATCCAAATGATCAAACAAAATGGAGATAATTGGGGTTGGTGAAAGGGGAATGTGAAAACCTTGTTCTTGAAGGTGTTGTTTTACCTCAAGGCTTGTCTTTTGAAGTTTTTGAACACGATCGGCAGAGTGATCAATAATTTCTAGGGCCTTTAGTCCAGCTGCACATAAAGGAAGTGGGAATGCAGAACTTCCATGAAAAACATGAGAACTATTTCTCACGGGTTCAATCCAATGTTTAGAACCAACAAGAAATCCTCCATACGTTCCAAAAGCTTTACTCAGCGTTCCTGATATCAAATATCTTTCAGAAGAAAGACAAAAATGTTCTCGAATGCCACGCCCGGTTTTTCCTAAAACACCTGCCGTGTGTGCTTCATCAACTAAAAGCATACCATTATATTTTTCAGCAATATTCATATAACGGTCTGCAGGTACAATGGTACTGTAAACAGACCAAGTACCTTCTGTTACAATAAGAAATCTTTTTTTATCCTTCGGAAGATTTTTTACATCATTCTCGATATATTTAGCATCCATGTGAGGATAAATACGCGTTTCCAAACCAGATATATATGCCCCATTTTTTAAAGAAGGATGAGATTTTTCATCAATATAAAGGACATCAATCTGTTTTTTAAAAGATTCAAAAAAGGCAAGATTCGCCAGATATCCTGTCGGAAAAAGGAGGGCATCTTCACACTTAAAAAATTGGGCAAGGGCTTTTTCTAATTTAAGATGAAGAGGGTGGTTACCGGTTGTACACCGTGATCCCCCACTGTTTAACCCATAAGTACGAGCAGCGTGATTTAGGGCATCAGCAATATCCGGGTGCCACGAAAGCCGATGGTAGTCATATCCTCCAAAAAAGAGATAGACCTTCTCTTCAAAGGCCACATGAGTGGGATCTAATGCCTTTAAAACCGGCACTTGGTTTTTCATGGATTAACGTTTCTCCTTTTGAAGATCCTTAATAAAATCTGGCTCAGGTTTTGCACCAATCCCTGGAGTGTCGGGGACGATTACTTGTCCTTTATCGAAGACAACTCCTCCAACAATGGGTTCATTTACATGACCTTCATTTGCATCTAAATCGAAGTATTTAACGATAGAATTTGCCATGGCAAAATGAGTAAAAGCCGTGTTTGCCAATCCCGATTCAGACATACAGCCTGTCATACATGAGATATATCCTGCTTGTGCAATATGGGCGATTTTGAGTCCGGCTGATATTCCACCTGATTTACTTAGTTTTATATTGATAAGGGGTGCTGCTTTGGTGTGGATGATTTTTAAGGCATCCCACGGTGAAAACACAGATTCATCAGCCATAATAGGAATTTTGGTATGATCCGAGACATATTTTAACCCTTCAAAATCTCGGGCTCGTACAGGTTGTTCACAAAATTCAATATCTAATTCTTCATAACTTGTCAGACATTGTACAGCTGTAACCCGATCCCATCCTTGATTAGCATCTATGCGTATTTTGATTTCAGAACCGACAGCCTCTCGGATAGCCCTCAACCGTTTCAAATCATCTTCGATGGAAATTCCTACCTTTGTTTTGATCATTTTGAATCCCTTTTTGAGGATTTTTTTGGCTTTTTCAGAAGCTTCTTCAGGTGTTCCGATACCAATGGTAAGGTCGGTTTCTACAGGTCGACGGGTCCCTCCAAGATAAACATAGAGGGGGAGTCCAGCTGCTTGTGAAGCAATATCATATAAGGCCATATCAAAGGCTGATCGAATGGTTGTATTATAGGGAAGCCATGCTTCCATTTCTTCTGTTCGCGCTACAACCTCTAATGGATTTTTTCCTAAGAGAGCCTCACGCAACTCGACAGCTGCTGCCAGATTTATTTGCTGTGTTTCACCAACTATTGCCCGAAAAGAACATGCTTCACCCCAACCGGTTAGTCCTTGATTTGTCTTAATTTCCACAAGGACATTTTTTGCACCGCTTAAGCTCATAGTAGCAATTTTAAAAATCTCTTCCGTCTCAATATTAAAAGGATAAATATTGATTTCATCAATTTTCATTGTTGGATAGAGTGACTTTTCCATACCAGAGACTCCTTAGATTATTGTTTAAATAAACGATAAAAGTTAGAAAAGATGTAATCTCCCTGCAAGGAAACAAGTGAAAAGTTGCAAATTTTAAAATTTAAGAATGTGTTTTTCTCATTGTGTAGTGGGTTTTATGTTTTACATATTTTTAGGGTTGAAATTATGTGTACTCCATTCCTTGGACAGTATTTAGGCGTATTTAAGGTGAAATTATTCATTTTAAATATTTACTAAAACTGGATTCACTGTTTCAATTTGTTCCTGACTTTCTTGACTATAATATACTTCAGCAGGTGTTTTATAGTCAGGCGAACTGTAGGTCCTCTCTTCATTGTAAAATCTGAAATATTTATCTAAAGCAGAATAGGTTTCAATTCCATCTTGATAATCATGAAGATAAATTTCCGTCGTTTCATGGTAATCCTTTCCTAGCAATAAGTTAAGCTTTTTTCACCTTAACTACCTGTCCAGTTTTTGGGGTACAGCTTATCTGACAACTAATTTCACGATTTCGCTTTGGTCAAATTACACAAGATTTTATTTTGAATTGATTTAAAATATTCTCATATTGTCATTGATAGTTGGGGGATGATAATTTTTGATAAAAAACTTACTCAAATTACAATGCTACTTTTGCCTTTGGATATTTGCGGCAGTCATTAGCCAACCGTAGTTTATTAACATTTAATCTTAAATGAGGAGAGAGACAAAATGAAGTTTCATCAATTAACTCGAAATCTTTTTCTGGTGGTAATTATTATGGTCGGCTTAACTAGTGTTAGTGGAGCAACCGATCTAAACATTGCCGACCTGCGCCAGAACGATGAGTCCGGTACGCCGATCTATCTTGATCAGGTTGTTACAACAAGCGGGATCGTTACGGTAGTCAATGAATTTGGCGCTACGGGACCGGTATATATCCAGAATGAGGGCGCTGGTATTGCTCTATATGGAGCGAACTACGTTACTCGTTTATATCCCGGTGCTGTCGTGAATGTAACGAGCAAAGTCGGATTCTATAGCGGACTTACTGAACTGCTATGGATTGATACGGTTACCGTAATAAATATTCTGGACAAAACTGAAATCCCCGTACCGACCACCGTTTCAATTAGTGAGATTCTAAATCAACAATGGGATGGCTATGAAGCGCTAGAAGGATCACTAATCCAGCTGGAAAATGTTTCATTTCAGGTAACAGGGAATTTTACGGGAAATACAAATTATAGCGTTGTGGATCCTTTTGGTTATTCTCTGGATATCCGTATTGATAACGATGTAAATCTGGTGGGGATGCCAATTCCCCAAGGCACCATAACGATTGTGGGTGTTTTAAGCCAATTTGATTCTATTTCACCTTTTAGTGAAGGCTATCAGCTATTGCCGCGGTCATCCAGTGATATTACCGGCGGACAAGGTGGTGGCTCGACCGTTTTAAATTATTCTTTTGACAAGACCACCAGTGATCCACTGGTTTCTAGTTGGAATTCAGGTTCAGGTAATTTGCACTTAGCCGATAACTTCTCGACTATGAAAGAGGGTCTAGCGGCGCTTGAAGTTGGGTGGCAGATTGTCCATGAATACGAATGGGGCGGAAATGGCACAATTAATTACGTAAAAAACGCTCCGGTTGGTGAATATCTTGATATTTCAGGCGCTGATTATCTAACATTATGGGTATATAACGCGGTACCAGCTTCACAGAGCGAGAGAACTTTATTCGAATTTCATCTTCTGGAAGCCGGTGGCGATGCCGTCTATGATGGGACTTGCAATAGCGCGGAGCATTGGCTATACCGGATATCGGGTGTATTTGATCAAGGACC
>JAQUPD010000010.1 GCA_028716785.1 Fidelibacterota bacterium
AGGAGGTATGGTTTCTTCGATACGTTCGATGTTTTTTTCCAATTTTTTCTCATGATCCATCAAATAATCTAAAAGCATTTTAACGCGAATTTTATCTGTTTTATTGTTGAGTGTTTTATAATATTCATCCAGTTGATGATGAAATTCTTTTGAATAGTTTAAGACGTCGCGTGCTTGTTTAAAACTGATCATTGAAGGATCCTCCATCATCTCTTGTTTTTCACTTGATAACATTATAGCACTGAATGCAACGCTCCAGAAAGAGATAGCTGGTTATCCATGAGTTTCATTGTTTGTTAAGAGAATCGAGCTTCTTACTATAAAGTAAGAGTTAATACATATAAAGGCAAGAACCATCATAATACGAGAATCATACGATATAAAATCGCTGCTTTATAAGATTACATTTCGTTGATAAGGGGAAATAAGTCTGCTTAAACACAAAACACCTTTTTACATAAACACTACATTGGGGTGGGAATTCCTAAATAAAATGTAAAAGGAACAAAGGCCTCATACTCTTTAATTAAATTCGTTCTTCACATATTTTAAAGTATTACAAGACATTAAATTATTTTTTTAACGTTGTGTGGGTGCCATCACAATAGGGAGGATTTTTGGTGTGTTTGCATCCACACAACGATGCTTTTCCAGATTTTTCTACTGTAAAAGCTACAGGTTTAAAGTCTGTTCCCACATGTGACCCATCGCAAAAAGGTTGCTTCATACTTCGGCCGCAAGCACACCAGAGATAGCGTTTCCCTTCTTGCAATTCAACCTCATAGGGACCTAATTGGGCAATTTTTGGTTTCATGGTTTACCTCCTATCAAAAAGTACAGGGAATGGTGCTATGAATTCAATAAATTTTCTTGTTATATGTAAGGAATATCTATTTTAAAGATTTTCACTTTTATGCGTAATAAATTAGAAACTACCTTATTTAAAAGAGTCACAGATTATAGGAGGAATATCGTCATGAAACGACTTTTTATTATTTTTTATGTAGCTATAAACATTTGTCCCCTCTTTGGGGATATCACGGTTGAATTGGTCGAAAGCTTTCCCATAGAAACAACTCTTGATCATCCTGAAATTCGCAATACTTCGGAAGTATGGCTTGAGATGATTAATGGGGCGAACACTTCATTGGATTTTGGGGAATTTTATATTTCTCACAAAAAAGGGGAAGCCCTGGAACCAATATTAAAGGCTGTTTGTCAAGCTGCAGAACGAGGTGTTTCGATTCGATTTATTGTAGATGGAAATATGTATAAAACTTACCCAGAAACGGTAGATTCACTTCAAAAACATAAAAATATTCAAATCCATATCTACGAACTAAATAAAATAACAGAGGGGACTCATCACGCCAAATACTTTATTGTTGATGGAAAGGAAATTTTTCTTGGGTCTCAAAATTTTGACTGGCGATCATTAAAACATATTCATGAACTGGGAATTCGGCTCTCCCATAGCGGTATTGTTTCTTTTTATCAAGATATTTTTAATTTAGATTGGCTCCTTTCTGATCCAAAAGCATCGTATAAAGAAATTCTGCAAACCCTTTCTCAGTGTGATGAACACGTTATTTTTAAGATCTCCTCAAAAGAATATGGAGATATGACGATCATTCCTACTGCCAGCAGTCCGTCCCTCGTGTATTACAGACAAAATTGGGATGAATTACAGATAAAACGGCTTATTGATAGTGCACAAGAATCCATTATCTTACAATTTCTAAGTTATTCGCCCCTATCGGGAGGTGAGCTTTATGAGGCGTTAGATTTTTCTTTACGTCGGGCTGCTGCGCGTGGTGTTAAGGTACAAATGATTTTATCGGATTGGAATTTTTATTCTCCTCGGATTGAATACATTAAATCACTCCAGGCAATTCCTTATGTAGACATTAAATTTTCTACGATTCCTGAAGCACAAGAAGGGTACATCGGCTATGCGAGAGTAGAGCACAGTAAATTTATTGTAGTGGATTCCAAAGCAGTTTGGCTGGGTACCTCTAATGCTTCAAAAAGCTATTTCCATAAAGATAGAAATGTTGGAATTGTGATTGAAAATGAAAAACTCTCTCAACAGGTTTCCCATGTCTTTTATCATAGCTGGAATTCAGAATATTGCCAACCCGTAGATTTGTGTAAAAAATATCATCGAAAAGAAACATCTGAATAGATTATTTCTTCGAGAGAAAACGCTCTATATAACAATAAATATCTTGTGAAATATCTCATGGTATTCAGGATTTATGAATGAAGATACTTTTTTACACAACCTCATTTTTCTGGAATAAAAAATTTTAGACGTTCAATATTTTTTATGGTGAGTCCTATACGGTGAAAAGATGTAGCAAGATAAATCAATTTGGGAGGGGTAGAAACGTTTAGGGAATAATCTCTTCGAAGAAATTATTCAAATTTTTTAGGGAGATACTCTATAACAAAATAGAGTTCACTGGATCCGAAAATGTCATTCCATTCGCCAGGACACCCTAAGCGTGTCGTTCCTTTTGGCCATCCTGTGAGTCCAATTGCTCCAAAATGTTGTTTATTACGAGAGTTATCTGGTTCATTACACGTTCCGTTTGATGTGCCGCCCCAGTTCACATAGGCATTATTAACAGCTTTTCCATTACCGTTGCCGTTTTTCCCTTCACCCATCCAAAAACATATACCGGCAGAATCACCATCACCATCCCAAATCCAGACACCTTCTTCGTATTGATCAGTAGCACCAATCCAAAGGTAAGCAATGCCGCCCCCATTGAGAACGGAGGTGTAGTGTGGAGAGATATCTGCTTTATTGATAAGCACATCATAAATAGCGTTTTGTTCTTCAGCATTATTTATTTCTACAAGATAGGCTCCTTTTTCAACTGCATATTCAACAGCATCCCACCATGATTTTGCTATTTTGACAACAGCATACTGGGCTTGATTATACTCAAAGGGATAAAGAAGGTGTTCTTCCTTATCCTGACTAAACACGGTATCATTAAAAACAAAAAGCCCCACAATGATAAAAAATCCTTTTTTCATGGCTACCCCCTCCACTTTTTAATAAAATGAATTATTTTACGGTGAAAAAGCAAGGATTTATGATTTTTAAAAGAGCAAATAGAGATATTTTTTAAAAATTTTAAACTTTTTTCTTGATTTTTCTTGAAAAAGTCATTTGAAATTCTTACCATAATATGCAAGTATATGAATATACTTAATATTGCACAAGGATATAAGCATGATGGAAAGTAAGCATAAAGAACAAATCTGTGAAGAAAACGATAGAATTGCATCCCTAAAAAAATTTGTTCCGGATGCAAAATCTGTGGATGAGATGGTTGATTTGTTTAAGATTCTTTCCGAGTCAAATCGTTTTAAAATTATCCATTTGTTGAACAACGCACCAAATTTAAGTGTCACAGAGATTAGCAAAGTAGTTGGGATGAATCAACCGGCTGTTTCTCAACATTTGAAAATATTGCGCATGTATGGCATTTTGAAATGGCAAAAACAGGGGACGCAGGTTCGGTATGCCATCTCTTTAGGCAATATTATTGAAACGTACAAACAGGTTTTAAAATTTTTATCAACGTTAGTTAAGAATGCTGTTTTGTTTGAGTAAGAATCATAAGTATTGTGGTGTAAAAAATAAAGGGTGATTGTGATGAAAAGCATAAAAGAAAAATTAAAAGCAAGTGGATTAAAGAAAATCCTGTCGTATATAGATTCCGATTATGAAAAAAATCTGCCTAAAATTATAAAGTGGATTGAACAGTTGGATTCTCAGGGAATCTATGCAAATGTGATTAACAATGTTAGAAATGTTTTGAATGATCCTAACAGTAACTGGTATCAGTTACTCAAGTATGCTTTTGAGGATATTGATAAAAATACACGGCGGATGTTATTGGAAAACTTTGTGATCAATTCTTCAATTTTAGGAACACCTCACCGTCGAAAAATGATGGAGCAAGAAGAGTGCAATATCCCTTGGGCTATTTTAATGGATCCTACGTCAGCCTGTAATATTAATTGCATAGGATGCTGGGCAGCAGAATATGGGAAACAGTTGAATTTAGATTTAGAAACACTGGATAGAATAATTCGTGAAGGGAAAGAGCTTGGCATTTACATGTATATTTATTCAGGTGGAGAACCCCTGATACGAAAAAAGGATATCATTACCTTGTGTGAACGGCATCCAGATTGTGCCTTTTTGGCGTTTACCAATGGAACATTGATTGATGAACCCTTTGTTCAAGAGATGGCAAGAGTTCACAATTTTTCCCCTGCGATTAGTATTGAGGGATTTGAAAAAGAAACAGATGCACGGCGCGGTAAGGGTACCTATGCAAAAATAATGCAGGGAATGGATTATCTTAAAAAATATAAGCAGCTTTTTGGTATTTCTGTGTGTTATACACGCCAAAATCTGGTATCTTCAGGCAGTGATGAATTTATTGATGCGATGATTGAAAAGGGTGCAGCTTTTTGTTGGTACTTTACCTACATGCCGATTGGGAAAAATGCCCCCACTGATCTAATGGCAACACCTGAACAACGGGAGTTTATGTATCACCAGGTCCGGAGATGGCGAAAAGAAAAACCCATGTTTATCATTGATTTCTGGAACGATGGGGAATATGTAAAAGGATGTATTGCTGGAGGAAAGAGCTATTTACATATTAATGCCAATGGAGATGTAGAACCCTGTGCCTTTATCCACTATGCAAATACGAATATTAAAGAGTCTTCTTTACTTGATGCTCTTAAAACTCCTCTTTTTAGAGAATACGCAGCACATCAACCCTTTAATAAGAATCATTTGCAACCGTGTCCACTTTTAGATAATCCCTATGCCTTACGTGAAATAGTCCAGAAATCACATGCTCGTTCAACTGATTTAACTGAACCTGAAGATGTTGTACATCTCACAGATAAATGTATTGAAACTGCTAAAAATTGGGCACCTCGTGCAAAAATATTGTGGGAAAATTCACCAGCAGGAAAAGCTCAAAGTATGTGATGATAGTTGGAGATAGGAAGCATGAATAATCGCAAACATAAAAAAACAACATTTCTATGGTTAGCCATTGTGGGATTTCTTCTCTTTTTATTTGTAAAAATCTACAAATCAAGGAAACAAGAAAAAGAGAATACCATTGTTTAAAAAGATGTTCACATTCTATCTGTTAATCGAAAGTAAAAAGGAGTGATTGATGAAGAGACTAGGTACAGTAACGGGTATTATTGGCGTGTGGTTGATTATTACGGCCTTTTTAAAGTTCAGTCCTGCTGGTGTTTTGTGGAATAACCTGCTTGTGGGAGTTTTTACAATTGTGTTAAGTCTTATGATAATCACGGAAAAATCTGCCAAAAATACCTGGTTAGGATGGATTTCCTTGATTCCTTCTCTTTTCATTTTTGTTTCTACGTTTATTGAATTTTTACGTGTTGGTCAGACATATTTTTGGATGAATCTTATTTGTGGAATACTCATTGCTGTTGTAGGATTTTCTGCAATGGCTCAAAAAGCGAAGCAGCCAAAAGAAGATAAATAAGTTTATTAAAATTTGAAATGTACGAAAAAGTTGTTTGAAAGTGGAAAAATTCCCTGAAAATAAATTTTTTACATATGCAGAAATGGTGAACTATACTGAAGAAAGTATTTTAAATTGTATTATCATTGAAAATGATGCAGGCACTATTACCCTCTTTGCTTTTGGTGAAGGACAAAGTTTAAGCATGCACACGGCTCCCTATGATACTTTAGTTCATGCCCTGGAGGGTGAAGGTGAATTTACTGTGGGTGAAAAAGTCCATAAGTTGAAAAAGACCATGGATTCATTATGCCTGCCAATATTCCCAATGTTGTAAAAGCAAAAACAAAATTCAAAATGCTTCTCACAATGCTTCGCTCCAATGAATAGATAAACCACAAAATCTATCTAAAAGCAAAATAGACTCTATCTTTTAGAGAGGTTATTTGTAAACAAGAAGTTAAGGATATAGAAAATTTAACATGGATGAATCTTCAAGAAAAGCGTCAAGAAATTTTCTTTTACTGGGTATTTTTGGCGTTGCTATGGGATTTTTAGAAGCTGTTGTTGTTGTCTACCTTCGACAACTCTATTATCCAGAAGGATTTTTATTCCCCTTAAAAATGATGCCGTCCGATATTCTTTCTGCTGAACTCATCCGCGAATTGTCTACCCTTGTTATGCTTGTAGTGATAGGAATCCTTGCAGGGAAAAATTTTCTTCAAAAATTTTCCTACTTTCTTTATACCTTTGCAATGTGGGATATATTTTATTATGTCGCATTAAAACTTTTTTTAAACTGGCCTTCTTCTTTTTTAACATGGGATATTTTGTTTTTAATTCCTGTTACATGGGTCGGCCCTGTTCTAGCTCCAATTCTTTGTTCGTTAACAATGATTTTTCTTGCAATAAGTGTTGTTTTTCTTCAAGAAAAAGGGTACGACGCTAAATTTAAAGTTTATGAATGGATAATGATTCTTTTAGGTGCATTTATTATTTTTTACACGTTTATTTATGATTATTCGAAAATTATTATTCAAGGTGGATTTCTTTCGCGTTTTTGGGACTTGGCTAAGGATGACCATTTTTGGCATATCATTTCCTATTATAAACCAACATCTTTTCAGTGGCTCCTTTTTCTTGTAGGAGAAGCGTTAATCGTTTTGGCTATTATTTTAATGATTAAAAGAACAAGATTATCTAAAAAGTCCTTGACTGAAAAAACATAAAGATAAAAAGAACAATCCACAACCATATATTTTATGAATCCAAACAAAGGATAAACTTTGTAACAACAAATATTTTTGAATCTTTAAGGATTAAAAAATATTTCTAAAGCGTTATGTTGTTAAAAGATTTCTTAATAATCTTCTTTTGCAAAGAGGTACATAAAACTTTTAGCGGCTCGACTGCTGGAGAATATTCCTATGATAGCTCCAGCAACAATGGCGACAGTCCATATAGAAGAAGAAAAAACAAGGGAAATATCAAAGATATATTGGACGGATAAATTAATAAGTTGAAAAAACAAATTAAGGAGAAACCCTGCGAAAGCACCTCCTAAAGCACCTTCTATCATTCCTTCAAAAATATAGGGGAGTCTAATAAAAAATCCACCAGCACCGAGTTGTTGTAAAATAGCTATTTGCTTACGACGGGCATAGACAGAGAGTTTTATGGTATTTTTGATAAGGACATTCATGGCAATAATAAGGGCTAAAATTATTCCTGTACCGACAAGGATAATAAGGCGAGAATATTTTTCCATAAGAATTAAAATTTCCTTATGGTATTTGACATCTTCAACACCTTGAAGTTCGGAAATTCGCTTTACAACATTATCAACAATATCAGGATGTGTCATTTGCCGATAGAGTTTAATATGATAAGAAGGAGGGAGGGGATTCTCATCTAAAATTTCATAGATATCTTCGCCAAATTCTTCTTTAAAAATGCGGGCTGCTTCATCTTTGGAAATAAAATTTATCATTTTAATTTGATGAATATCTGACAGCTCATTTTGAAGGCGGTGTATCTCTTCTTGGGTTAAATTTGGATGTAAAAACACTTCAATTTCAAATTTATCTTGAAACATATCAAACGATGTAAATGCTTTATAAGAGAGAAGTCCCATGCCAATTACGATACTTAAAGAGATTCCTATGGTAAAAATGGCAATCAGTACGGGCAAACGGGCAGTCCAAAGATTGATAAAGGTTTGTTTAATAATAAAGGTAAATCGCATTATAGGTCCACCAGACTTCCATTTTCCATATAAATTCGGCGGTAATCACAATCTTCAATTAAGGTATAATTATGAGTTGCCATAATAACTGTTGTTCCCAACGCATTAATTTTTTTCAATAATTCAAAGACAGTATTGGCAGCTTCGGGGTCCAAATTTCCCGTGGGTTCATCGGCAAGGACAAGAAAAGGTTTTTTTACGATCGCGCGGGCAATGGCAACGCGTTGTTTTTCTCCGCCACTTAAAGAGCCTGCTTTTTGGTGCCATGTATTCAAAAGGCCTATTTCATCAAGAATAGCCTGGACTCTTTCAAAGATATTTTTTCGAGGTTGGCCGGTCATTATGAGAGGTAAAGCAACATTTTCAAAAACACTTAAGTTTTCAATCAAGCGAAAATCCTGAAAAATTATCCCAATTCCCTGCCGAAGCTTAAGAATCTGCCGTTTACTTATTTTTCGGCTATCCCAATGGCGAATAGTTATATAGCCTCGTGTGGGTAAAATATCCATATACATTATACGCATTAATGTGGATTTTCCACACCCAGTAGGGCCCAGAAGCAGGGTAAAATCACCTTCATAAAAGTGGGTAGTAATATTTCTTATCCCCTCACCATTACCAAAATCAACGGTTAGTTGGATGCACTCAATCATTTTTTATCACAACCAGTAAGCGTTCAGAATTTTCATTTGCCTCCGAAAACGTAAATTCTTCTAAAAATAAAAGATCCTGACTGGGTAAAACAATAAACATTTTTTTTATCTCTTGAAAATCATAAATTTTTTGCTCATGAATTTCTACAACTTTTTCATTACCATGGGTTATTTCTAAATAGGTTATACATATTTTTTCTTGTTCTTTATATACATGATGTCGATAGACAAGATCATCATTTTTCATTTTTTTTACTTCATCTTGCCCAATAAAATAGCGATCGATAACAGCTGGAAGAGCAAAATCAAAAAAAAGGCTTTGTCCTGGTTTACATGTTTGTTGCATACGATGGATATACGTTTTCAAAACATCTTTTTCAAGAATATAATTCAAGGAATCATGAAGATTAATTCCCAGTGAAAAGTCTAAAGGCATAAAAACGGTAAGCATATCAGCTGTAATCCACTCCATATTGGGATACTTTTCTTTTGCTTTTTGAATCATACTTTCTGAAACATCCATTCCTCTCACGCGGGACCAATTTTGAGACAGATAATATAAAAGTGTACCCGTCCCACAGGAAAAATCAATAATGCTCTCGGTGTTAATATCTAACTTAAATGCTAAGACTAATAAATACTCTGCCCATCCTTTATAGTCAATATCGGCCATCAATTCATCGTAGAAATCAGCAGATCGAGTGTAAGGTGGAATCCTTTGCAGTGAATGTTTCATACTGGTAAATGACGTGTCATATAAAGATAGACATTAAAAAAGACATAAATTAACAAAAAGAATATACCGCTGAATTGGTTTAATCCTTTTTGAAAAAATATCATAGGAAATAAAAGGAGTGTAAGTCCCAACATCATGGGAATTTCAAAGGTAAAAATAATAGGATTAACTGGAATATTTTTAAAAAGACCAATACCCCCTATGATAAATAACATATTAAAAAGATTTGATCCGATTATATTTCCAACTGAAATATCAGCCTCTTTTTTTATAGCCGCCATGACACTTGCTGCAAGTTCAGGCAGTGATGTCCCTACGGCTACAATCGTCATCCCAATGACAATATCAGGAATTTTTATTATATGTGCTAAATAAACAGCTGAATTGACTAACCAGTTTGATCCAACAGTGAGTCCACCAATGCCAATGAGAATAAAAAAAGAATTTAAAAGTTTAGAATTGCTTTTTTCTGGAAGCTTTTCCGTAAAGGGAATTTCGTGTGGGTGCATGGCAAGATAAACAAGATAAATAATTAAGAGAGAGATAAACAACAGACCTTCCCCAAAAGTCACGCCCCCTCTGATAAAAAAACTAAAGACCAGAGACGATATAAAAAGAATAATTAACTCTTTACGAATTGATGTATAGGTAATAACAAAGGGAGAACAGAGTGCAGATAGTCCAAGGATTAAGGCAATATTAGTAATATTACTTCCAACGACATTGCCAATTGCAATATCGGATTGACCTTTTATAGAAGCCACAGTGCTCACAAGAAACTCAGGCATGGAGGTTCCAAAAGCAACGATTGTTAGACCAATGATCAATGGATTAATGCCCAATATTCGTGAAATATTTACGCTACCACGAATTAAAAAATCTGCACCGTAGTAAAGAAAAAAAATTCCAAGACAAAATAAGAGAATTTGTTGAGCAAGTTCAGGCATAAGTATATAAGTTGTTTTTTTTAATGTATTCCCAAACGGCAGGTGGAATTTGATTGTTCACGTCTTCGCCAGCTTTTATTTTCTCTCGGAGGCTTGAGGCACTGATATCTAAAATAGGACCATCAATAAAAAGGCAATATTTTTTTATTTTTGAATCAATGTCTGATGAATCATATCCTTTTCGTGGAAAAACGACAAAGATAACCCCCATCTTTATCATTTCATCAAGAGATTTCCATTTTTTTATTTGTGCCATTTGATCCATCCCGACGAGAATGTATAATGTTTTGATAGAATCATAAAAGGTATAAAGATAACGAACAGTATCTATTGTGTAAGAAGGCCCCGGTCTTTCTAGTTCCCACGTGCTTATAAGAACATTTTTCATCTCTGGAAAAGCTCGTTTTAACATTTCTACCCGATGTTTCCCGTCTGTGGGATTTTCTTTTTTAAAGGGGGATCGATTTGCAGGCATAAGGATAATTAAATCTGGATGAAGAGACTCTTGAACACGGTGAACATAATAAACATGTCCCTGATGAACAGGGTCAAAAGATCCTCCAAATAGACAAGTATTCATCGTTTGTTCTCTTGGGCAACGTTTGTTATTAAAGAATTATAACGAACACGATCCTGAGGAGAAGAGAGTTTTGATTTATCAATTTTATTATAGATTTCTGTTAATTTTTTAACATCTCCGATTTTTTTATAACATTCAGCCATATTGAGCAATGTGGGTTGATAAAGAGGGGTATCGTAATACTCGTTGATAATTTCTTCAAAAGTAATAATGGCAGCTTCCCATTCATGTAAAATCATATAAAGTTTACCGGCATCAAAGACCTTTTGGGCAAGTTTTAATCGGCATTCCTGAAGTCGTTCTTCTGCTTGCTTTCGATATTTGCTATGGGGATATGTATTGATAAAATCCTGATAGTGTTGAATAGCCTTTTCGGTAAAACTCTGATCTCTTTGATAAATTGGTGATAGTTCAAAATAACATTCTCCAATATAAAATTCAGCTTCTTCCACTAAATTGCTTGCAGGCCATCGAAGGGTTAGCCGTTTAAATTCATCAATTGCTATAAGATATTCTTTCAAATTGTAATGGGATTTTGCCAGTTTAAACTGTGCTTCATCCGCAATATCACTTCCAGGAGCATTGTAAACAACAAAAGTAAAGTGTTCAATGGCTTTATAATATTTCCCCTCATCATATAACTCACAACCTTTTTCATACCGTTCAAGAAAAGAACCACTTTCAACAGTTTTAGAGCCGGAACATCCTGCGAGGATAAACACTATTGAAAAAATTAATAAGAAAAAATGTTTGTAATGTTTCATAAGCCTGCCAAATCAATGTGTAAATGAATCATTAATCCTTGGTTTTGAGTATACATACTTGGTATCATTTTAAGGTGTACATTCTGTGAAAGAAATTTGTTCCATCGCGTTGTCCGAAAATAGGCGTCAAAAGCAGAGATTACATGATTAAACATGATGGCTGAAGAAAAGTATGTAGAATGCTTAAGCAGATCATTTGCTTTTTTCCGCATCGCTGCATATCTTTCCTGATTCGGTGAAGATTTTTCCAGAACCTGATAAGCTGGATCGTTTTTATATTCCTCCCAATCATCCCATCCTTGTTTAAATTGCTTGTATTTGCTAATGTTTTCATAAAAATGGTACTCTTTTTCAAGATCGATGTGCTCCCGAACAGATTGCCAGTCTTCCCATCTTTCATAGGTTTGAATAAATTCTGCAAAGGTATATCGCTGATTTCCTACATATAAATAGACATTATGGGTTTTTTCTGCTGCAGGATTAGACCAAGGATTTTCATACTCACGATAATAATCATCAAGCCAACGGACAACATCCCAATGCTCATTGGCAAACGACTTGTATGTATCCACTTTGTCATTTCCAGTTTGTTGATAGTAAATGATTCCGCTAATTCCTGCAACCTCAAGGGCAGAATAAAAGATTCCCCAGGAGACAGATTTTGTATAAAATTGTCCACTACCAGGTATCACAGCCGACATTAACATAGCTTTTTGAGGATTTTTTTCAACGGATTCTCCCACCTGAAATTTTTCAAATTTCTGTCCTGAAAGGGTAGTCCCTATAAGAAATACAAGGAAAACAATGCGTTTCATAAACCTCCTTATAAAGGATCAGTCCTATTCGGAAAGTTAAAAAGAACAGTCCAATAAAACCGCCACTCTTTTCCAAAGGTGACAACTTTACCAGTATTTTCATCCAAGCGGCTAAAAGAATCTAAGCCGTATACAGCATCAAGAGTTATTGCCAAAGGATATGAATAAAAGGAATGTCCACCCAATCGTATTTCAAAGCCAATATTTTGTTTAAGATCAATATCTTTTATTCCGCCACGCCATGCATCACCAGCTTGATAATAAATTCCAGCATAAAGACGATTGAAATAGAAAGGTTCAAAACCTACATGCATATCGGCGATAAGGGGAAAACGGAATAGACTTGTTAAAATCGCTTTTTGAGTTCCCTCAATGGCATAGAAAGGATATCCCTTTAAACCAGGACGTCCACCTCCATAATAATGGAAAAAGCTATCGATGTGAGTGTTTTCTTGCCATCCACTGTTAATGGCTAAACTAAAAGCACTTCGTTCGGGAAAAGAAACAGGTAAAAAGAATTCAGAATTAAGTTCCATGCGAAAAGTGTTTTCAGGGTTATAGATTTCATAAAGAGTGCTATATTCTTCACTTATCCCAAAATCCTGTAAAAAACGATTGAAATCATAAGCAACACTTAATTTAGAAGCAAAGCCTCTCCGTGGATTTATGTCACTGTGCCAATCAGGTACGATTAAATTAAGGGTCCAATCTGCCTGAAGGGTAGTACCCTTAAAATAGGTATAACCAAAAGGGTCATATAAAATCCCGCGCGTTTTATCATAATCTGTAATTGTGGCAGAATATTGTTGATGATTGATAAACGTATGAAAGGTGTTATATAACCATTGATATTCTGCACCCCCGATGACTTCCCACAACTGAAAGGATATCTCCCTTTCGAGCTCCGTTAATTCATAAAGCCTTTCTGATTGAGGATCAAGATGATAGGTTACATAAAATCCTTCCAAATAAAGAGTTGGTATAAAAAAATTAAAATCTAAACGGACATACAAATCAATATCTTTATTGGTGGAAATATCAAAAGAGGTATATAAATTATATTTATTTAATACTTCATTTTGAAATGCTGCAAATCCAAATTTGGGTTTGTTATAATCGATTAAAAGATAAGGCATGACAAAAAGGCGAGAAAATTGTAAAACATAATCTTGCGTTGTTATGTGAGGAAGTTGCGTAGGGTCATAATCATTGACTGGTAAGCTATAGGGTCGATAGGTGGCATATTCAAAGGGGATGATGGTGAGGGTGTCCAACTGGGCTAAGGTAAATATGTCGTTGTCGAAAAGAGTGTACAAGATACGATTATCAGAAGTTGTTGTTGGATAAAAAGCTGCCCCAGTAACATTTGTCAAAAGAAAATCTTCACTGGTTTCAAGATCCCGAGAATAGAGATTAAAAATACCCGTTCGATCAGATGCATAAATTATCGATTTTCCATCTTTGGTAAAAACGGGATGGCGGTTATCACACGTTTCATGCACAATCAATGGTGTTATGATACCGGTTTCAATATTTAGGGAGAAAATATCTCGACCATGAAGAAAGGCTAAATCAAAAATAATTGATTTTCCATCAGGTGACACATCCATATCAAAAACTTGTTCCCCATGATTAAAAAAGGTCAGAGGTGTTAATGAACCGTCTTCATGGACAAATTCAATATTATGAGACCCATCATAGACGGTGATGACATAAATATCCCCTTTAGGGGAGACTGCAGTCGAGTAAATTCTGGCATTTTTTGTAATAAAGTCAATTTTGTTTGTTTCTATATCATATTTTGCTAAATCAAAATATACAGACCCATAAATATTAGGGAGTCTTTCTTTTGCATAATAAAGATAGCGGCTATCAGGACTCCAAGCCATATTTCCACGGACTCTGGAGATGTTATCCAGCGGCTCTAATTCGCCATTTTCTTTAAGAAGAGAAAGATATACTTGTCCTATATAATCTCGATTTTCTGCTGAAGCAACAACAACGGATTTCCCATTTGGTGAAACAGATGCATTAAAATAGGCAGGTCCTTTTTCTAAGAGAAGAGTACCTTTTGTTTCATGATGTCTGATGATTTCAGTATTTCGAAAGTAACTAATTGTTATAGAATCTATCCAGGTGTCATAAATGTCTTTACCAGGGCGTCCTAAAACCTCTTCCATTACCCGGTTAAAGGACCAGTATTTAGCTGATGAAGCTTTTTCAGCAATGTGGCGATTAACATCTGGTCCATAGGTATCGTTTAAATAGTAGACAAAGGCATACCCCGTATTATAAACTGCTTCGTTTCCAGTTCCTTTTTTATCAAAATAAGCGGCTTCATTCCAGTTTAGCAAATTGCCATGAAGTGCTCTGTCTCGCAAAAGCATGTCCCTGTGAGAATCCCACAAATCGCCAGTACTTTCAGCAAACTGATACTGGGCAACTCCTTCAGCCCACCACATGGGAACCACTACATTTGCGATGGGCACTGAGCCAATTCCCTTAGGATATTCCATAACAATGTTGTCTTTGTAGGGCTTTTCACGATCCATAACTTGAAAATATGCTGAAGGAATAGAAATGGGAAATTTCATTGCCTTTCCGAGAGAAACAATGTGGGAAAATTCATGGGTAAAAACATTCCGTATCCAACTATGATTGCCTCTTAAATCTAATTGTAGTGGTGAAGCCCATAGTAATATTTTATTTTCGAAATAGTAAGCTCCTCCATTTGAATAATCGTCGGTATCTTGAATTACAATATGTGTTTTTGTCGCAGGTTCATAATCATAAAGACCTGTAACATAGGGATACATTTCCTCTGCAATATTCATAACCATGCGGGCTGTTTGCTCTGTGCCTTCATGATAATGATACATAAAATGTTCTGATTCAAACGTAAACCAAGTCAACTCGGGATGATTGGGATCAGCATAAAGAGGAATCACAAAAAGAAGCAAGGATAAAAAGAAAAGCAAGGCATGTTTTATAAACTTCATAGACTATTTTAACAGAGCTGGTTTAATGATGTATGTTTTTTCTTTTCCTGCTCCCTGAACAGTAATTTTTGCAAGATAAACACCGGAGTCTAATTTACGGACATCCCATGGAATTTCATTCCACTGCTGTTGAATGGGTGTCTGCTTGAGATGTTCCACAAATTTCCCCTGCAAATCATAAATTTTAATATCAACAAATTCTGCTGTAATAGCAAAATATCGAAAAAATGTTTTTTCATCAGAAACAGGATTTGGGTAATTATATATTATGTTATTTGCAATTAATTCCTCTGCCAAATATTCCGACGGGAGTGAAATTTTTTGAATACTTCGAGAGCCCCATATATCGCCGTTGGTATATGCCCAATGGAGAGAATCACCATCCACCATAATGCGGTCGCTTTCAGACATTATTGCAACGCCTTGAGGATAGAGGGCGAGGAAAAATGTAATGGGCTGTGGGGTTAAGGTAAAGGATTGTTCCAGGGATCCTGTTTTATCAAAAATATCTATCCGCCCGTTTTCTTGGATTCCTACAATGCGAAGCTGATCCTCTTTAAAAAATATTCGCAACGTTTCATAGTCCTTCTTTACAGGGAAACCATTCCAGGGATGACCATCACTATCTGTTAAAACAAGATGCTTTCTATTACCTTTTTTACCCAATATCAATAAATCAGGTCCCTGCGTTTCAGGCAAGTCAAGGGGGATAATTTCTTCAATGATTAAATCCTGTTGATAGGCATAGGAATTGATAAGCTTTTTGTTCGTGACGTCGTAAAAATAAAATCCTCCTTGTTCTGCATCCGTTATAAGCAAGTAATTATCATACGAAACGAGAGTTCCACCAAAAAATGGTAATTGTTCTACATGATTTTCATCGAAAAAGTTTAATAGAGATCCCATGAGGATAACCAGGGACTCATCATAAACAGTAGGCTTAGGAATCCCAGGGGAAGGTCCGGACATTAAAAAATGATCTTTATCTATGTTATAGATAATAAATCCAGATGGTTTTAAGGGCAAGAAGAGTTGATTCCCCTGCAGTAATAGGTCATTAAGAGTAATTTCATGTGTCAATGAGTGAGATTTTATTAAAGTTGCCCCGAAAGGATTTTGCAAAATGTCATAGTGTTTAATAACACTTTCTGTTTCTGTGGAATAAATAAGAATCAATGTATTTTCGTATGGAATTATTTGAGTTTTTTCGGCTTTTATATCATTTATATCGATAGTTGTAAGATAAACAAAGCCAGTATCTTTCAGACAAACAAGATAATTTTCTTTCAACCCATAGGGGATGGAGGTATCAAAGAGATTAAAATTCCAGATGCCATAAGCTGTAAAACCAGGATAGTAATCGGGTCGATCTTTTAGAAAGTCTAAAGTAAATGACGCAGAATCAGGGGTAAAAGAAAAATTTTGAAGCCTTAATCCTGTTTCTATGTTAGAAAAACTCCGAGTATTTGGGTGTGTGCGATCTGAAAATTCAATATCTCTTAACAAATAAAGATGTTTATTGTTGTCAAAAAACCCCGGATTTTTCGAAAACCACATATCCCATTTCCATCCCTGATTTACGGGTCCACTGGTGAGGCCATAATTTTTTCCAATATCGTATCCTCCATCTGCTTCTTCAAGACGGAGAAGAGGAATTGCCTGTCCATTGGGATTTTCTGGAAATTCAAACAAGGTTTTTTCAGGATCGTAAACATGCCAAATGAGTAATCCTGTCCCGGGGAGGGTAATATCATAATTATCAACAGATTCTAAGACTCCTGTTTCAGGATTAAGGGTATAAGATATCAATCCTCTTTTTTGGACCCATTCCAAGGCATCCAAATAAGTGTAAAAGCGCTCAGATTCAGGGACAGTATCACTTTGATGTATTTGATAAAGAGAATCTAAATTGTAACCAGCATTTTTTCGGTATTCTACCAGAAAATATTCCCGGCTGCTGATAGGAATTTTAAGAATTTCTTCAGGAAGCAAAGAATAGCGACTTGATTTATTAGCCAAACGAGGGGATTGAACATTCATGATCATACGTTCAAAGGCTGAAGGTTGGATTGGTAGTAATCCATTACCATTGTTAGATCCATGATCCATAAGCCCAAAAATGCCTACGCCAGACTTACCTGTTTCTGTATTATAAAGTGGAGGAAGTCCTAATAAAAAGCCAGACATTAAAATTTCTGTTCCGTTTAAAGCAATATTTAGTCCTAATTGATTTTGCATTTCGGGCAAGACAATGCCTCGTTTTACCCCGAGGGATTGGATAAAAGAATATTCATCCAGAGACAAGTATGTTGAGAGAAAGTGTTCATCAAAATAAAAGGAGGGGATGTCATAAGGCGTTGAATCGTAGATATCAGAAAAATCAAAATCTTGACCTACACCTGCATGATAAATAATTATTGTTTCTGTTAAAGAGAGAACATCATATTCCTCATACAGCATTCTAACGCTTTGATAAACCATTTTAGCAAGGCGGGAATCAATACTGTCGGGAGTATTGGCTGGATAATAATAACGAATTTCATGAGGAAGTTTTATGGTTTCATCACCCTGGGGTAAAAGACATGAGGCACTGGTATCAATAATAACCGTATTTTTTGTCACGTTTCGCCAGTAATTGCTGATGGCTTTTAAGTGGGAATGAAAATAGGATGTATTGTGGGGGGGAGGATCCAGGAGATATTCATCATTTGCATCTTCCCAAGATTGAAGAAAAAGGCCATCTCCTGTTGTTACGGGTGAATTATCCTCCTGAAATTCAACTAAAAGAATATTCCAATACAGCTCTTGCTGTGTAGGTTGTTCTAAGTACATTGGTGTTCGCAGGGGAAGGGCATATACCATGGTATAAAAAGTGGCGATTCCTATCGCCCCTTTAATAGATAAATATCTAATTTTCATAAGGATATTAATTTTTTCCAAAACAATATCGTAAGCTAATACGCATGGTATTTGTTAAGGGATGATTTTTTTCCCCTCCTGTATAGCCAAAATCGAAACCAATGTTGTGATACATAAGGCCAAAACCTGCGGTTGGATTAAAAATTTTACCTGCTTGATCGTAAATATAGCCAGCCCTTAGAAAGATCATATTGTTATAAGCATATTCAGCGCCAATATTAAAAATTATTTTTTCGATTTCATTTTTAAAGCTTCCATCATTTTTTGAACCGATTTCTTTTTTCACCATTACTTTATTAGGAGATCCTCCATAAATGCCCCAGCCTACGAGTTCTTCACCTGTTTCAGGATGATAGCTTACTGCTAAATTTCCATTTTCATCATAATCTCCCCCAACTACAGGTTCACCATATTCATTATATCCTCCTTGCCGATTTCCTTCAGCATCGTAACCACCAATGAAGCCATCACCAGAATAATCAATATCTCCCTTATATTTCCAATCATTATACCAGGAAGTGATAAGTGCCTTATACCAAGGATCAGCATAGGGTTCTTCTTTGGTATCCTTATCAATCACAAGATTCCCATTTCTATCCATTGCTGGATAACTGGCAACTAACAGTTTATTGGCATCAAAAACGACCGAGAATTTATTATGTTCTTTATCAAGAAACTTCAAATTGACTCCCAATTTCATATTTGTGGGCATGGGATCTGCTTGAGCAACATCAATAAAAGCGACCTTAGGTCCAACATTTGAGAGATTTATTCCAAAATCCATTTTATTCCAGAGCAGTCCTTGATACAAATATCCAAAATCGAAAGCAAAACTTGTTGAGGAACCCTTTCCTTTTTCCTGGATAGTCCCAAAGGGACTTAACATCTGATAGACAATTTTTGCGTTGACACCAAACGCTTGATTTTGGGATATTTTTGTCCCATAAGAAACCGTTACTGCTGTCAAATAGGAGACAAATGTTCCAAGGTCATTTCCACTTTCATCCCGTCGTTCTTGTTCGCCAAGATTTAGATAAATCACATGTCCACCAACAGTTCCAAATCCTGGAATTCTATATCCAGTAGTTAAAAAATTATAATACATGTCATCCACGAGATTGGGGAGCCATTTTACATACATAAGTCCGACTTCGTTTATATCCATAAAGGCCAATCCTGCAGGGTTCCAATAAGAGGAATACGCATCTTTTGTATTAGCCACTTGGGCTTCTCCCATGGCTTCAGCACGGGCCCCCGGTGCAATAAGAAGAAAGACAGCCCCTGCATCTCCTTGAGCCCAGAGTGATCCTGATAATAAGATAAATACCAGAAATAATGTGAATTTTTTAACCATACTTTTAAGTCTCCTTCAAAAATACCGAACGACAACATACCGTTCGGCCTTATTGTTCGTTCAAAGGACATATTTGCTAAGTCACTTTTTCAAATAATCCTTTAACGAACGCTTCTTATGGTCACCTCTCGATATTTTGTTTTAGTAAGTTAATAAGCCTGAATTTATAAAGTCAATAATTCTATAACTTTCTCTTTTACGTTAGAATGAATTTACGGTTCCACTTTCATGTATCTTCTTCCAAAACCTTAATTTCTTTCTTAAACTCCGTGACATCTTGGAACTCATGATATACTGAGGCAAAGCGGATATAAGCAACTTTATCAATTTGTCGTAGCCGTTGGATAACTTCTTCACCGATAAAAGATGATTTCACTTCAGAAATTCCCATCTGTTCAATTTTTTGTTCAATTTCATAGGCAATATTTTGAATTGTTTTTAAAGAAACAGGGCGTTTTGTGCAGGAAAGTTGAATACTATGAATTAATTTTTCCCGATTAAATTCTTCTCGCGTTCCATTAGATTTTATCACAAGCACTTGACTCAAGGCAATATATTCATACGTTGTAAAACGATACCCGCACGAAGGGCACTCTCGTCGACGACGAATGCCGATTTCTTTTGTTAGAGGTCGGCTATCAATTACCCGAGTATCGGGCTGATTACATTGTGGACATTTCATTGGATATATTTGTTTAGCAAGTCTGCATAAAGGGGAAATTGATCGGTAAGAGCTTCAACATCTTTACGGACTGCCAGAAGATTTTTTTCGTTTACTGGGTCTGTAATAACACGATTTATAAAATGAGCAATTTGTTCCATTTCTGGTTCTTTAAATCCACGGGTTGTTAAAGCAGGTGTCCCTATTCGAATGCCGCTTGTCACAAAAGGACTTTTGGTATCAAAGGGGACCATATTTTTATTGACTGTTATACCTGCTTTTTCCAGGGCTTTTTCTGCACTTTTTCCCGTGATATTTTTATTTCTAAGATCTATAAGAATCAGATGATTATCAGTTCCCCCGGAAACAAGATCGAAATCCATTCTTAGCAAAGCATCTGCAAGGATTTTTGCATTTTTAATGATTTGTTTACAATAGATTTTAAATTCTGGTTTTAAAGCTTCACCCAAAGCAACAGCTTTTGCAGCAATTATGTGCATAAGCGGTCCACCTTGTATGCCGGGCATTACGGTTGAATCCAGAATTTCAGACATCATTTTTACACGGCCGCTTTTTGAAGCTGTTATTCCAAAGGGATTTTCGCGATCTTTGCCCACAAGAATCATTCCTCCCCGAGGTCCACGGAGTGTTTTGTGTGTAGTTGTTGTTACAACATCAGACCATGGAATGGGATCCGGATGAAGCCCCGCAGCAATCAATCCAGCCGGATGAGCAATATCAGCCATTACATAAGCACCTACTTCATCAGCAATTTCCCGAAAGCGGACAAAATCATAAAAACGAGGATAGGCGCTCGCGCCAACAATAATGAGTTTCGGTTTATATTCTCGTGCTTTATGAAGGACCTCATCGTAATCAATACGACCTGTATCGGGTTTAACACCATAGCTTACAATATGATAGAATTTTCCAGAGAAATTTACTGGACTTCCATGAGTTAAATGACCGCCATGAGATAAATTCATGCCTAAAACAGTATCTCCTGGATTGCAATAGGTAAAATATGCAGCCATATTGGCTTGACTTCCTGAATGAGGCTGGACATTAGCATATTCTGCATTAAAAAGTTCTTTTGCTCGTTCTTTTGCTAAGTTTTCAATGGCATCAACATATTCACATCCACCATAATAACGATGTCCAGGATAACCTTCTGCATATTTATTGGTCATTACATTTGCGGCAGTTTCTAATACAGCTTGACTTACAAAATTTTCAGAAGCAATCATTTCTAATGTTTTATGTTGTCTTTCAATTTCATGACAAATCATTTGGAAGACGTCGGGATCTTGATTTTTTAAAGTATAAAACATGTCAACATCCTGTAAGTAAATGAATTTTTTCTACTCGCCGTTGATGTCGCCCTCCATCAAAGGGAGTCGAAAACCATACATCAATCATCTTTTTTATTTCTTCAAAGGTGGAAATCCGAGCTCCTAACGCTAATACATTTGCATCGTTATGACGTCGTGCCATTTCAACATGGTAAGGAGAAGTACATAATGCCGCGCGAATACCAGGTACCTTATTTGCCGTAATGCTCACTCCAATGCCTGTTCCGCAAAAAACAATTCCGCAAGCGCCGGGTGTTTCACGAACACGCTGGGCAACCTTAATAGCATAATCTGGGTAATCAACAGGTTTTTCAGAATCTGTTCCCAAATCTTCTATCTGATACTCTAAGGAGCGTATATAATCACAGGTTTTTTGTTTTGCCCAAAAACCCGCATGATCAGATCCTATAAACACTATTGTATTTTGACGGTTCGTGTAATCCACGAATACCCTTCTCCTACTGGTCTAAATTCGTTAGGTCCAACTTTATTAGCATCTGTTGCAAGAAAATAATCGGATTGACCTGTAATTATTAGCTTATTCTTTTCGAGGAAGTCAATCTTAGGGCGGACAGCGGTATTACCTTGTGCCAAAGCTTCTTTAAAATCTTCATAGGCCATATGATAGACAAGTTTATCATTTAAATTAAGAATAACAGTGTTTGCTTGAGCAATTGCCAAATACACTTCACCTCTTTCTGCAAGGGCACGACCATTATGTGGGGGAATTTCCACAGCTTTGTTAGCATATTCAAGGGCTTTGGGGTACTCTCCCATTTCACGATAAAGACTAGAAATTTTAATTAAAATTTCTTGGTCATTGGGATACCGTTTTAAAAGATCTTCATAAGTTTGAACTGCCTTTTGTCTTTGTCCCATGTTCACATAAGCTTCTGCAAGCATTTGAGTGAGTTCTTTATTGGTCGCATTATATTTTAAGGCATCTTCAAGGACGGAAATGGCTTTTTCATAGTTCCTGTTATTCATTAACCGTTTTGCATATTGGTAAGCGTATTGAGCATTGGATTTATCCGATTCAAAATTTTTAGCATATAGCTCAATAGGGTCAACGCCTTTAGCTTCATAGGCAGCAATAAGTGATAATTCCGCTTTTTTGTTATCGGGTTCAATTTGTAAGATTTCCTTTAGCAAATTAATTTGTTCATCATAGTTACCTGCTTTAAAATGAAGATCTGCAAGTTCAAACATATACTCAGGATTACCAGGATATAAATTGTTAATCTGTGTCCACGCTTCTATTGATTTTTTCAAATCTCCACGGTTGTAATAAGCCTTCAATTGCAACATGTGTATATCCGTTGGTCGATAGATTAATCCTTCTTCTATTGCCCAAGCTGCTGAATCTGGTTGATTATTTTTGTAATAACAATGAGCAAGATCTTTAAACAAAATATCGGCGAAATCTTCAGCACACCCAAGAACAATCACATCCTTGTAATTGCTAATGGCAGCAGTCCAGTTTTCCTGAATTTTGTACTGATCTGCATTGCTCATCTTAAAAAGACAACGATTATAGTTTGATTTTCGGATTGAATCCCGTTTTGCTCGTTGAATAACAGCAAGTTCTTCCGGAGACATTTGCTCTTGTGGGGCACAATTTGTTAAAAATATGACACCCAACAAGAAAGATATTCCGAAAATGGCAATGTGGCTTTGATATTTTTTCATTTTTTCTTAACTCCTCATTTCTATTAGCGATATTTACCTCGTGTGTTAAACCATCTTTCAAGAGAGTTTATTGAAATTTTTAATTGAAAAAAAGTCTCATTCAATTCAATATTATTATAAATAACACCGGAATTTAAACCATAATGAAAGCCAACATCAACACGGTTTTTAAAATTGTTAAAAGGAATTCCTATGCCGGCACTCATTCCATAGCTTTCATACCCTGTACTTAGACCATTTTTTTCATAAAAAAGTCCTGCCCTGTAGGTAAGACTTTCGAAAAAGGGTACAAAGAGTCCAACAGCACCTCGTCTTTCATAGCCTAATGAGAGATAATGTGAAACAGATTCTGCATAATCAACATTGATTGGATTAAATTTTTTTAATAATGAGACATCTTGCATTTTCAAAAATTTATAATCTGTCACGATATAATGACGCTGACCAAATTTACAGGTAGCACCTACTGCAAACTCCTGAGGAAGAATAATATCATGGGTAAACGTTGTATCATCAGGATTATTGTAAAGGTAATTATTATAGCTATCGTAGTGTAATGTTTTATATTTCATGGTATAAGGGTAGGAATAGGTAAAGGCAAAAGAAAGGTTTTTTTGTTGCCATGCCGTGCCTAAGGTTATTCTACGACCATCGATTCCCTTTGAATAATAGCGTTCTGAGGTATAATAATTCTCATTGGTAAAACGAATTTGATTACTCAAAAGATAGCTTCCTGCAAGCATTTCAAAAGAGATTCCCGCAAAAAAACGGGGTGTAATTGCATATCCAAATCCAAGGGATATATCATAAATATCACCTGATGATTTAATGATTTCAGTAATGTAAGACGTTTTTATTTGATATTCTGCATGTGCCGTTGAAAGAGGATTAATTCCTAACTGAAAGCCACCCTTTTTCCTAATCGGAATTATAAGATTTGCATAATTAAAGCGAATTGTGGATTCATTGAAACCATAATCTGAAATATAAGAAAAACGACCATTAAGACCGGCTTCTAATTCAGTGAATTGAATATGAGCAAGAAGAGCAGGATTAGAAGTGCTTGTTAAGGTGTCGGTATAGGCAATGGATGTTCCCCCTCGACCAAAGGAAGCAGCAGAATTGTTTATCCCATACGATCCTGTTCCATATAGTTCAAAAATTCCCCCATATAATCCTGAAAAAAGACTTAATAAAAAAATAAATCGTGATGTCTTAAAATGTATCATAAATCTCCCATTAAAACTCAGTCGTTACTATTTTAATTGCTAAAGAATCTGGATCAAAAGCAATTTGATTGAATCCGTATAATTCTTGTCCCAAACGAATAAAAATGCCGCTGATAGCAGTTTCAGCATTATCTTGCATATCCATCATGACTTCTGTAATTGGGAGGGAAACCTTTTTGTCACTTTTTTTAATGAGTCCTGAATTTTGATAACTACTAAAAAGAAAATTTTTTGTTTCCCAATTTTCCGACGTGAATAGTCCAATATAGATTGTTAATGAATCTTCATCGAAATAGGAATGAGTGGGATCAACAACAAGGGAGAGCTCGGAATAGTTTATAGATTTTCCTTCAAGTGTAGGTAAGAATTGGGATGACGTAATGAATGCCCGGCGAATCGCTCCCTGGGAAACAAAAAAATCAGGAGCCATATCTGTGTTTCTTAATTCAGAATAAGTAAAATCTTTATTTGCATAGATTGTGTATGTGCTATCTTTTGTCTGTAGGGAATCATAAATCGTACAAGTAACTTTTAAGTATGGCCAATCGGAAACAGTATTGGAGTTGGAGGAGTAATATCCAATAATTCCATCTGGATTATTTGGGTCAAAATCTAATACAATGCCGTTGTTAGATTCATCTTGTTTTAAATTCCACCAACCGTTTACCACATCACAATCAAGGGGAATTATAAGGGTATCTGGTGAATAAGAGGATGTGTTGAGAGGAATTAGATGATCTTTTACTGTTTTCCAGTAGGTATCAAAATCTGTTGTATCAGACCAAGCAAAGTCTTTTGATGTAGGAATAAGAGCCGTTTGAAAAGTAAATAATTCAGCCGATCCCCATGTTTTATATTCTTTAAGAATAATCTTAGCACTTTTAATCACTAAGTTATCTACGTCAACTTTTGTATCATTTATTGCAGTAAAGTTTGTAAAGGCTAACACCGTTTTACACTCAGCATCTCTAAAAGCCCCCACATAATTATAAAGAGATGAAGCGGACGATGAGGAGTTGTATTTAACTGTTAATGAATCAAAATCTTGCCGCGTAAATACAACAGAATCTACCTTTGCAGTTCCAGGTCCTACTGGCAGTTGTACTTGATCTTTTTCACAGGATACTATTAAAATAAGATATGTAAGAAAGAACCAAAGTTTGCGCATAATCCTCCTTGTAAAAAAAATCCCGGGGGTGTTAAACCACCCGGGAATATACTATGAGTTTCTGAAAAGTTTAAAAACTTATCAGATATTTTCAAGAAAGTGATATACCTGTTGTGCCGCTTCATTCCAAATGTTTTCATCAGGATTTTCTATGGAGAGCTTCAGATATTGTTCCCCTTTTTGTTTGAGCAGTGCATTAACAGAAGCATCCGAAAGAAGATCGTTTAAAAAAGAAAATTCCTTATTTTCAAGAAGAATAACACCCTCTGCATGTGTAATGGCAGATTTTAAGAGTCCAACAGGATCATTTAAATTTTCTTCTTTTTCTCCTATATAGAATTCTTCAAGAATTTGTTGTCTAATTCCTTTAAAGACCATATCCTGACTTAACACAAGAACTGGTTTTGTCGATTTATACCAATCCTTTTTGTGATAGACTTTTTTTAAGAGATAGGGAATTAATGCTGATTCCATATTGCAGCAAAGAATCACATCAGGTTGCCAGTAGAGATATTCTAAGGTTTGTATCGCTGTGTAATCAAAAATTGTAACACACTGTTCCCACACTTCATAGTCACTAATATCATGAGATTCAGCGATAGGTTGACTTATTTTTTTGAACAAATCATTGACAAGAAAATATACTTGTACCCGTGTGTCGGGAATAAAAGCAGATTTTACAGAAGGAACAATTTCTTCAACTTTGTGAGGGACAGGAATTTCTTTCAGGCGAATTACTTCTCTTAGAATATATTTTCTATCGGAAATAAAGCCATATTTTGGCATAAAAAGACGGGCATCAATTTTGTTTTCATTATAGATTGTTGAAACCGATTGAATAAAATCACCAATAAGCGATGGCTCCGTAAAAGGCGTTATTTTTCGTGTTGTTGCATAAATACGTAAAGTCATTGTATTCTTCTATTGTAGTTGATTCAACATTTCTTGAGCTTTTTGGAAATATTCACTCGAAGGATAATATGTAACAAGGCGTTGAAATTCCTCAATTGCTTTTTCTTTTTGTCCAAGTTTGAGGTAACAATAACCAAGCTTTAATTGAGCATCATCATATTTTCCTTTGTCCGTAAAGGTAAAAACTTTTTCGAATTCAATAAGTGCTTTTTTGTAGTTACCTAACATGTAATAGGATTCTGCAAGCCAGTACTGGGCATTATCGGCTAATTCATGATTTTGATTACTTTTTAGAAGCTCTGAGAATTTTTGAATCGCTTTTTCATACTGCTTGTTTTGGAAATAGCTTAAAGCCTCTACATACTCTTTTTGATATTCTTCTGGCGTTAGGAGGGTGGTACTTGTAGGTGATGCACTTATATTGTCAACTTTAGTTTTTAGCGATTGTATTTCGTCTAGAATTAAAGCTTGAAGGCTATCTATTGCCTCAAGATTCTGCTGTAATGCCATGTCTTCACTCTTTAACCGCTTTATTTCTTCTGTGAGATTGGTCTGCCGAACATTTAATGCTTCGATTTGTGCATTAATTTTTTTGATTTCTTTGACAACTATTTCTAAATCGCTCCGAGATACGGGTACATTTGGATCCGTTGTGAGACTATCAATAGAACTCTTGACCTGTTGAAGTTCTTTGTAAAGCGCATTAATTTTTTTATGCGCTGAAACATCTGTGACACTTTTTGACCCTGAACATCCTGCCAGGAAAAGCACACATAATAAAACACTGACAATTGTTACTCTTTTTCTTTTCATAATTAGCCCTTTTTTATATAGATTTTATTCCACCTAAATAATTTAAATTATTCTGATTAAAAGAACAATAAAAAGCTTAATAAACAATTTCATTCAGATGATAATAAAAAATGTGACAAGAGATCTGTTATGTCATCGATATCAAAAATTTCTGACATTTTCCAGATAGAATGCATAAAAAGCATCTCAATCCCTGCATCCAGGGTTTGAATTCCTAATTGAGCCGTGAATTTACATCATAAGTGTACCTCAAACGAAGAACGGTGGACGGAGAACGAAGACGGGAAATCATTTATCAACGTTCCTCCTTCTGGTTTGAATCAGAGTGTACACCCTTGCAGATATTCCCTAATTTTATCGATAACCCATCTGCATCTGTTTCACTCAACGCTTTTAATTCTTTGACACACTATCATTGAGTTCTAAGTTCAGCCCATGATCCTCTCGTGATGGATAAGATCTGATAGAGTCTTTATGACGTCCTCTGTCATATCTTTGGTAATATTTTGGGGATGGACACAGATGAACGGTGAATTTGGTCATAAAATCCAACATCTCTACACTCTGAGGTCTCTATACACATCCGTGGCAAGCCTCATCTCCCTCCTCCTCCGTCTCCCGACTTTATGAGGTGTCACGTGTTGCACGTAATCGTTGAATCCGGGTTTTTAAAATCTACAGCCTTTTTCCGTGAATCTTAAAATGTGTATCCATAATTTATGTAACGTTTCTCTAAACGATTCGACAAACCGTTCAAAATGAGGACTCTATGAAAAAGATTTTTGTTACTTTTTTTTCTATTTTGTTCTTTGTGCCATTTCTTTTTTCTGATACTCCAGATAATCTTGTTTCTTTTAATAGCTATAAAGTTATTTATCAATCCCAAGAGAGGAAAATATATGTTAAACTCTATTTTGTGATTGAAGAAGGATGGCACATCAACAGTCATACCCCGTTGGATGACTATTCTATTCCAGCCCAGCTTATTTTAGATGATCATCCTGCTTTTTCTGTAGAAGCTATATATTATCCTGATCCTCATCTTGTAACCCTTGAATCGTTAGGAGGAAAAAGTTCCGTTTTTGATGGATCCCTTGAGATAGAACTCATTTTGAAAAATATCCGTGATGTTTATGAAAAAACAGATTTAACGGGTCGAATTTTATATCAGGGATGTAATAATGCTATTTGCTTAATTCCTATGGAAACACATTTTACAATTCCCTTTGATCTTTTGATGATTCAACCGCGCTTTTCTGAAGATGACGGTGATTCTCCATTACCTATTACAACTTCCCCAGCATCTCCAACTCAACCCGCAATTGATGAGACCCAAATATCTGGGAATTTTGTCCCAACGGAATCCCTTGATACCTCTGAAGAAAAAAATCCCTTTGCATCGCGAAGTTTTATATTAGGATTGCTATTTGCATTTCTGGGAGGACTTGCCTTAAATCTTACACCTTGTGTATATCCTTTAATTCCTGTGACCATTAGTTATTTTGGATCACAAAAATCAACGGGGAAACCCCTTGTGCTGGCAATTCTTTATGTATTAGGAATGGCAATTACCTATTCACTTCTTGGAACCATCGCTGCTTTAACAGGAAGTCTGTTTGGCTCACTTATGGCAAATCCTATTGTTCTAGTTTTGTTGGCATTGTTAATGATTATACTTGCCTTGAGCATGTTTGGGGTGTATGAGATTCAATTGCCCTATGCTCTGACACAGAAGGGGGGAAGCAGTCGCTTAGGATATTGGGGCGCTTTAATTATGGGACTTACCATGGGTATTGTGGCAGCACCCTGCATTGGTCCTTTTGTGATAAGCCTTTTAACATACGTTGCAACCGTAGGAAATCCTCTTATAGGTTTTCTTCTCTTTTTTTCTATGTCTATCGGTCTTGGTGTCCCCTATATTTTTCTGGTTATATTTTCCTCACAGCTGAAAACCCTGCCACGATCCGGGGAGTGGTTAAATGGGGTACGTATATTTTTTGGACTTATCCTTTTAGGGATGGCGATCTTTTTTATTCAACCGCTCTTAAATCCATTCCTTTCCAAAATTCTTTTTCCTTTATATCTTATTCTTGCAGGAATTTATTATGCTATATTTAACCATGCCGGAGAAACATCTCCTGGGTTTCGCAAAGTGAAGCTTGTCTTAAGTTTTCTTACCGTTATTGCAGGGATATGGCTTATTAAACCTGATGTTACGGCTCAGAAAGATCTTACCTGGCATTCCTATAGCAAGGCTATTTTACAAAAGGCGAATGAAGAAGACCGCTTTGTGATGATTGATTTTTTTTCTGAAAGTTGTATTCCTTGCAAAGAACTTGATGCCAATACCTTCAGCGATCCTCAGGTCAGGGAAATCCTCAAAGCATTTACACTCATAAAAGTTGATTTAACCCGGAAAAATCAGGAGCTTATCGAAAAATATAATATAAGGGGATTTCCAACGGTGATTTTTCTGGATCCAGATGGCTATGAACTCCAGAATTATCGGCTTCTTGGCTACGAAAATCCTCATAATTTTTTAAAACGTCTTCAAAATGTTATCAATCAAAAATAGCCAGAAAGCATAAACCTTATTTTCTATAATCATTTTCTCTTTTTTAAACGCGTGAAAATCTTACTTCATAAAAAATATCCTCCTTTGTAATTTACAGTACAAACATCACATGGATTTTCACAAACAGGAGAAAAGATGGGAAATCGTGGTCGAAATGTTGGTCTGGCTTTTCATTGGTATTTACAACGAATCACGGCCATTATTTTAATGATAGGTCTTTTTGTCCATTTTTACGTGATACATTTTACGATTGATAGACCTATTACCTTTGAAAAAGTTCAAGCCAGACTGTTATCGCCTGGGTGGCTAATTTTTGATAGTATTTTACTTATTGCTGTCATTTATCATGCTTTACGAGGGTTTTATAATGTTATTTGTGATTATAATCCTCGGGAGAGTGTCAAAAAAATTGTTTCTTGGTGTTTAACTGTGCTTGGCATTTTTCTTATCATTTATGGGATTTATATTCTTATTCCCTTTACGCAGGTTGGAGGCGTATAATGTCAAACCGCAAGCCACATTTTTTTAAAGAGTGGTTTTTAAATTTCAATTGGAACATGCTCGCTTTTGTCTTTCATCGCATAAGTGGATTAGCGCTAGTTTTTTATATTATTTTGCATATTTATAGCATCGGTCATTCTTTAGCGGGGGGTGATGCCTTTGATCGGATGATGGAAGCCTATAACACTCCTTTTGGACATATTCTTGAATATTTTCTTCTTCTCGCAGTTTTATGGCACATGTTTAATGGCATTCGTATTATTGTGTTAGATTTTTTCTGTTTTTCTCATAAGCAAAAAGTATTCATCCTGTGGGTTTTTATTGTCTGTGGTGTTATTGCACTGGCATCGTTATTTCGCTTTATTCCTGAGGTGAAAATTCTGATTGGAGGATTGTAAGGGATATGATCTTGTCTGATGTAATTGTTGTTGGAGCTGGATTAGCTGGATTACGAGCAGCGTTGGAATTAAATCGGTATAATGTAAAAGTGGCAGTTGTTACAAAAGTTCATCCTGTCCGCTCTCAAAGTGTGGCAGCCAAGGGTGGAATCAATGCTGCTCTGGGGAATCATCTACGGGGTAAGTATGATAGTGCTGAGCTTCATGCCTTTGATACCATTAAAGGAAGTGATTATCTGGCAGACCAGAAAGCCGTTTTAACTATGACATCGCAAGGAATTGACCGGATTTATGAATTAGAACATTGGGGAACTCCTTTTAGTCGTACTGAAGATGGACGCATAGCTCAGAGACCTTTTGGAGGTGCTGATTTTCCCAGAACATGTTATGCAGAAGATAAAACTGGACATGTTTTGTTGCACACTCTTTATGAACAGGCATTGAAATTTGAGGCAGCAAGTGAACGGGCTGAAATGAAAATTTACGATGAATGGTTTGTCACTCGCCTTATTGTAGATAAAGGTGCAGCCAAAGGGGTTGTTGCTTTAAATATCAATACTGGTGACCTTGAAATATTTTCTGGGAAAGCGGTTATTTGGGCTACAGGGGGTTCAGGCCGTGTTTTTGGGCGGACAAGCAATGCTTATATCAGTACAGGATGGGGAATGTGTGTTCCCTTTTATGAAGGTGTCCCTTTAAAAGATATGGAATTTATCCAATTCCATCCCACAGAACTTTATACGAATAATGTTCTCATTACAGAAGGAGCACGGAGTGAAGGAGGATTCCTCCTGAACTGCAAAAATGAACGATTTTTGGCAAATTATGAAGATTCTGTTAAAGCAATGGAGATGGCACCCCGGGATATTGTTGCCAGAAATATGCAGCGAGAAATCCTTGCGGGTCGTGGTATTAAGGGAAAATATCTCCATCTTGATCTTCGGCATCTTGGGAAAAAGAAAATTCTTGAATGCCTGCCCAACATGCGCATGAATGCCATTCATTTTGCAGGTGTGGATCCCATCGATGAACCAATCCCGGTTATTCCTGGCCAACATTATACCATGGGGGGATTAGATGTCAATATATATGCAGAATCGAAAATTAAAGGATTTTTTGCTGCGGGTGAATGTGCCTGTGTAAGTGTCCACGGGGCTAATCGTCTTGGCGGAAATTCACTCCTCGAAACCGTAGTTTTTGGAAAAATCGCAGGAGAATCGGCAGCTGCTTACGTTAAAGAAGGGGCTATCGATGATACTTCTGCAGCCTTTTTAAATGCTGTCCTCAGGGAAGAAGATGAAAAGATATCTCGACTTTTAGCTTCAAAACATGACGAAAGGCATGCGGCTATTAATTGCGAATTAGGTGAAGTGATGGATGCCAGTGCTGGAATTTTTCGTGAAGCACAATTTATGAATGCGGCATTAAAAAAAGTCAAAACGTTAAAAGAACGCTATACCTATATTGGTTCAATAAGTCCAGGCCGCATTGCTAATTTTGATCTTTTATGGGCAATCCAATTAAAAGGCAGCTTAGATTTGGCAGAGATAATTCTACAAGGCGCACTCAATCGGCAAGAAAGTCGGGGTGCACAATTCCGAACGGATTTTCCCATGCGCGATGATAAAAATTGGTTAAAACATACCATCGCAACGTTAAAACATGGTTCCATTCACCTTTCATACTCCCCTGTAGATTTATCCCTCTATAAGCCTAAAAAACGCCATTACTAAAAATACTACCAGAGAGTTATGGAAAAGAAAAAAACAAAACAATTTAAAATATTCCGGTTTAATCCTAAAACGGATAAAAGACATTATTTTGATACGTTTGATGTTCCGTATGAAGCGGGAATGACGGTTTTACAAGCGTTAAACTATATTCAGAGAAATTTGGATGGATCCCTCGCTTACCGGTCTTCCTGTAGAGAAGGAATATGTGGCTCCTGTGCCATGCATATTAATGGGAAATATTGCCTTGCCTGTGAAACACAGGTGATCCATGTAAAAGGAACGGTGACAATCCGTCCTATGGCTCATTTGGACATCATTAAGGATTTGGTTGTTGATATGAATCCCTTTTTTGAAAAACTTAAAGCTATTAAACCTTATTTAATCCCTGGAGATCCAGATGAAGGGGCTGAACGCATCCAAACCCAAGATGAACGGGCTTATCTGAATACCCTTGTCGATTGTATTCTTTGTGGCGCTTGCTATGCATCCTGTGCCGTAAATGGTTTTGATGAGGACTATCTTGGTCCTGCAGCCTTAGCCAAAGTAAATCGTTTTTTTATGGATTCTAGGGATAAAGCCGATGAACAACGACTAGCCCTTGTTTCTGATGAACACGGCGTTTTTCGGTGTCATACTCTATTTAACTGCCAAGTTGTGTGTCCGAAAAATGTAAATCCTACGGCAAATATTGCTAACTTAAAACGACAAATAATTGCTCGATCCCTTACAGTAAAGTTTTCAAAAAAGGGAATGTAGCGGTTTTTTCCAGAATTCCTTTCTTTCCATTGAAGCACCTTGTATGTTATGTCCATGCCTAAACGAAGCAGAATATTCATCTGCCTATTTCATTTTTGTGTTCTTTGAAAGGAGCATTCTCCCTTATTTGATGTATAAAAAAAATTGCCAAACAAGATGCGACTTGTTGTCATTCCTCTTCAAAATGCCCATTATATTAGTTTTGCTACAGTTATTCAAACAGGCTCACGAAATGAAACCGATTCTGGATATACTGATTATGCCCATCTTTTAGAATATATGATGTTCAGAAATTCAAAAAATTATACAACCGATGAACGTGAAAAATTTTGTATAAATTATGGTGACGATAACAATGCTTATACATCGTTTGATTATACATGCTATACAACCAGTTGCGCTCCTGAAGGATGGAAAGATATTTTGACCCTTAAAGCTGATCGCTTAATGCATTTGACGTTAAAATAGAGGATTTAAAACGGAATCAGGTGCTATTATTGACGAATTTGGTATTTCAGAGAATTATCCGGAAAGTCTTATGGATAGAGCGCTGCGAGCCTATATGTTTAAAGGACATCCTTATGAACATGCAGTCATTGGTTTCAAGGAAGATGTATTTAATATGCTAAACAGCTATGAGCATCTTAAAAGTTTTTATCAAAAAGAATACAAACCCGATAAAACTCTCCTTTTTATTGCAGGGAACATGAAGAATCCTGGCAATATACTTTCAATAGCAGAATCTCTCTTTTCAAAATAGGCTTATGAACTAACACCTATTCCAGAAATAAATCCATCATTACATCCTGTTTCTTGTCAAGATACTTTGTATGATATGACTATTCCTGCTGCTAGAGTGAATATGGCCTGGAAAATTTTAGGATATGCTCAAGAATATCAAGCTCATATAGCTGCCCATGTATTAACAGAGCACTATTTTTCAGATAGTTCTCCTATTGATTAAGCTTCGGGATGAAAAAGGATGGATCTCTTCAGGAAGCTATAGCGCTCCTTTAACGATTGATCCTGGTTGGATTACCCTTCACTTGGTTTTGACAGAAGGGGGATTGGCGTACCGATTCCAGAATATATACAGGGCTTTCTTGCTGATAGCCGATATACATTAAAAGCAGAGGGACTTGAATCTGTGCTATGGATGCTTGCACGATAAAAAAATTCCTTCTAATTGGAATTATGATAGTTCTTCTTACAGGATATCCCTCGACTATCCTTCGTGGTATACCGCACTTTCAGAAGGAGAGGATTCCATAATTGCAATTAGCCGTCGCTTTTATACTGGATCAGCTTATGAATCCGAAGATTACTATGGAATAACCCGATTAACAATGATGTCTGTCCTAAAAAATACTACCACCCATCAATCACACGATAAAATACTTCAAACATTAAACGATAAAGCAATTTCTGAACAAATTATTGTTGATACCGATGTGTCTACGTTTCTTTTTCGCTTTCATCGGGATCACTTTAAGACCTGACTTTCTCTGACAAAAAGCCGGTTTCTTCAGAGTCAGTTTTTACCTGAAGAAGTGGACCGAATTGTTCGAACGGAAAAAGAAAAGCTAAAAAATAAAATTGTATATCAAAGAGAGGCTTTTAGTAAAGAGGTTCTTACTGAAGGTTATATCAAGGCCACCCTTACCAGTGATCACTAAATGGGTATCCTTATACGTTAAAAAATGTGTCCGCGAAAGATTTAAAAGCATGGTGGGAATCCGCTTTTTCAGTAAACAATATAGATATTCTTGTGTCTGGAGCATTAACCCGTGGCGAGCATAATAAACTTATAAATTTTTTGTCTGATTTTCACCCTACAACAAATCCTATACACCCTGAGCTCACAGCACCCGAGATTCTTGATACTATTCAATATCTCTTAGTTGATAATAGATCTGAGGTCTCTGCAATTTCGATAGGATGGCATATTCCCTTTAGCCGTTTAAATATCGAATTTTATCCCCTTTGGGTTTTTAGTTCCCATTCTGGCGAGCACCGGACATTTTATGGTCATCTCATGAAAGAGCTCCGTATCAAGCGGGGATTTAATTATAGGGATTATGTCTATGCAGAACATTTCGTTCAAAATTCCTATTTGGTTTTTCCACAACCAGGCTATCCTCGTTTGTATCAATATTTTAGTTTTTGGATCCGCCCCCTGAAGAATGGAAATGTTCCCTTTGCTCTTCGAGTGATATTGCACGATATAAAGATATTTCAAGAAGAGGGATTAGATAGTTTAACCCATGAAGAGACTAAACAGTTTTTGAAATCTTATATAAAGCTGTATGCACGTAATCAAGCAGATTATCTCAGCTTTTCTCAGGATTATGCCTATTATGTTCTTCAAGAATTTCCAGTGTCAGCAAGCCATATACTGGATTCGCTTGATTATTCTCAGGCCAGGAAATAATTAAACGCTATCTTTTACCTCAGCAAATGGTTGTTGTTGTGGCAGGAAGTGATACAGATACGCTTAAAAAGATATTGGAAGAAAATCTACATGCACACGCCGTGTATGTATCTCAGCCTTTTTCTTAAGTCTGCAAACGGGATCAAAAGTTGAATTATTCCCCTTACCAAAGGGAATAATTGAAAGATATGGCACGCTTGGTTTTTTACAAAAAGGGGATTAACTTATTAAAAAAGAAAGGGTAAAATTCATGACAGATGTAATAAGTCGTAAAATTGCACGCTATGCTGTAAATTTAACATATAACAAATTACCAAAAGAGGTCATAGAACAAGTCAAACGGTTTCTTTACGATTCAATTGGATGTGCGCTGGGGAGTATGGAAACCAGGGACGTTACAATTTTAAGAGATGTTTTAAATGAGATGAAGGGAGAATCAGAATCAACAGTATTTGGATTTGGAGATAAATTACCAGCGTTAAATGCAACTCTTCTTAACTCATTGATGATTCGATCTTTGGATTTTAATGACATTTATTGGAAAGAAGATCCCTCACATCCGTCTGATTTAATTCCTGCAGCGTTAGGGTTGGCAGAAAAAGTAAATGCTTCCATGAAAGATGTTCTTGTCGCGATAGTTCTTGGCTATGAATTTGAACAACGCCTCTGTGAATGGGCAAAACCAGGATTCCGGGAACGAAAATGGCATCATGCTACCCTTACTCAATTCGTTTCTCCCCTTGTTGCTGGCAAAATATTGGGACTTTCAGAAAACGAAATGGTGAACGCCATTGGTATTAATGGCTGTCATAATCATACTATCGGGTGCCCAACAGCTGGTAAACTATCCATGATGAAAAATACTGTTGATCCTATGGCGGTACAAGCGGGGGTTTTTGCAGCACTTTTAGCACAAAAAGGATATATAGGTACAGAAGCAATATTCGAAGGGAAAGAAGGTGTTAAAGATGTTTATGGCCCAGCGTGGGATGACAAGGTTTTAACAGATGGACTTGGAGAGTCTTACAGGATTATGGAATGTGGCATGAAAGCTTTTCCCACAGAAGCCTTAACCCATACACATCTTTCGGCTGCTATAAAGATTGTCACCGAAAATGACATCTCTTATTCTGATATTGAAGAAGTTGTGATAACAACAATCGCCAGAGCGTGCGATATCCTTTTTGATCCTCATAAATACAGACCCGAAAGTCGAGAAACAGCAGATCATAGTCTTCCTTACTGTATTGCCAGAGCACTTATAGATAAAAAAATAACCACGGAAAGCTTTACGGAAGAGAAATTAAAAGATCCACGTCTGTGGGAAATTATTGATAAAATTAAAGGTGAAGCATCAGAAGAATTTGAAAAAATGTTTCCTGAAAAACAGCCCTCTAACGTCAAAATTACTTTAAAAGATGGCCGAGTTTTTAAGCAATACCTTGAATATCCCAAGGGAGATCCCCGAGAACCTATGACTTTAGAAGATTTAAAAAATAAATTTTCTGCTTTAACGAAGATAAATAATGATAAAATGGATTCATTAACAAAGACCATTTTTTCGTGTGAAACCCTTTCGGCAAGATCATTTATGCAGAAAATGGTTCTATAACTAATGGAGTTGTTTTAAAAAAAATAAAAAAAAGGCATAAATAAAAAATTTTGGTTGACTGAATTTGAAATATTCAATAAGTTTATAAAAATAGAAATAAATTAAACGGTTGTGCTAACTTCAAAAAGGGAGGGATATTAAAAATGAAAAGAGTGTTCGTGATTTTATTGGGTGTGCTTTTTGCATCTTTTGCGATGTTATCTGCCCAAGAGGTAGTAATTTATGAAGAAATGTATGATGTTGTTGAAGAAGAGGAAATTGGGCACGACATAGTTCTTGGCTTAAACAGTGGTCTTACCATTCCTTTAGGGCAAAACATTAAAGATCTGTTTGATCTGGGCATTCCAGTCTCGTTGACGGTGGAAGTCCCTGAACTTGCACCTATTCAAGATATGAGCCTTTATGCTGGTTTGAATCTTGGATATTTTATGGCCTCAGGATCGGAAGATAATATTGAAGATATGAGTGGTATTGTCGTAACACCTTATTGTGGTTTGGATATGTCCAATTTTGTGCCTGAAAATATGAAACTGGCAGTTGAACTGGGATTAGGGGGATATTTCCTGGATCGCTATGAAAGTTATTCCGCTTTTGGAATCAATGGTTTTCTTGTTTACGGATATGACGTTAGCGATTTTTTTAGCGTTACATTGAAAGTTGGTGCGAATGAAATTTTGGCAGGCCCTGCCAAAGATGCGGATGGAACAATGGAGTGGGTAGATGTTCGCCTGGGTGTGGAATATGCCATTCCTAAAATTCTTCCCTTTTGAGTTCTCAAAATAGAAACTAAAAGTTAAAGGGGCTTGTACAAGCCCCTCTATATTTTTTTTAATTTTATAAAGATATCACCACTTTTCAATATTCTCTGCTTTAAAAGCATCTATTAAGGATTGTACGATTTTTTCGGATTCTTCTATGTTGCCCTTTTGTTTTTTCTTTATGGGAGATTTTCCATCTGGCACTGCAACAAAGGTAACAATTTTAAGTATGTTTTTCTCAATACGTGCGTTAGCACCAATAATGAGTCTATCATTAATCTGATATAAATCCTGATAAATTTTTCGTTCAATGGTAACACAGGTATATGTTTCAGGATCAAGAATGGGGGAGAGCAACTCGCGGACTTCCTCATTATAACTAGATATTTCAATACCAATGGCACCTTGACCCACAGAAGGGACAAAAGACTCAACATCAAAGGGAATGACATGAACTTTCTGGATATTGGAACGCTCAATATTCACATATTCTGTAATTAAACCATCCCATTTTTGATTTTTCAATTTAAAGATACGAGAATTAAAATTTCCTTGGACCCCCACAAACCGAGCTTTAGGATATTTTTTATGAAATTGGATACGACGAAGAATATTGCTGGTAGCAATAACAGGAGAGACTGGTAGTTCTTCTAAATTAGACCATTTATAACTGACAAACGTTTCTTCGGCAGATTGTCTTTTAGGGTATCCGACAAGCATTAATCCGGGCGCTAAAAACATGTCAATATTGAGGGCATTGTGTACCGCAATCTGAATTTGATCATTTAAAAGCTGTTGCTCAAGCTCAGCCGTGAATAACCCCCGTCTGTCCAAATTGGAAAGAGGATATTCACCCAATTGATCTCCACGTGTTTTAATAATTTTCATCCATATGTTCATCTCTGGATAATGTTCCTTTATGAGCTGTTTTACATAATTTGCTTGCCATATTGATAATCGATCACCACGGGTTCCAATGATTATTTGTTCCATTAACATTCCTTTATATAAACACTTGAATTTTTAAGGACATAAAAAATAAATTTCCTGAATAAAAAAGATATTTCCACTTTTTGTCTGTGAATGCTTTTTGTTCATTTTGTTAACCAAAATAAATTTAACACTTTTATATTAAAAAATCAATTGTTTAATATATTAAGGCAATGCAATACAATTATGTTGAAATTTTAATAAGCATAGATAAAGGTACCCTTTGTTAATGGTGTTAGATTCAAATTGAACACTTCGCGGTATGCACTCATGCCTTTCAGGAATATTTCCATGATGAGGTAGACCTGATCTGGGCTGGTCCAGCCGGGGTATTTCCTCAGAAAAACTCTTAGATAGCTAAAGAACCCCTCGGCGAGGTTGACAGTTCTGAGGCGATAGTTATAATCCTTAGGGAAAATTGTAGTAGTAAAACAGGTGGGTTTCATAGCGGGCGAACAGGCGCTCAATGGCGGGATGAATCCGATTCCATTTTCTCAGAAATGTCAGATAACGTTCATAGCACTCATCTAAGGTCAAGGCATTAAATACCTCCCAAAAGTCATGATACAAATGTTGGCGTTGAATCCAATTCAGACCTTTGACTTGGCGCATCAGATCCCGGCACAGATGCCACAGACAGATTTGAAATTGGCTTTCAGGAAATACTGCCTTACCCGCTGCCGGTAAACCCAGACTCCCATCGCCAACGATCAGGCGGACATTGCCGAGACCGCGCTGGCGTAACCGTTGCAATAATCGCAGCCAGGATTGCTGACCTTCTGACTCTTCTACCAGCCAATCCAGAACATGAACATGACCACTGCTATCTACACCCAAGGCAGTCAGAAGAACTCGTTTACCTTCCCCACGAATCCGAAAGCCATATCGCTTCATGGAATTATTCCGCTCATAACGATTATTACCAATCTGCTGATCACGCAATTGAATCAAACTCTTCTCCAAAGATTCTTTAACGATGGACAATAATTGTGGACGAACTGCATCTACTACCTGACTTATCCACCTGCTAAATTGTACATTAGTATTAGAGTTAAACATAAGGTACCTCTATTTTTATTCTTACTTTCAATGAACAGAGGTACCTTAATTTATTTCCTCATAAAATTTCAATACAAAATTTAACAAGCCCAATATTAAAGATAATATGATAATAAAGAAACGAAGTCTGTTTTGCTTTTAACTTATCAAATAATACATTAAAAAAACAGAAAGTAATCAGGCATCTATTTTAATACTTTCTGTTATTTTTTCTTTCACTGTATTAACTATTTCATCGTATTGATTTCCTTGAGGATAAACAGGTGGGAGAAAATCTACATGGATTTCTTTAAAGAATTTTGGCATCTTTTTCCCAACAGGAAAAGCCTCGAAGGCACCGTTAATAGCAACAGGAACCACAGGGACATTCATTTCACAGGCAAGAATAGCAAAAGTCTTTTTGAAGTCCATTAAATTTCCGTTTCGAGTTCGAGCTCCCTCAGGGAAAATGATAACATTATTTCCTTTTCGCAAAACCTCCGCTAATTTCTGAATTGAATTTTTAAGATTTTTGTCAATATCTACGACAATAACATTGTTAGAATTAGCCAATTTCTTTACCCAATTTTTCCGAACATGCTTTTCAGAAGCATAAAAATAAGTCTTTCGAGATGTAGATGTTGGTAAAAATATAACGACAAACAGACCATCTAAAAAACTTTGATGATTAGGAGTGAGAATAAAAGGAGAATCTGGTAACGTTTCTATACCTGATACCCGGAGTTTAAACAAAAAGGTTAAAAGAACCTTCGATACTTTTCGGATCATTCCATAAGTTGGTTTTGTTTTTGGAAGCTTTAAATCGATTTTTTCATGAAGGATATGTCCCCAATCCGTTGCTTTATCCGATATTTGAGTCTGTTTTTGTTTAATAAAATCAGAAAGCTGTTTTACTGTAGGAAGGTGTATAAAATGACTATCCTGAATTTCTACACCAAATGTGTTTTTCAACCATGCCTGAAGACTCACTTTATCCAAAGAATCCAATCCAATGTCCAATTCAAGATGATCTTCAGGAAAAATATTCTGCCGGTCTTTTTGGTGCATTAAAAATTCTTTTATCATTTGATATTCTTGGGAATCAGGCTCTTGCGATTCCGTCTTTTTACTGGGCAACATTCCTGTTTTTGCAAGTGATTCAAGGACAAAGCGCTTAATTTTGCCAAGGCGGGTTCGAGGGAGTTCTTCTTTTATAAGAGTAAATCCACCAATTCGTTTAGCCGGGGAGGTTTGTCGATTGTATCTATCGATGACTTCCCATCGTATTTTTTCTTCAATATTTACTACATTTAATTCTTTTAACCGTTGAAAATCAGGATATATAATAGCTTGAAGTTTATTATCTGCCATGTAAATACCAACATCTTTAACAAGATCCGAGATACTTAGAAGTTTTGCTTCAATCTCTTCTGGATTGATATTTTTTCCATTGGGGAGAACAATAATTTCTTTTAGGCGGCCTGTGATGTGGACATATCCCTTTTTGTCAACATAGCCTAAATCACCTGTGTGAAGCCAGCCATCACGGATTACTTCTGCTGTGGCTTGATGATTTTCATAATAGCCCTTCATTACATTCCTGCCACGAACAATAATTTCACCTTCTTCAGTAATTTTTAATTCAAGAGTACTCGTAACAAATCCTGTTGTGGCGGGTTTTGATTTTCCAGGATGCGGAAATGTTATAAGGGGGCCACACTCCGTCATGCCATAGCCACTCAAAATTTCAAATCCAAGAGCTCTGAAATCTTCATCAATTGTTTTATCCAAGGCAGCCCCTCCGCTTATTAAATATTTAATATTTCCGCCAAACTGCTCATGGACTTTTTTGAAAATTTTCTTTGATAAGGTAGGGGAGTGTATTTTTTTTGCTAGAGTAAAAATAACTTTTGTTAGTTTATGACTGTTAATTTTTGTCATGATTCCCTTGTGTAAAAGAGTATAAAAGAGAGGTACGCCTAAAATCATTGAGACATAATTGTTCTGAAGAGTCGTTAAAATATCCGTACTTTCCAGGCTGGGACTAAAAACACAGGTCATCCCTGTATAAAGAGGAGCTATTAATGTCCCCATGAGAGGAAAAGTATGATGGAGAGGCAAAAGAATAAGAATCGCTTCTTCTTCCCTGTAAATGGGCACACCTACAGAAACACTTTCTATATTAGCCATAAGATTATCATAGGTAAGCATAACACCTCTGGGAGATCCAGTTGTTCCCGAAGTATAAATGATTAAGGCAACATCATCGGGCTTATGCTCGGGAAATGGATTTATCACGCTTTTTGAGTCCAAACCCATGGCATCAACGTGAAGTAAATGGGGAGGATTTTTGAGACCTTTTATAGCTTCCTGAACGTTCTCTAGAGTTTTATTACTGTAATAAAGAACAGTTGGTTCACAATCTTCCAGAATATATCGGATTTCCTCTGGTGTAGAAAGAAAATCAATGGGGACTATAATACTCTTTGATATCCATCCGGCATAAAAAGCATAAATCCATTCTGGCCGATTTTCCATAACAATAGCGACTTTTTCAGGACGATATATCTTGAGTTTTTGTGAGACAGCTCCTATTTGTCCCAAGAGTTCTAAATATGAGAGTTTCTCGTTTTTATAAATGATAGCTGCTTTATTTTTTATTTTAATCATCGTTTTCTTTTCAGTAATCTTTTGTTTTAAGCATTGATTTTATCAATAAATTCACAAAACTTTTATAAAATTTTTAAAAAATGCTTGAAACTTTTTTTTATAATTTCGTAAAATTAGCACTTAGATGACAAGAGTGCTAAAAATGTGCAAAAAGTAACATTTCGGTCTGTCAAAACAAATGTAACAAAAAGCACATAAGCACAAATCATTTGAAAATGAAAAACTAGAAATTCAAAAAGAGGAGGTAAACGTAGATGTCAAAAATAATTGAGTACGATGTTGACGCGCGAGCTAAGTTAAAGAAAGGTATTGATATTCTGACGGATGCTGTAAAAGTCACACTCGGGCCTAAAGGGCGTAACGTTGTCTTGCAAAAAAGTTATGGTGTTCCAACCATTACAAAAGATGGTGTTACTGTTGCGAAAGAAATTGAATTAGAAGACAATATTGAGAATATGGGTGCTCAGATGGTTAAAGAGGTTGCTTCTAAAACATCGGACATTGCTGGTGATGGAACAACTACAGCTACTGTTTTAGCGCAGGCAATTATAAGTGAGGGGTTAAAAAATGTAACGGCAGGTGCCAACCCCATGGAACTCAAACGGGGAATCGATTTAGCAGCAGCAAAAGTTGTTGAAGAAATCAAAAAAATGAGTCAAAATGTTAATGACTCTTTTGAAAAAATTGCCCAAGTAGGGACCATTTCTGCTAATAATCAACGCGTTCGTATGCTGAAAGTCACAGAGGATAAGGAAGAAATTATTGAAAAACCTATTGGCGATATTATTGCAGAGGCAATGAGAAAAGTTGGGACCGATGGTGTAATTACGGTGGAAGAAGCAAAAAGTGCCTTGACTTCTGTAGATCTTGTAGAAGGAATGCAATTTGACCGAGGCTATATCTCGCCATATTTCGTTACCGATTCTGAAAATATGGACGCTGTTTTGGAAGATGCTTTTATTTTAATTCATGACAAAAAGATTTCTGCCATGAAAGAATTTCTTCCAATTCTGGAAAGGACATCTCAAACAGGTCGTCCTTTACTTATTATTGCTGAAGATGTAGAGGGTGAAGCCTTGGCAACATTAGTGGTTAATAAACTTCGGGGTACCTTAAAAGTGGCTGCTGTAAAAGCACCTGGATTTGGGGATCGTCGGAAAGAAATGCTTGAAGATATTGCCATTCTCACGGGTGGAACTGTGATCTCTGAAGAGCAGGGATATAAACTTGAAAATGCCACCCTTGAGTATCTCGGCAGGGCTAAACGAATCACTGTTGATAAGGATAATACTACGATAGTTGAAGGTGCCGGAAAACATGAACGTATTCAGGCACGAATCAATGAAATTCGGGCACAGATTGAAAAAACGACATCAGATTATGACCGTGAAAAACTCCAGGAACGCTTGGCTAAACTTTCTGGTGGCGTTGCTGTCTTGAATATTGGTGCTGCAACAGAAGTTGAAATGAAAGAAAAGAAAGCCCTGGTTGAAGATGCACTCCATGCTACGCGTGCTGCCGCTGAAGAAGGAATTGTCCCTGGAGGTGGTGTCGCTCTTCTCCGTGCCGCTAAAATGTTGGACGACATTAAGGTTGATCTTCCCGATGAAAAGATTGGTATCGATATTGTCCGCCGAGCGTTAGAATATCCTATTCGTCAAATTGTTAAAAATGCTGGAGTTGAACCCTCTATCGTGGTAAAAGAAGTTAACGAACATAAAGATGACTATGGATTTGATGTCCGTGAAGAACGCTATGGGTCAATGTATAAATTTGGAATTGTAGATCCTGCAAAAGTTACAAGGACAGCGGTAGAAAATGCTGCATCAATTGCTGGACTGCTCTTAACAACAGAAGCCGTTGTGGCTGATAAAAAAGAAGAAAAAAAAGAACTCCCGCAAATGCCCGGTGGCATGGGTGGAGAAATGTATTAACAAATAAACTAAAATAACAGCTAACTTAAAAATATAAAGGGACGATAGAATATCGTCCCTTTATATTTAACCAAAACTCTATTACTAATATCTAATGAACTTATCGTTGGTCAATTACTTCCTGAGCAAGTGAGAGATAGGCTTTGCAAACATTCTCTGACGTTACCAGATAATCAGAAGCTCGCACTTTTGCTGCTTTTTCCATTTCCTTAAGAATATGGGGGTTGTTTTTGAGAATAAAAATGAAATTAGTCCAATCATCCGGTGCCTCCGGTGAAAAATACTGAGCAGCATCCTTGCATACTGTATAGGCAAAATCCATATCTGTTGTTAAAATAGCTTTATGAAAGTATAGCGCTTCTAAGTAAGAAAAACTTTGACTTTCCAAAAGAGAGGGTACAATAACAGCTTGACAATGACGATAAATATCTTCCAGATATTCTTCGCTGATAAATCCAAGATTATCAAAATAGTCTGCCAAAGGAGGATGAGAAATTCTTTTTAAAAATCTAGCACCCCGGGCATCATGCCTGGGATCTACAGTAATTAAAAATTTAATTCCTTCCGCACCTTTTTCATAAAGCTTTTGGGCTATTTTTTCTAAGAGTTCTAAATTTTTATGAGGATAATAACGGGTTGGACTAAAAAGATAAAAAGTGTCTTCTTTATAATGATAAGGAAAAGTTTTTGGAGGTTCTGAGGTGATGGGAATAGCAGAATGAGGAATGACACGAATTTGGTTGGGATTGATATCGTGCTTGTAATACGTTACTAATCGTTTTTTGGATACCGGTGTTTGTACAACCGTGATGGTTGTATGCTTTAAGGTAAGTCTAAAACAAATTTTTTCTAAGCGTTTCCGCAATTTTTCCGCAGGAGAAATTATTCGATAATAAGGCGATTCAGGATAAACAAAGTGAGGATGGTGAAATAAAAGAATATGCGGGACTGGTGGGAAAAAGGTGCTAATGTTAGTTAAACTAATTAAAACATCGGCATGAAAGCGGTGGACATACTTTGGAAGTAAAACATTATCAAACCACAATCTATTTAAAAAAGATGTTTTATGATGGGGTTTTCGTATAACCGTGAAAGGTGCTTTCGAGCGTTGAAGAATGCGATTAAATCCATCATTATCAGGAATAATAAATAAATAATCGTGTTCAGGATGATTTTCCAGGCTTAATAAAAGATTTTTAGCAATCCTGTTTCCACCCCCTGTATGCAAACTTACCATATTAAAGGCGATACGCACAATTACTCTCCTATAAAGCCCGCCTCGCAGTAATACTGATAAAGTTTTTCTCTTACGCTCTTAACACCATGGGTTTTTCGAACCCAGCGTTTTCCTTCTGCACCTTTTTCTAAGATTTTTTCAGGATTTCGTATAAGATCGGCGAGTTGATCATATAAATTCTCGTGATCGATATTGATAAAAGGATGATCAGGAATAAAAGCTTCATATTGTGGAAGGAGATTGGTACACGTGCAAATTCCCATGCTTAATGATTCTACAGAATTCATGCCATATCCCCATCCTCCTGTATTTGAAATTTGATCAATATTAATATCACAGGTGGCTTTAATTGTCATGGCTTGAGGATGAGGGACCCGCTCCAAAAGAATAAATTCCACCTTAAAATCTTTTTCAAGTTGACGACAAACTTCAATGATTCTTTCTGTACCTTTAAAATAGCGATTCATCGTCATATGTAAAATGCGAAGGGGCGAATTCAAGTCTTTTTTAACGGGAAATTGCTCTGTATCATAGGGTAAAAAAAGGTATTTCATGCGGGGATAACGGGAAAGAAGATCCAATTCATTGGTAAGGACTAAATCGCTCAAGGCATCCATTTTGGGTAAAACCCCCCGGTTTCGCAAATCAATACCATGGTAATGGGTTACAATGTGCTTTCCTGCTTTTTTTAAACGCTCTGCAAATCGACAATCCCGATATATATCAAGTCCCCATTCAAAATGATAAATGTCAAAATTTTCCAGAGAATATTTTTCAATTGCTTTTTCTATCTTTCTCTGCCATAAAAAATCACGTGCTTTAAAATAAAGTGCTTCCCAATAATTTGCAGGCTCCCACCAAGGAGGATTTCCAGGCTTTTCTACGTCAGGATCTCGCTTATACCAATGAGACTGCAATCGTCTGCGAATGTTTATATACCAAGACTTGTTTGTGATTAATGGAAGATTTAAACAAATATCTTCGGGAAAATCAAGGATTGTGTGAAACATAGTCACATACCGACACTCATTTCCTGCTTCTTCATGCGCTTTTTTCCAGGTACTGAGTAAGCCGACAATGTTTTCTGGAGAAATATATAAAATCTTTGCCATACACTTAGAAATTAACAGTTTATCACCGATTAATCGAGTAGAATTGATGGATTCCTATCACATGTTGATCCAAGACATGAAGGTCGACACCCCCAAATTTAATGAAGCAGGTGGATCAAATGTCGTTGTGCGCTTAGATTATCCAAGATTATTTGAAGAAATCTCTTTTTTAAAGACTTGCTGTAAGAAATATGGTTTTAAAGGATAATTTTTCTTACCAGCTAAAGTGACTTTATAAAAATATTCAAGGTTAAACCCAGTAACATGCATATATTTATTTCAGATTCATTACATGAAAACCCTTGAGTAAATAGATTGTTTTTCTAAAGCAAAAGCAGAATCTATATGAAAAAATGGTCTTCAAGGATAGTACACGTTGATAATTTTATAACCTTTAATTTTTTGTGTGAATTCTGTATCGTATCCCCAAGGGCGGGGAAAAATATATAAGAATAATTGAATAATATCATATTTTTAAGGCAAAAATATACAAAATATTAATTTATTGAAAAGTTATTTGTTTAATTTTTCTGATATTTGTTAAAAAAAAGGGCTTCACGGAATTTGATATAGAAAATAAATTCTTGCATGGAAAAAGTAATATGAATGTTGTTTAAATATTCTGGCATGTTTTCCTTTTGTTTTTTAGAAAGGGGTAGAGAAATTCGTCCCTCTGAATCAAATTGATGAAAGAAATTCTTTTCCTTTAAACTCTCGGGAGGATAATATTGTGCAATTATTTGTCTATCAGGATCATGGTACAACAGAGATGTTGGAATGAAAGATTTTGTCCCACATTTTGGACATTCAAAGATATTGATGTTTCCCTCAAGTAACACTTTTCTAATGTGAGGTTCTTTAGATGCATTAATACTTTGCCATACATCATAAGGACTTTCTGATCCACATTTTGGGCAGGCAAGTAACAGGGTTGTTTTAGCCATCAATTCTCACAATAAATGAATATTATGTTTTTTGCAAATTTCACGAATAGAATCGGGCCAAATGGAGGAATGAACCTCTCCAATATGGACTTTTCGGAGAAAAAACATACATAAGCGAGACTGCCCGATACCACCCCCAATGGTTTGCGGTAATTCTCCCTTTAAAAGACGTTGGTGAAAATAGAGGTTTGTCTTATAGGTTTCATTTTTCATTTTCAATTGTCGAAGTAATGCTTTTTTATCAACGCGAATACCCATAGATGAAAGTTCCATGGCCGCATCCAATATGCGGTTGTAAATAATAATATCCCCATTTAATCCTAAATGTCCGTCTTCAGCAGGGGTAGTCCAATCATCATAATCTGCGGCTCGACCATCATGCGGTTCTCCATTGCTTAAAGGAGCACCTATGCCTCGGATAAAAACAGCGCTAAATTCTTTTGCAAGTTCATTTTCTCTTTCTTTTGGATTTTTATTTGGATACCGCTGTAAAACCTCTTCTGCAGTAAAAAAGTGAATTGTTTCTGGCAAATAAGGTTCTGGTAATTCAGGGTATTCCTTGCATATAATTTGTTCCGTGTCTCGAATGACTTTATAAATTTTTTTAACAATACTCTCTAAAAAAGCAACATTTCTCTCATCTTCATGCATAATGAGTTCCCAATCCCACTGGTCAACATAGAGTGAATGAAATTTATCAGGAATTTCATCAGGACGAACAGCGTTCATATTCGTATAGAGTCCTTCACCCGGTTTAAAATCATAATCAGCCAGAGCTAAGCGTTTCCATTTTGCCAAAGATTGGACAATTTCGCCTGTTTCACCGGTAGCGCCTAAAGGGAAGGAAACGGGTCTTTCTGTGCCATTTAAATAATCATTGATGCCTGAATTTGCATAAACCATAATAGGTGCTGATACTCTACTTAGATTCAAAGCTTTAGCCAATGCTCTTCGAAAAGTTTCTCTAATAATGTCAATGGCTTCCTGGGTTTTCTTTAAGTCCAAAGGACTCTCATAGTGCTCAGGAATCGTTAGAAAATCTGTAGTGAGATCAATATATTTCTTTTTTTGATTTAACATTTGAATCCTTCATTTAATTAAAAACTTACAAATATTCATTGTTGCTTTAAAGGAGAAAAGTGTTTTTAAGGCTTTATGGTTAACTTATTTATTCCTTGATCTTTATAAATGATTTGTTCTAAGGTATTTGCGGACACTTTCACAATACGGGCTATGAGGCCATTTTTCTAAGAAGGTTAATAAAACGTCTTCAGCCATGTCTTGGTTATTCGTAGAAAGTAAATAATAAAAATATCGAATCGTAAAATAATCTCCCATGGCAGGATTTGCTCTTAAAGTGTCGCCATGGATGTTCCAAAATTCTTCTAAACGTTGATGCTCTCTCATCAAAAATAAAAGTTTTTCCAAGCGAAAGGCAGCTAATGAAAAAATAGGATCTTTTTGGTTCATGAGTTTTTCTGCTGTTTCTATCCCCTTTATCCACTCTCTTTTTTGAATAGCCGATTCAAGCTCCAGAATACCTAGTTCTTCTGCCCCAATTTGTAAGTAAGTGGCAAGACCTAGCAGATCATTATATAGTTCATCATGAGTATCAATAAGAGCTAAGGCTTCATTAAGATGTATTTCAAGGGAATCTTGTCGATTAAAGGCAAGATCAATCAAGAGCAAATTTAGCCGAATTTTATCTTCCTCCTTGGCATCCAATGAATAAATATACGGAGCCTCAAGGATTTGTTGTCTTGCCCCTTTTTCATTGTTTTGCAAAATTTTGCAGGTAACAGACACATGCAAAAGGGTATTTCGAAGCGCAGGAGGAAGGGTTTGAGGAATTTCATCTACAAGGTTTGCCGCTTTATCAATATCCCCCGTTATCATGAGATGTATTTGCGCCAGGTTTATCCGAGATTCATAACGAATTTCCTCTTTTACAAAAGAATGTGATAAAGTCTCATAAAGCATCATGGCACTATCAATGTAGGACCTATCGAATGAATAAGTAGGACAAAGAGGGAGGGTGAGAAAAAGAGAGTGAAAAGGGGGAATAATAGTAATCCCCAAATTGGGCATTTTATCTGCAAGGGCTTCGTAATTTTTTGCCTTTAAAAAAAGAACCGTCTCTTTCTCTTCCTTTTTAAGATCAAACATCTCACTCTGTTTTAAAAGATTCAAACTCAGACTATATTGAGAATTGTCAAAGAGCTTTTGAGCAGCATTTAATATGTCGTATGAAGAAAGGGGAGGAGAATTCTGAGATAAAATTGTCATACCTCGTTCATATTTTTTTGCTGTCAAAGCCAGGTCTACCAGGAGTAAGTAATCGTCACGCGTTGACGCCTTTTTTTGTAAGCTATCAAGGATCATTTCGTAAAGAGGAGCATCGGAAGGTAATGTTTTTAATTCCTGAACAAGAAGGGGAAGGGTTCTCGGCGATTTTTCCCAATGTAACAGGAATTCTTCCAGAGCAGGATTCCACATTTGGCGCTGAATTAAGGTTGAAAAGTAAGCGTGTGATTCCAAGAGAGGATTTTTTATTTTTTCTCTAAAAAAGGTTATTACTTGGGGTAGACCATTTCCATTGTTATAAGTTGTAACATACATCAGTGCCAATTGAGGTAATCGGGATTGACGCATTCCTCGCTGGATATAGGGATCCCACAATTGAAAAGCTTCTCCCATTTTTCCTGTCGCAATTTTCAAAGCGCCTAATTCTGCAACATATTGAATATTACTTGGATTTAGTTGATACAAATTCTGAGCAATCTCTGTCGCTTTGTCCAAATTTCCCACACGAAGAAGAGCCGATTTATACCGGGTTAAGTATCGAATATCTTGAGGATACGCTACAAACAAGGAATCATAAAGGGATAAGGCAAGCGAAAGATCTCCTGCCGTTTCTGCTTTTTGAGCCCGCTCATATACAGTTTGAGGGTTAAAAGAATTAACCTGCCCTACAAGCAAAGAAGTAAAAAGGAAAAGCATGAGAATAACTATTCGTGATCTCATTCTACCATATCTCGAAGGTTTTCTAAATAACGTTCCATTTCAGTCCGTTCTTCTGGGCTTAAAGATGTATTATTCAGCTTTTCACGAATCGATTGAATAAGTGATTCCTTACTTCCCAGATTATGAGGCAGCTGCTCAGGACTGCTTCGGACGGACTGTTTCCCTGTTTGACTTTCTCGTTCACGGCTTAATTCACGGGTATGGATTGAACGGCTTGCATCAAGGAGTCGTTGTTCAATTCCTTGTTGCCGTTGGATTGTTCGCCGTGTATAACGTTTCTGACGCAAATCACGAATAACTTCTTCCATGTCGCTGCTAATGTTTTCAAGATGTTGACTCGTTCCATCACCCATCTGTTCCATTACCTGTTGAATTTTCTCCAATTCCCGTCGGAGGGCTTGTTGACGGGCAGCTAGTTCACTCATGAGCATCATTGTTTCATTACCAGGTCCCGGTAAAGGCATGGGCATTCCTTGAGAATCGCGGTTTAGGGCACCTTGCATCTCTGCCAAAGCCTGTAGTTGATCCATCAATTGTTCCATCCCCGTTCCACTCTCAGAGCTCTGTGCCTGCCCCATTAACGCGAGAAGTGTCCCTGTTAATTGATTTATTTGCGATAAATTTTGAGTCATTGCCTGTTCTGCCTGATAAAAACGTCCTTCTTGAAAATGATCTAAAATTTCTTGAGAGAGGACTTGTGCTTTTTCTACTTCCTGAAAGGGGCGTGGACCCATAAAAAAAGTTTTACGGCTGATGGCTTCTAATTCGATTGTCAATTGTTTTAAAGACTCTTGAATGAAATTTTGTTCTGATAATCGTTCCTGAAGTGCCTGAGAATCTTTAGTTACCTTTTGAGTTCCTGGGAGGATTTTTTCCTGCTTTTCAGAAATCACAAGAGCTCGATGAAGCATTCGTTGAAAATCTTGCAAAATCTCTTCTTTGCGGCCTTGCTGGATGGATGCCATCATTTCTTGATATTGACTTACCATCTCTTCGAGAATTTTACCTGCTTGTTCAGCATGTTGAAGACCTTCTGTCCGCTCGTTTTCTGAAAAAGCACTGGCAGCGCTCTGAAGCATTTCCTGTAATTTTGCAGCATCTAAAATGTCTGAAAATTTTTCAAATTTTTGCGAAAGCCTTTCATTCATTCCTTCAGGTAATTCATTAAGTTTTTTTTGCAAATCCTTCAAAATCTGTGAGACCTCTTTTTCTGTATTTGCGAGCTCATAAGATGTCCGCTCACTTTCTTCTTTTAGGAGTGTCTTTTGCTTTTGTAACGCTTCTGTTAATAGGCGTTCCCCTTCTTCCAGTCGTTCTAAATCCCGTAATTCTTCAAGCAAACGAATCGTTCGTTCAAGCGACTCAGAAAATTTTTTTGCTTCTTTTTGTAACTCCTCACTCATTGCTAATAAACTGTTAGGATCCATCTCTTGTTGAAGCTTTTCTTGCATTTTTTGGAGTTGGATAAATAACTCGCTGTTTTCAAGCTCTCGTATTAAATCCTGCAAATAACTCATGTTATCGAGAACTTCCTCAGAGAAAAGATTTTGTTCTTCTAATTCTTCGAGTTGTTTTTGGATCGATTCCTGAAGAGATTTAATTGTTTCTTTAATGGTATCCTGCTGCTCAACTAAATTTTTTATGGCTTCTTGCTGCAACCAATCGGTTTCTCCCTTTTTTAGGATGTCTTTTTTCAGCGCTTCAGCTCTTTTCTCCAAATCCTCAGAAAAGCGCTGTAATGCCTGTAAATTATCCTGGGTTTCAAAATGCTGTTGTTCTGATCGAGCGAATAATTCTGTTAAAGAAGGAAACCGTGCTTTGAAAACTTGCGAATAACTTATCCCTGGTCCTGTGTATGTGTTATTATCCACCACTTTAAATCGAAAATTTAAAACATCTCCTGGACTCAACCGTTCTTTAACTGTCCAAACTCCAGTAAGAGTTTGAGTATATTCTTCAGGATGAAAGGGGAGTGGGTTTTCCTTCCAAGTGGTATCAGGATGTTGCTGAAATGTTCGAATCGGTTGCGTTTCAAGCGCAAAAGAAACAATTCCAAAATCATCACTGATAAAAACTTGCCATGGAATTGTCATGGTTTCATTTAAAAGAAGATCTGTTTCCGGCTCAAGAACAGCAAGGATGGGTTTTTTATCGGGATATAATGAAATCTTATAGTGCATCTCATTTTCTAAAGACATACCAAGAGTATCGGTTGCTGTAAGTATCAAAGTACCTGAACGCATGGGTGTTAAGGAAACTTCAAAGCGTCTGTCATTGGTTTTTAGATAAATCTGTTGATCATTAAACTGAACTTTTCCACTTCCAACAGGAACTGATAGCTCTCCTTTAATGTTTACTTGGGATCCTTCCAGAATAAGAAGCTTGTCTGTCCCGCCTGTATAAATCTCTTCTTCTAACCTTGTGTAGGCAGGAGGAATTACATAAAATTCCAAAAATTCTAAAATAGGTCGCTTTAAAATTTGCACTTCATACACAGGTGAGGATTTCTCTTTCCAGGGCATAAAGATGTGAGGTCGGTGGACCGAAAAGAAATAGGTAAATGACGTTTGAAGATCGGGAAGAAAAACTCGCAACGTTGTGTCATTGATAGTTTCAGGGACATAAATTTTTGTTTTATGAGACTCTTTTATGGTCACACGTTTTGGAAAGTGAGGGGGTAGCGAGTGAATAATCTGAATTTCCAGGGAATCATTTTCTTGTTGGGTTACATTGCCTGGATGCACTTCCCATGTCCACGGAAAGGGAATGGGATACTCGTGACTCGGTGTCAAAAGACGCACAAACCCATCCCATAAAAAAAGAGAGGTAAGAATAAAAATTCCTACACACAGAGCAGTTTTTATCATGAGAGAACGATGAAGAGTTGGGCTTTCCTTTTTTTCAAGTTCTTTGAATAAATAATGGGGTGGTAATAACTCTGCTAAACGCTGGACAGCAAGGCGTGATAAGGGATCGGAATTTTTACTGAGCTGCCAGGCGTTTATAAAGCGGTCTTTTACCTCAGGGAATCGATTCCCCAGAGCTTCCATGAGGCGGATGTTTTCTAAGGGATTTTTACGAATATTTTTTTCATGAAAATAATCCTTCAGCCAGAAAAGAAGTAGGACATTCCCTGTTAGGGGGATTAATAAAATCCAACGAACTGCTGATGGCATATACCATATACTTTCGATGATGGTAATAATCACTAAATAGATGCAATTAATGTGAAGAAGCCGAAAAAAACGGGTTTTAAAGCGTTTTTTAGCTTCTTTTTTTCGAAGGATTGTCAGGATTTGTTCAAAAGGATAGTGCATTAAGGATAAGCAGGATTGATATGATAATAAAAAATATTTGTCCCCATTTGGAGGGCAGCCGTCCGAATTTCTTCGGGATCACCATAAACTTCAGCATCTTCCCATCCATTTCCCAAATCACATTCATAGGTATAGAATACAACGAGGCGTCCTTCATAAAAAATACCAAATCCCTGAGGTGGTTTCCCATCGTGTTCATGGACTTTGGGCAATCCGTTTGGGAAAGAAAAAACCTGATGGTAAATGGGATGAGTAAAAGGAAGTTCCACAAGTTCGTGATCGGGAAATATCTTTTTTATTTCCCGACGAAATGATTGATCCAAGCCATAATTATCATCAGCATGCAAAAATCCACCATGGGTTAGGTAAAATCGGAGCCGACGGACCTGTTCATTTGTAAAAAACACGTTTCCATGACCTGTCATGTGTAAAAAATGGACATTAAATAGATCGGGCGAATCAATATCAACGACCAGAGGTTTTTCATCGACAGTGAGGGAGGTGTTATGATTGATAAAGGATGCTAAATTTTCTAATGATCCGGGATTTGCGTACCAATCACCTCCTCCTCCGTATTTTAATCTTCCAATACGTAGAGGTTCACTCCATGCCGGGTGAAAAAAGAGCAAGAGGACTATCGCTAGTGTAAAAAAAGAACCTTTTTTCATCATAGGTGATTTACGGTCTTTTTTTGGTGTTGTTCCAGGATGTCATCACGAGTTCCAGTTTTGCAAGAAGATCATCACAATGGGTATAAAGGAGCACATGAATAGAGGGATTTCCCTGTATCAAAGCACTGAGTTTTTGATGTTGATTTATCTGAAAAAAAGCATACACAGGAATATGGCGCTGGACACCGACAGCAATTTCATAGCCAACTCCAAGTGAAGGGGTTGTAACTTCAGCAACAATACAATCTGCTTTTTGAAGCCAGGTGAAATCCCGCTTAAAAATATCCTTATCGGAAAGATTTTTT
>JAQUPD010000011.1:0-12500 GCA_028716785.1 Fidelibacterota bacterium
CTGGACACCGACAGCAATTTCATAGCCAACTCCAAGTGAAGGGGTTGTAACTTCAGCAACAATACAATCTGCTTTTTGAAGCCAGGTGAAATCCCGCTTAAAAATATCCTTATCGGAAAGATTTTTTTCTCCTGTTTCCGTTAATGTTGGATCTGCAATATGATCCGTAAGGACTGTCCCATAATGTTTTAAGAAATCAATCATCGCACGATAAATGGGCAGCATTTTTCTGCCACCGCTAATGGCACCACAGACATAAATATTCATGATTCTCTTTGGGATTTTTGGGTTTTTTGTAAAAAATCGCGAGCATTTTCCAAGGCTGCATCCGTGATTTTGCCAGCCCCTAAGAGTTTTGCAATTTCTTGAACGCGTTCTTCCTTATGGAGATAACGAATTCGCGTTTCTGTCCGCCCTTGAATTATTTCTTTTTCTACAACTAAATGTTGCTCTCCAAGGGAGGCAATTTGTGGAAGATGAGTAATACAGATAACCTGATGATACATGGAGAGCTCTTCGATATGTTCTCCAACAATGCGGGCAATCCGTCCTGAAATTCCTATATCTGCCTCATCGAAAATAAGCGTAGGAATGGAATCTGCTTCTGAAAGGACAGACTTAATGGCTAGCATAATCCGGGATGCTTCTCCCCCCGAAGCAATAGTACGAAGGGGAAGAAACCCTTCTCCTGGATTGGTAATCAATTGAAATTCAAGAATATCGAATCCATGACTTTGGGGAATAATTTGTTTCCCCTCCCAAGAAACAGAAAGAGGAGATGCCCCTTCCTGATAGGAAAAATGGACGTTAAACTGAGCATGTTCCATTCCAAGGCGATGCAGACGGTCTTCAACGTTTTTAGAAAATATATGTGCTGCTTCTTTTCGTTTTTCATGCAGTTGTTCACCAGTTTCTATTAGCGCAATACGTGCTTTTTCTATGCGCGCTGAGGCTTTTTTTAGCGCTTCTGAAAAATCTTCACTCTGTGAAATTGTTTTTTTTAAACTTTCATAATACTCACACAATTCTTCGTAAGATTTATGGTATTTCTGAGTCATAAAATTCAAAAGGTTTACTCTGTCTGTAACGGCTTCCAACCGCTTGGGATCATGGGGAATATGATCCCGATATTCAGCCATGCTGCGTCCCATTTCTTCCAGAGAAATGATGGCGGATTCCAACTCGTTTAAATAGTCAGCAGGCTCAGGATCTATCCGTAGTAAGTGTGCCATATCATGTTTAAGAGAACTTAGTTTTGCAACTACTGATTCATCACTTTCATAAAGGGTATTGGCAATTCGGTGAGAAAGATCGACAAGTTCCTGGGAATTTTCCAATATTTTTAATTCAGCTTCCAAATCATCCAACTCGCCAGTGCGTGGATTGATTTTTTTTAATTCCTCGTAATGGAAGGATTTTAATTCCTGCTCTTTTAAAAATTGGTCTCTATTTTTTTTCAGGATTTCTTCTGCCTGAATAGCATCTTTTAATTCCTGTAAAGCATGAAGATAGGCGTAGATAAACTCGGTGTCGTGGGCATAGGCATCAAGATATTCACTATGTATATTACTGTTCAAAATTTTTTGATGTTCATGTTGCCCATGCATTTCCACCAAAAAATCAGATAATTTTTTCAAAATTTGTAAAGAGACAAAGTGATCATTAAAAAACGTTCTAGATTTTCCATTTTGATAAAGTTCACGTCGGAGTGTCCATTCAGAATTATCTATAGGAAGGTCTTCTTCGGCTAAAAGGTTTTCAAGTTCATGGGTAAAAGGGGGAGCGTCAAAAATCGCTTCAATAACAGCTTTATCTGAACCCTTTCGGATCATTGACACGATTGCTCTATCTCCCAAGACTAAGCCAAGTGCATCAATAAGAATTGATTTTCCTGTCCCCGTTTCTCCCGTAATAATCGTTAGCCCCGGCCCAAGTGTTAATTCAGCCTCTCGGACAATAGCAAAATTTTCTACATGTAAATATTTAAGCATAATTTATATCACGCAGGTAAATTTTGTTGTTTCTTTTGACGTTCTTTAATTTTTATCTGCCATTTTCTGCGGAAAATATGGACGACAAGAAGTCCTAAAAGAATACCTACGACATCCGCAAAAAAATCAAAAATATTGGAATCCCTCCCTTGAACGAAATATTGATGAATTTCATCTGTGATTCCATAAACTGCTGTTATAATAAAAGTCATCCAGGCAATCTTGTTGGATTTTAAAACTTGATGTTCACGGATAGCAAGATAAATTAAAAGTGTGGCAATAAAATAAATCCCAGCATGAATAATTTTATCAGATGAAAGAATTTTTATTTGGGGAATTTTGTTAGAGGGAATGGATGATTGAATAAAAATCAAAGCGAGGTAAAGAAGTGTTAAAAGTGTATACTTTTTATTCAATAATTTCATATATCTTTATAACCTCAGGTAATGCATGGATTAAATCGGAAGCAATAATTCCTCGGGCTCCTTTTTCTTCACCTGCTTTTTGTCCAGCTAAGCCATGAAAATGAGCGCCACAAAGTACTGCTGCTTCTGGAGAAAATTTCTGAGCCAGGAAAGAGGTTATAATACCTCCCAAAACATCTCCTGATCCTGCCGTTGCCATACCTGGATGGCCTGTTGGATGAATAAAAACCCTGCCATCGGGGAATCCGGTCATACTGGTTGAACCTTTTAAATGAACAACGTGTCCAACGGCTTGTGTAGCTTTCCGAAGGATTTTAACGGGGTCTGAATAAAGCTCTTGTGATGAGAGATTTGTTAAGGTAAGGAATTCTCTTTCATGGGGTGTTAGAATGAGCGGGGTGGTAATTTTTTGGATTTCCTCTAATGTTAAAAGAATAAGGGCATCGGCGTCGACAACAGCTGGGATAGAAAGGTCCTGAATAAGATTGCGAAGGAAGGTTGCTGAGTCTTTATGGCGTCCCATGCCGGGACCTATCAAAACAGCACGTGTACGCTCTTTTAAAGAAGTCCATAGGGAAAAATCTTCTGGTGATAGCCAATCCTTATTTCCTGAATGGCAAAGAATTTCTGGTGCAAGGATATGTAAAACAGGAGCGACACCTTGAGGAATAAGGGTACGAACAATCCCAGCGCCACTTCTCAGTGCACTGAGGGAAGCAAGGGCAATTGCGCCAGGCATTGCACGATTTCCCCCGATACACACAGCTTGTCCTCGAGAATATTTATGATCAATCCCTCGTACAGGCATCATTAAATGATGCACAACATCATCAGTACAGAGATAGGTTTGAGATGCTTGATTGAGTGTTTCTGAAGAATAGCCCAAATCGGTTAAAAGAACTTCGCCACAGAGATATTTACCCTCATTAAGAAAGAGTCCGGCTTTATAAAATCCCATAGTCACGGTTTTATTTGCTTTTAGCACAGGGCCAAGAGGGTGCCCATTTGTACCATCTAATCCTGAAGGGATATCTACAGCAATAACAGGTTGCTTGGTGTGATGAGAACAAAGGGTGTCAAGAATATCCTTCAGGAGTCCCTGCATGGTATTTCTCAACCCTGTTCCCAATAGAGCATCGATCCATACAGTGTTAGGAGATAGATATTGTTGTAAGTGGGCAGCATCTTTAATGATAATAGGTTTCACGCCCGCTTGAATCATTTTTTGAACATGCCAGGCAGCACTTCCTTTATATTCTTCAGGCAATGACATCATAAATACGTCTACGGAAATTCCTCGCAAAAAAAGTTCCCTGGCGGCAACCGCGCCATCACCCCCATTATTTCCTTTGCCACAAAAAAGTTGACTTCGATTTATGTGATGGATTTGGCAGCTTTCAAAAGCAGCGTCAGCAACAGATTTTCCCGCTTTTTCCATAAGCTTATTGCTGTCTTTTCCTTCTTTATCCATCGAATAGCGATCGATAAGTCTAGCTTCTTCAGCCGAGGTAACGCGATAAAGAATCATCTTGTTTCTCCAATATCTATCAGCACAAAAGCAATTGCTAAATTTTTTGTATGGCTCAAACTGACCGAGAGATGATGTATAGAAAGGTCATCCTGGATTTTTTTACTGACTTTGAGGAATGGTTTACCTGTTTTATCAGACACAATATAAGTATCTGTCCATGAAGGAGTAAATGTCAAATGAGATAAAAGTGCTTTACGGCAGGCTTCTTTTGCTGCAAATCGAGCAGCATAATGCTCATATTTTTGTCCTCGTGATTCACAATAGGAGATTTCATCGGGGTGGAAAATTTTTGTTAAAAAAGCATCACCATGACGTGTAATTAAGGTTTCAATCCGAGGGATTTCAACAATATCAATACCTGTTTCAATCATTATTATCTTCAATTCTTTTGATTATGGTTAAAATTTCATCAAACCGGTTTATTTCATAATCAGCACCTGAGTGTATTGTATTAAAAAGATCACCATATTTAGCAAAGACTGATATAATGCCTAATTTTTTGGCACCTACCATATCTCTTTCTGGCCAATCTCCCACCATAATAACATCCTTTGGTGAGAGTTGTAATTTCTGCAAAGCAAGCTTGAAAGGATTTGGAGAAGGTTTTGTCTCCCCTGTATCATCAAATGTTACAACAACATCAAAAAGGCGATGGAGATTAAGCTGATACAATCGCAGCCATGCTTCCCGCGCAGGTGCATCAGAGACTACGGCGAGCTTTACTCCTTGTTTGATTAATGTTATGAGGGTTGAGAAGACAGTAGGATACGGCTGCAGTTGTGCTTCTCTTGCTTTTCGATAATGAGTAATACCAGCAGCTAAATATTGATAATTTAGGGATCCTTCATGGTTTATAATAAATTCATCGAGGACTTTTTGATATTCCCATCCTTTTTTCTCATAAATTCCCATTATTTCTTTAAAGGCATCCTCTTCATTGATAGTCATTCCTGCTTCAATCATTCCCATAATTGCTCCGCGAATGGAATTTTCTTTAAGATGACCAAAATCCATCAGCGTATTGTCCAAATCCAAAATTAGTGCTTTAATCTTCATGTATGAAAATATAAAATTTAATGTAATAAAAAAAGGGGAGATTTACTCCCCTTTAAAAAATTTTGAGAGAAATTATTCTTGACGGCTAACGGGTTTTCCTTTACGAATTTGTTCAATTTCATATTCAGCTATTTTTCTCCACCGTTGATCAGCGCGGGCACGGTTAAAGGCATTAATAGCAGCTTCTTCATTGCCTGACAACGCATAGGCCATTCCCATTTCATACCAAGCTGCTCCAAAGTTGGCATTAAGCCGTGTAGCATTCCTTGCTGCTTCAATAGCCAAATCATATTTTTCTATATTGTTATAAGCTTCTGCAAGTCGATAATATATTTGTGCATTTTGTGGAGAATATTTTGCAGCGTTTTCAAAAGCTTCAATTGCTTCTTCATAGCGATTGAGTTCCATCATAACAGCACCATATCCTTCCCAAGCGGCTGCAGAAGTTTTATCGAGAGCAATAGCTTTTACATAATCCTCTTCCGCTTCTTTTAGGCTCTTATTATCTAAATGAATTTTTCCTCGCATGGTATAGGCTTTGTCATATTTTGGATTAATTTCAATACATTTGTTTAATTGTTCGATGGCTTTATCTTTATTGCTTCTTGATTGAAGATATAATGCCAGGTTATATCGAAGTATTTCGTCATTGGGATTAGCTTCTATTCCTTGTTCCAGATATTGGATTGCTGCATCCAAGTCGCCGCTTTTTCTTTTTACAGCTCCTAAAAGTTGGAAAGCACTTGAGAATGTTGGATCAATGGAAACTGCAATGTTTAATTTTTTTTCCGCAGTTGCTAAATCATTAATTTTGTAAGCATTAAGGCCATCCTGGTAATATTTTTGAACCATGACTCGTTTTGTATGGATATATTTTTCATCACCACCACTTAATTCAATTGCTTTGTCATAATATTTTGATGCATTTTCATGGTCATCCTCCAAGAGAGCAATTGTTCCAAGTCGATAGTAGGTATCGGAAAATGTTGGGAATTTTTCAACGACTTGCAGGTATACGCGTTTTGCATTTTCAGGATTTCCACTATCATATTCTCGTTGTCCATCACGGATCATATTTACAAGGTCACGGATTTCATCAAAGCGTTTGCGGTACTCTTCATTGGTCGGATCAAAGTCTATGGCTTTTCGCACAGCCTCTTGTGCTTTTGTAAGATCCCCGCGGCGCAATTCGACTTCATGGAGGAGGAAATAGGCAGGTGCAAACGTTGAATCCTGTATTAGGATTTGTTGAACAAGCATTTCTGCGGTTAAAATATCATTATTTTTCAGCATATTTGCTGCATTATCAATTTGACTTTGTAATGCAGATACATCCTGGCCAAACGAAATTACTCCAAATATCATCACTAAAACTGATGTTTTTAGAATTTTGTATTTCATTGTTCTAGTCCTGTTTTTTACAGTTTTTACACTTAATGTAAGATACATTCTGTGCCCAGGGCGGGATTTGAACCCGCATGCCCAGTAGGGCGCTACCCCCTCAAGATAGTGTGTCTGCCTGTTTCACCACCTGGGCTAAAACCTTCAAGAAACTTTTGAATCTAAACTCTTTCTTTCAGCAATTCTACAAAAAATGTTTGAAAGAAGAATGTTTATTCATTTTCAAAAGGCACTGTTGACTCTTCAACATCAATCCCTGCAGGTCTTGGCAAAGAGGAAGAAGAAGTTACTACGCCTTTTTTAGCTTGTTCTTGAACAACACTTTGTTGGACATTTGAACCACGAACCATAAAATTTATAATAATAATGAGGACGAAAAAGGCGATGGCCAAATATTGGGTTGCTTTGGCAAGAAAACTCGCAGCATGTCGGCCTCCAAGTACGCTGTTCAAGCCTCCCATACCTCCTGTTGTAGATCCGCCCAATCCTCCACCTTTTGAAGATTGCATAAGAATGGCTGTTATTAAAAGTAAACTGACAATCACAAGGAGTATAATCACAAACGTCAGCATAATTTTTACCCTTTATTCATAAAAGTTGATCAGCAATCTGAATGATTGTATAAAAATCTTCAGCTTTTAGACTAGCACCGCCGATAAGAAGTCCATCAATATCTTTTTCTGATAGTAAGGCTTTAGCATTTGTTGTTTTTACACTTCCTCCATACAGAATTCGGAGGGTGCTACTGATGGCAGCCCCAACGTGTTTGTCCAGAATATTACGAATGAATTGGTGCACTTCCTGAGCTTGCTCTGCACTGGCGGTTTTCCCTGTTCCAATTGCCCAAATGGGTTCATACGCAATTACAAGATGAGATACAATTTCCTGGTCCAGGTTTTTTACACGCTGCAATTGACGTGTAATTACATCATGCATTTCACCTTTTTCTCTCTCTTCCAGAGTTTCACCAATACACATAATGGGAACAAGCCCTGATTCATGAGCACGGAGAATTTTTTTGTACACGAGCTCATCCGTTTCATGAAAATACTGGCGTCGTTCAGAGTGTCCTACAAGGACATATTCGCACCCTGAATCTTTTAGCATCTCTCCTGATATTTCACCAGTGAAGGCCCCTTTGGATTCTTGATGAAGGTTTTGACCTCCAAGTTTAACAGGAGTCCCTCGAAGAGAATCAACAAGAGCCTGAATTGAAACATAGGAGGGACACAGCAGTATTTCCGAAGAAAAATCCTGAAGCCCCATAGCCTTTAGAATCCGACTATATTGCCTGGCCTCAGATGGCGTATAATTCATCTTCCAATTTCCTGCTATAAGATAACGTCGCATAAAAATCCTTATTCTTTTTCAGAAATTCTTGCTACTGCTGGTAATTCTATGCCTGAGATAAGTTCAAGAGCGGCGCCCCCTCCCGTAGAGACGTGACTCATTTTATTACCAAAACCAAGGTTATTGACAGCTGCCACCGAATCTCCACCTCCAACAATCGTAATAGCCCCTTTATTCGTTGCTTCTGACATCGCTTTGGCAATGGCTTCTGTTCCTTTTGCAAAATTTGGCATTTCAAAAACACCCATAGGGCCATTCCACAAGATTGTTTGACTTCCTTTTATCAACGTCGAAAATATTTTGATTGTTTTAGGTCCAATATCAAGACCTATTTTATCGGCAGGAATTTTGTCTGCAGGGACACTTATGGCTGGGGCATCATTTTTAAAAGCATCTGCAACAACGACATCTTCAGGGAGGAGAAATTTTACCTTTAATGATTTTACTGATTCAAGGATCTCTTTAGCCAAATCTATTTTATCTTCTTCCACGAGTGATTTTCCAATTTCATATCCCATTGCTTTATAGAAGGTAAAAATCATTCCTCCTCCAACTAACAGCGTATCGACTTTTTTTAGGAGATGCTGAATCGTATCAATTTTACCACTGATTTTAGCGCCACCTAAAATAGCTGTAAAGGGACGGATAGGATTTTCTACTTTATCTTTCAGGAAAACCAACTCTTTTTCGAGAAGAAGTCCAGCAATGACTTGTGGAAAATATTCTGTGACACCTACGGTAGAAGCATGAGCCCGATGGGATGTTCCAAAAGCGTCATTGACATACATATCGGCATAACTTGCCAGTTTTTTTGAAAATTCAGGATCATTTTTTGTCTCTTCTACATGAAAACGCAAATTTTCAAGGAGGAGAACCTCTCCGGGCTTTAATTTGGAAGCTAATTTCTCCGCTTCTTCCCCTATACAATCACTTGCAAATTTTACCTCTCTATTTAAAAGTTCAGAGAGTCGTTTTTGTACGGGTTTTAAAGAAAAAGCAGGGTCATAGGTCCCTTTAGGCCTACCCAAGTGACTCATACAAATCACTGCGCCACCATCATTTAAAATTTTTTTAATGGTTGGTAAGGATGAGACAATTCGGTAATCGTTAGTAATTTCACCTGCTTCATTGACAGGTACGTTAAAATCAACGCGGATCAAGACCTTTTTATTTTTGAAATTAACATCATTGACTGTCAACCGAGCCATATATTACCTCCATGATTTAGATTTAAAATATAAGAAATTATTATCGATGATTTTAAAGAAAAAATAACGAGTACCTCAAATTTTTTAAAGTTTGAAGGAATAATTTTAGGGATTGGATTCCTTAATATAGAGTGGTGTATTGAGAAAGGGAGGGGATGAGAGAGGGGGTGATATATAATGAAAGACAGGTAAATATGACAAACAGTGGATAAAAGAGAAAGAATATTAAGAGCATCTTGGGGCATTCATCGTGAAAGGGAAAGAATTGATTAGAAATGGAGGGGTTGTATTTACATTAAGAAGAGATTTTAAAAAAGTTATATTGGGAACGGTGGGAAAATTTAAAAAAATATTTTGACTTTCTCTAATAAATGGAGTATTTTTTTAAGCTTATTTGATATAGGAATCATTTTGGGAAAGAGTTAGGGTAGGCAAGGATAAAAAGTACCTACGAATGGGAAAAGAGGCAAAATGCGCTTGACATTGATAATAATTCCCAATAAACTTTAAAGCTAAATAGTTATCCCTAAAAAATGGGATAGGTAATAAGTTCTTTGAAAAATGGGGTGTATGTAAGTAAAGAGAATATGAGTTTTAGCTCGACAGATGATTTGTTGAGGCAGGAAAAAAGTAAATTAAATACATATAACGGAGAGTTTGATCCTGGCTCAGGATAAACGCTGGCGGCGTGCTTAACACATGCAAGTCAAGGAGAAATCCCGATTTATCGGGAGAGTAAACTGGCGAACGGGTGAGTAACGCGTAGATAACTTACCCAGAGGACTGGGATAACCTCGAGAAATCGGGACTAATACCAGATTCAGCAAACAGTCACAAGAGTGTTTGTGAAAGAGGGTTTTGCTCTCGCCTTTGGATAGGTCTGCGTCTGATTAGCTAGTTGGTAGGGTAATGGCTTACCAAGGCAACGATCAGTAGCTGGTCTAAGAGGATGATCAGCCACATTGGGACTGAGATACGGCCCAGACTCCTACGGGAGGCAGCAGTGGGGAATTTTGCGCAATGGGGGAAACCCTGACGCAGCAACGCCGCGTGGTCGATGAAGCTCTTAGGAGTGTAAAGACCTGTCGTTGGGGAAGAACTGGACAGTGAGTAACTGCTCTGTCTTTGACTGTACCCTTCAAGAAAGCTCCGGCTAACTCCGTGCCAGCAGCCGCGGTAATACGGGGGGAGCGAGCGTTATCCGGAATCACTGGGCGTAAAGGGCGCGTAGGTGGATGATTAAGTCAAATTTGAAAGTTAACAGCTTAACTGTTAAAGTGGGTTTGAAACTGGTGATCTTGAGTGCGAGAGAGGAAAGCGGAATTCCTGGTGTAGCGGTGAAATGCGTAGATATCAGGAGGAACACCGGTGGCGAAGGCGGCTTTCTGGCTCGTAACTGACGCTAAGGCGCGAAAGCGTGGGTAGCAAACAGGATTAGATACCCTGGTAGTCCACGCCTTAAACGTTGTATACTTGTTATTGGGAGATCTAACCCTCTCAGTGGCGTAGCTAACGCGTTAAGTATACCGCCTGGGGACTACGGTCGCAAGGCTGAAACTCAAAGGAATTGACGGGGGCCCGCACAAGCGGTGGAACATGTGGTTTAATTCGATGCAACGCGAAGAACCTTACCTGGGCTTGACATCTTAGTGACGGCCTGTGAAAGCAGGTTTTCTCTTCGGAGACACTAAGACAGGTGATGCATGGCTGTCGTCAGCTCGTGTCGTGAGATGTTGGGTTAAGTCCCGCAACGAGCGCAACCCCTTTCCTTAGTTGCCATCAGGTAATGCTGGGGACTCTAAGGATACTGCCTCGGTTAACGGGGAGGAAGGTGGGGATGACGTCAAGTCAGTATGTCCCTTACGTCTAGGGCTACACACGTGTTACAATGGCCGGTACAAAGAGTTGCGACCCTGCGAAGGTAAGCCAATCTCAAAAAACCGGTCTCAGTTCAGATTGTAGTCTGCAACTCGACTACATGAAGTCGGAATCGCTAGTAATCGTAGATCAGCATGCTACGGTGAATACGTTCCCGGGCCTTGTACACACCGCCCGTCACGCCATGGAAGTCGGTAGCACCCGAAGTCGCTGGCCTAACCCCGTTTCGACAGGGAGGGAGGCGCCGAAGGTGAGATCGATGACTGGGGCGAAGTCGTAACAAGGTAGCCGTACTGGAAAGTGCGGCTGGATCACCTCCTTTCTAGGGAGAAGTTACGGGAAACCGTGACGAAGGTTAGACATATTTTCTTTTAAACATGCACCCCTTTTTTTATAATTCCCTTCCACGTGTGTGAGAATGGGGCTTATAGCTCAGTTGGTTAGAGCGCACGCCTGATAAGCGTGAGGTCGCTAGTTCGAATCTAGCTAGGCCCACGGAGAGGGGAATTAGCTCAGCTGGGAGAGCACCTGCCTTGCAAGCAGGGGGTCAGCGGTTCGATTCCGCTATTCTCCACAGGGACTTACCAATGCGGTTAAGCCAACAACGTTTGATCTTTGAAAAATTGGGTGAACAACTGATGCTGCAGTCTAATATTAGACTGGAAAAATTAACAGCACCTTTGACAAAGTTACTAAGGGCATACGGTGGATGCCTTGGGACATGGAGGCGATGAAGGACGTGGTAAGCTGCGATAAGCTGCGGTGAGGTGCAAACAACCCTTGACCCGCAGATTTCCGAATGGGGCAACCCGATCCGGGTTATGCTGGATCACTCCTTCCTGAATTCATAGGGAAGGTAGAGCAAACGAGGAGAATTGAAATATCTTAGTATCCTCAGGAAAAGAAAACAACCGTGATTTCCACAGTAGCGACGAGCGACCTGGAAAGAGCCAAAACCTGTTATATGTCAATCCTACTAGAGTTGTATAACAGGGGTTGTGGGAAAGAGCATGGTGTAGTGGTAGCTGCACCGGCAAGTCAAAAAAACATCGAATAGAAGAATATTCTGGAAAGAATAACCATAGAAGGTGATAGCCCTGTATTTTAAATTCGATGTTCTTGCTGCTCTTCTCCCGAGTAGCATGGAGCACGTGGAATTCCATGTGAATCTGTCCCGACCACGGGATAAGGCTAAATACTCCCATGTCACCGATAGTGCATAGTACCGTGAGGGAAAGGTGAAAAGTACGCGTAAAAGCGAGTGAAATAGAACCTGAAACCGTATGCCTACAAGCGGTCGAAGTCCCGCCTCGGCGGGATGACGGCGTGCCTTTTGCATAATGAGCCTGCGAGTTATGGTGTGCAGCGAGGTTAAGAATAATCTTCGGAGCCGTAGCGAAAGCGAGTCTTAACTGGGCGCTAAGTTGCATGCTATAGACCCGAAGCTGGGTGATCTATCCATGGTCAGGCTGAAGCCTCGGTAAAACGGGGTGGAGGGCCGAACTAGTTGATGTTGAAAAATCTTTGGATGAACTGTGGATAGGGGCGAAAGACCAATCAAACTCAGCGATAGCTGGTTCTCCCCGAAATAGCTTTAGGGTTAGCCTTAATGGAGTGTTGCGGAGGTAGAGCACTGAATGGACTAGGGGGCTTCACCGCC
>JAQUPD010000011.1:15000-54797 GCA_028716785.1 Fidelibacterota bacterium
GAGAAACATAAGTGGTTTCTGCAATTTTTAAGTATCTTTCAGGATCGGTAAAAGTGGTGTAAAACGCCTGAATAATCCCTGCAAGTAAAAGATGAATGAATGCTGACCCATCAGGACTCCGGAACTCTATCGTTTGTCGTACTTCTTTTGTAGAGTATGACTCATTGATGCTTGGATTAATGATGGTGGCTAAATCTTCCCCTTTTGTCCATCCTAGGGGTAACCGAATTAACGCTGAACGATTTAAATCACCCCAGTATATCTGCGTCGGCGCTTCTTGATGTGGAACTAATCGGAAATAACTTGAGGGTATGGTGTTTCCAAAAGCTGATAATGTGGGTGCATAATCACATAATCCACCAATACACTGAAGAGCTAAAGAAGATAATGAATCTCCAACCTGGATTTCATTGATCCCATTACGATGGATTTCAAGATGAAAATGCATGCCTGTTCCAGCATTTCCATCAGCAATTTTTGGGGCAAAGGTTACCAAAAGTCCGTGTTTGGATGCAACATTTCGAACTACCCATTTTGCCAAAATCAAGGCATCAGCAGCACGAGTTGCTGGGGCTGGTAAGAGCTCTATTTCATACTGGGCGGCAACCTTTCCCTGAATTTTAGGATTGTTACTGACAACTACAGGAATAAAGCCTACTTCAGAATGACCATACTTTACTAACCCTGTAATATCACTGGCTATTTGTACCATTTCTTGTAAAACATGTTGATAGGGACTAAAAGGTGTTGACGCTTGGTATCCTGATTGAGGAGGAGCGTCATATACTATCTTTTGAGGATCCCCTAACAGATAGAATTCCAACTCTCCAAAAGCCCATAATTCATACTTCTTTTCCTTTTTGAGCCTTTCCTCTTGCCAATGCAATATATTATCTGGACAATATAAAGCCCTTGCATAGGTGCTATCCACATAGCGACACATAAAATCCAAACTTTCAGGGTCAAATGGATTTATAAAAGCAGAAGGATAATATGGCACAACATAAAGGTCAGATCCTACAGTAGGAACTATTCCCTTGAAAAGACTTGATCCATCAACACGCTCTCCTGAAGCTAATATATGTTCTGTATATGCTTTTGAATGAAGAGGAATTACTAGGTCTTTTAATTGTCCATCCAATCCTACATAATGAAAGGTAATTCGCTGAATGTCATGTTTCTCAATAAAACGCAGCAAATCAGTTCTCTGAATATTTTCAGGAAGAATTTCCATATTTTTACAAATCATATACCTCATCGCTTCATCTCGGTTTATACTTGTTAGTTTTGAATTGATAAAAGCAAAAAGCCCCGTTTCAGGAGCTTTTTATAGGATTTTACTACTTATTTATACTGATAATTCATATATCGATAGTAGTAATAATAGCTTCCTGCTTTCATATGCTTAGGAGTAATTGCATTAACAACGGCTCCCAACATAGGCAGCTTAATCTGTTGAACAATTGTTTGTACTTGCGCAAGTGCTTCTTTATGCGTTTCACCGCTTTTTACAACCACTACCATACCATCACATAATTTTCCTATCAATGAGGCATCTGTAACAGCGATAAGAGGTGGTGAATCAAAAAAGACTTTGTCATATTGCTCAGTTAATTGTTGAAAAATATCACGCATTTTTTTCGATCCCAACATTTCAGAGGGATTAGGAGGCAAATTTCCTGAAGGGAGGATATAGAGATTTTCAATTTTAGTTTCATGAATACATTCTTCAACGGTATTAGAGCCAGCAATGATGTCTGCCAATCCCGGAACTCTTTTGACATTAAATACTTTGTGAAGCGTAGGTCGACGCATATCTGCATCAACTAAAAGGGTTTTTTGCTCCAATTGGGCAAAAGCAATGGCTAAATTGGCAACTGTTGTCGTTTTTCCTTCCCCCGGTCCTGCTGATGTGACGACCACAGACTTTATAGGTTTATCTGCACTTGAAAGTTCTATGTTAGTCCGCATGGAACGATAGGCTTCTGCAATGGGTGATTTGGGATCAAAATGTGTGATGAGCCGAGATTCCAATTTCGATTCTTCTGATTTCTTACTATTTTTTTCCTGTTTCTTTTTCTTGTTCATTCCATTTATCTCAGGGATTACAGCAAGGGTTGTAATTCCTTCTTTGTCTAAATCTTCTTTTGATTTTATCGTTGTATCAAGATATTCTTTCAGGTATACAATGGCAATTCCTAATCCAAGCCCAATTAAAGCACCTAATAAAATATTTAAACTTTTTCTTGGGGAAATGGGCTCAAGGGGAGCAACAGCTTGATCAATGACATAAACATTGCTAATTTGGCTTGCCTCAGTAATTCGGGATTCTTCATATTTATTTTTCATTAAAATATAAATATTTTCATTTACAAGTCTTTCCCGTTCTAACTGAGTATATGTAATGATGACCTGCGGAAGTTGATCCAACTCTGAACTATAATGATCTACTAATTTTTTAAATTCGATAGCTTTGCTCTGGAGTAAAATTTGCTCAATTTGAAGCCTAATAATGTCTTCAAGCATATTTTGATTTATACTTAAAGGATCATTGGGCCCTGGGATATACCCCCTGTTAATTAAAAACTGAGTTTCTTTATTCAGCCGTTCTTTCATTTTTTCCATTTGTAACTTGATTGTTTGAATCTGCGGGGCGTTTTCATCAATTCCTTTGGCGATAGCTTCCACAACAGAAGCCTCTAATTTGGCAATTTTGGTTTGTAACTCTAAAATAAGAGGATTGGAAGTTTGAATAAATTCATTTAAAAGTTCCTGTTCTTTGGCACTCATTTCCCGGGTAAGGTATTCCAATTGTTTTTTATTAATTTCGAGCTCAGCAACTGCTTTAAAATATTCTGATTCAAAACTTGCAAGTTGCTCTAAAAGAAATTTGGATGATTCGTCGATATTTACAATTCCCTCACGTTGTTGAAAAGTACGAAGAGAATCCTCACTGGTTTTTAAACGGAGTTCAACTTGGGCGAGTTGTTCTTCGATAAATGATTTTACTTCAGACATAGCGCCTCGTGAACGTTCCAAATCTTGTTTGTAGTATTCATAGACCAAGGTATTTCCTATGAGAGCTGCTTCCTGGGGATCTTGCGATTTTACTGTGATTTGGATGGTCTGGGTATTTCGTTCAGGGGTTATGGTAATAATTTCTTGTAATTTATAAGCTAAAGCACGAAGCGTGTCTTCTCTCGTGGCTATCCACTTATCTTCTTCTTTTCCAGCAAAAAGGGTGCTTTTGATCCATTCAAAAAAAGATTCACCTTTTTCATGTTTCCCTTTTCCAAGGATATATAAGGAATCCATAGGGTAATTTTCCATAAGATTTGCAATGGTGTTTTCTGCAAGTCGTCGTGATTTAAGAATTTCTACTTCATTGTTAATTTCCATTTGTGTATTTCCAATAGGAGTGATAGCCTCAAAAATATCTACAGATCTTTTGCCGGCAGCACCGACTAAAATTTTATTTGATGCTTCATAAATAGGCGTTTGAGAAAAGGTGTACCAAATGGCAATCACGGTAACAGCAATAAAACAACTTAATATAATCCATTTTCCTTTTAGAAGTGTTTGAAAGACCTCTTTAAGGTTGATTTCTTCTTCATCAGTATAAGGAAGGTATGTATTATTCTGGTCCATGTTTCCCTTTCGTATTATTACGAATTTATCTTATAAAATTACTTATCTTATCATGTATTGGAAAGAGTTTTTAATGTTTCAGAATTTTTTGTGACCAACGTAACAGATAAATGCATTTGCAGGTAAAAAATAAGTCCCAAAAGCGTAAGGGCGATAAAGCCAACCAAATGGACGACCACGGCATAGGTAAAAGCAAAGGACTTATCGATTTTATAAAGCATTAACGTTTGAACAACGGCGATATGGTAAGTCCCAACATAGCCAGGAATTGAAGGAACACTAATAGCAAAAGATGTTGTTGCAAGTAAAATAGCTGCGGGTAAAAGTCCTAAATCCATATCAAACATTTTAAAGCCAAACCAAAAAATGGATCCATAGAGTGTCCATAAAACAAGACTTAAAAAAAAGACATAAAATCGGTATTTCATATCAAAGATTACGCACAATCCCTCATGTAATTGACCTACAATAATCCAAAAACGGCTGGTTTTGGAATTCATATAGTCTGTGATTCGTTGGCGATATTTATGATAAAAGATAAAGGTCAAAAGAATCAAGACAAGAATTAATGCGAGGAAAAATCTTGAATTTCCTGCCCATTCAGGAAGCGGTGTTATAAGTGAAATAGCAAGGAGAAAAAAGAAAAAGCTAAAGACATCAACGACTCTTTCCAGTAGAATGGTAGAAAAAAGATGGGGGACACTTAATCCTGTGAGACGCGATGTAGCATAAGCGCGAAGTAACTCTCCCAGGCGGAAAGGAAAGACATTATTACCAAAATAACCAATGGCAACGCCTTTATGAAGTGTATAGATAGATAAACGGCCATGATTTTTTAAAAAAAATGTCCAACGATATGCCCGAACCCATAAAGTAAGAATTATGACACCTGTTGCTACGAAGTACCAAGGGAGTGAAATGGTGCTAAATCCTTCGCGGACTGTTTTCCAATTCAGTCCTTTAAGAGTATAATAGAGGGCTATACCTGAAATTAGAATTCCTACCAAAAATTGAATTATTCTTTTTTTATGTTGTTGTTTCATGTTTGAAAGTTTACAAAGAGGCATTCAGGAAAAAAACAGAATATTAGTCAAAAGAGGCTAAAAGAACTATTTTAGCGGACTTGTTTTCTTATTAAAAAGATTTTAGATTAACATAATTTAAAAAGGAGTGTGTATGGAAGTTCAAGTTGGAAATATTGCGGGTAAAGTATGGCAACTTTTACATGAAGAAGGTCCAAAATCTGTCTCAACGCTTGTCAAAGAGACAGGTGAAAAGAAAGACTTTGTTCTAATGGCAATAGGTTGGTTACTTCGAGAGGATAAGCTATCCACTGAAGTAAAGGGCAATTGCACCTTGTTTAGTCTGAAATAAGTAATTTTATCTAAGAGGCTATTTTTCATGAGCGACTTGTGAGTCGCTCTTTTTTTGATATAGGTTTTTGAAAATACTTTGATTAAGGGAAGGTAAGTTTTAATTTAGCATTTTGAGTGGAAAAGGTATGATTATTGCTATTGATGGACCAGCGGGATCAGGGAAAACAACAACAGCGCGGGAAGTGGCTCGGCGTTTAGGTATTGCTTACTTAGATACAGGAGCAATGTATCGAGCGATTGCTCTTGGTGTTTTAGAGGCAGGAATTGATCCTACTGATTTTGTTGCTGTTGAGAAAATTTTACCCTCTTTAAGGGTGGATATTAAAGGAGATCATGTTTATCTTAATGGTCGAGATGTAACAGAACGAATTCGCCTTTCTGATGTTACAGAAGCTGTTAGTCCTGTAAGTGCTATCAAAGCTGTTCGTAAAAAAATGGTTTCACTTCAGCGTGAAATTGGCAAGAAACAAGATTGTGTGATAGATGGTCGCGATATTGGAACAGTTGTGTTTCCTGATGCTGATTATAAATTTTTTCTAGTTGCAGATAAAAAGGTACGGGCAGAACGTCGTCTCAAAGAACAATGTGATAAAGGTGAAAATATTTCCTTTGAGGAAGTATTGCGCCAAATAGAGATGCGGGATCGCCTTGATTCCTCCCGGAAAGAATCCCCTTTAAAAAAAGCAAACGATGCAATAGAAATAGATACCTCAAATCTGACAATCGACCAGCAGGTTCAGAGGATAATTGATAAGGTCGAATTAACCCCTAACAACACGTTAAAGGAGTCTTTCATGACGGAAGAACAAACCGTTGAACAAATGGGAACCTCTAACCCTCAGAGTACCGTGATTGCTGAGGCAGAAAAAAAATCAATTACGGATCCCTACAAGATGATTAAAAAAGTCACCCGTGATGAATTGGAAAAAATGGGTGATGAAGAAAAAGAAGAAATTGATGAAGAATTGGAAACACTTTATAACCGAACGCTGAAAAAATTTAGTGATGATAAACGAGTGATAGGACACGTTATTCGGGTAGGGGATAAAGATGTTGTAGTGGATATCGGTTTTAAGTCAGAAGGAATTATCCCATTGGAAGAATTTGGCGATAAAATTCCTGAAATTGGCGATGAAATTGAAGTCTATGTGGATAAAATTGAAGATCAGCATGGCCAATTGGTCTTATCAAAAAAGAAAGCTGATTTTCTTAAATCCTGGGAAGTTTTAAGGCAAAAATATGCTGATAATGAAATTGTCCAGGGTAAGATTATTAAACGCATTAAGGGAGGTATGGTAGTGGATTTGGATGGTGTGGAAGCTTTTCTTCCAGGCTCTCAAATTGATGTCCACCCTATTACAGATTTCGATTCCTTTATTGGGAAAATGATGGATTTTAAGATCGTAAAGTTGAATGAAGCCCGAAAGAATATTGTCGTAAGTCACAAGGAAATCGAGGAAGAATCCCTGAAGGTAAAACGCGAAGAACTTTTAAGTCAGATCCAAGTAGGACAAGAAATCAAGGGTCGTGTGAAGAACATTACCGATTTTGGTGTCTTTGTTGATTTAGGCGGTGTTGATGGGCTGCTTCACATTACAGATATGTCTTGGGGACGCATTAATCATCCCTCTGAAATGGTAAAAGTAGATGATATTATCACTGTTAAGGTGATTGATTACGATACAGAAAAACAGCGCGTTTCTCTTGGCTTGAAACAAATGACACCTCATCCCTGGGAAGAAATTGAACAACGGTATCCCATAGGTTCTGTGGTAAAAGGTCGGGCTGTTTCGATTACCAATTATGGCATTTTTGTCGAACTGGAAAAAGGCGTTGAAGGCTTGATTCATATCAGTGAACTCAGCTGGACACAACATATCAAACATCCTTCAGAACTCTATAATTTAAATGATGAAATTGAAGCAAAAGTCTTATCAATTGACACGGAAGAGAAGAAAATTTCTCTTGGTGTTAAACAATTACAGCCTGATCCATGGGAAACCATTGAAGAACGGTTCAAGTCGGGAAATCGAGTAAAAGGGATTATCCGAAATCTTACCCAGTATGGCGCTTTTGTGGAATTAGAAGAAGGAATCGATGGCCTTGTCCATGTTTCTGATCTTTCATGGACACGAAAAATTCATCATCCAAAAGAAATCCTCCAAAAGGGACAAGAAGTGGAGGTAATTATTCTGGATGTGAATAAAGAAAGCCACAAAATTTCCTTAGGAATTAAACAACTTGAAGAAAATCCCTGGAATGTAATTAGAGAAAAATACAAATCTGGGACAATGGTCAAGGGAAAAGTGCTGAAAATTCTGGAAAAAGGTGTAATTGTGGACCTGGGGGATGATATTGAAGGTCTTATCCCCATGGGTGATTTGAGTAAAAAGGATCGAAAGAATTATACAAAAAAAATCAAAGTTAATGATGAAGTGGAATTGCGTATCGAAAAAGTCGATCAGGAGGAAAAGAAAATCATTCTTTCCCGGGAAGATCTCGTTATGAATGAAGAAGAAAAGGAAATTGTCAAGGTTATTTCTAATCAAGAAAATGCTACTCAGAAAATTGAAATTCCTGAAGATATCTTAAATAAGCTTCAACGTGATGAAACCGCTCAAAAGCAAGCTGAAGAAGCCCAGAAAAATGCCCCCCAAAAAAAGGTTGATGTTAAGGACAAAGAATCCTCAAAAAAAACAGTAAAAAAGAATGAAGATGCAAAAGCAAAAAAGACAGCATCGACTAAAAGGGAGTCTTCAGAAGAAGAAAAAGATATCAAAGCGCAAGATGATGCCGATACTGCAGAAACTCAGGACAAAAAATAAAATATAAACATAATAGAAATTCAGCAAAAGGGTGGTTCAATACCACCCTTTTAATCATTGAGTTATCGTTGGAAAAAATTTGGAAGTCCTGTAAATTCCTTATATGATGCAAATAGCTGACCAAAAAAAATTAGGAACTTGGCTTATCTCTTTTTTACTGGCAGTACTTGTTTGGTTTATCATTGTGAACAATAAAGAGTATACGGTGAATATGGAAATCCCGATTATTGTCTATGAACCTCGGGAAGATAAAATTTTAAAAAAAGAGATTCCTAAAACAGCGATTGTACGTTTTAAGGGCAAGGGACGAGCCTTTTTAGCATCAAAATTATTTAAAGAACCTGCTTTAATTTTAGATGTGGCGAATATCCAAGAAGAGTATCATATATCGCTCAATGAATATTACAAAAAATATCCTAATCGGGTAGATTATTCTCAGGATGAGATGGAATTTATAGAAGTTATTTATCCTGATACCTTTACCATTTATATTGATGACAAAATATCACGCACTCTACCTATCCAGCTAAATTATTCAGCAAAGCCTGCTCAGGGATATCTTTTTGCAGGGGATCCAATTGTTTCTCCTGATTATGTCACGTTATCGGGGCCAAAATCTCTGCTTCAATCGATAACGGGTGTAAATACTGAACTTCTAAATTTGGGAAATATTGACAAGGAAATGGTTGTTAATGTAAAACTAATTAATCCTTATCCTGAGTTAATTTCATTAAGTCAAAATATAGTTCAAGTGACGTTTAAGGTTGAAAGTATTGGTGAGCGCACATTTACTCAAATACCTGTCCAAGTGATAAATGCCCCTGATAATATTACCGTGAACATTATACCTTCTCATGTTAGTTTAACTATCATTGGCAGCAATAATTATATTCAATCCTTAAGCAGTGATAGTATTCAAGTAATTTTTAACTATTCCGAACAATGGATTCCTGCAAAGATTTATTATCAACCAGAAGTAAAAGTCCCTAAGAAGGTTATAAGTTGGAAAAATTTAAAACCCTCCCGAGTTGAGGTGGCTATTGTTAGAAAATAAGCATCCGTTGATTCTTGGAATTGAGTCTTCTTGTGATGAAACAAGTGCTGCACTTTTGTGTGGCTTTGATGTTTTGTCTCATGTTGTTTATTCGCAATTAATTCATCAACACTATGGGGGTGTGGTTCCTGAATTAGCAAGTCGGGAACATGAAACAGCTATTTCTCGTGTTGTTGATAAAACGTTTGCTGAGGCTGGGAATATTTCTCCCCATAATGTAGATGCAATAGCGGTAACTTATGGGCCTGGGCTTATGGGCGCCTTGCTTGTAGGACTCAATTTTGCCAAAGGGATGGTTGTAGCCTTAAAGAAGCCCCTTATAGCGATTAATCATATAGAAGCCCATTTATATGCACCTTTTTTGGACTTTCCAAATTTACAACCGCCCATGCTGTGTCTTTTGGTTTCAGGGGGACATACCTTGTTGATTGATGTGAAAGGAATTCGAGATTTTACGATTTTAGGAGAAACCCTTGATGATGCTGCGGGTGAATCCTTTGATAAAGTAGCACGATTACTCAACATAGGATATCCAGGGGGACCCCTCATTGACAAATTATCTGAAAAAGGGGATCCGAATGCCATAAGATTTCCCCGTCCTTATTTAGAAAAAGAATCCTTGAATTTTAGTTTCAGTGGTTTGAAAACAGCAGTTTTAAATTATACAAAAACGAAAGAATCTTTTACAGATCAAGAAATTGCTGATATTGCAGCAGGATTTCAGGCAGCTGTTGTAGATGTCCTGGAAGAAAAGGTCCGAAGGGCTGTTTTACAAACTGGCCATAAACAGGTGATTTTAGCGGGAGGTGTTGCAGCCAATCGCTTGTTGCGTAAACGTTTGAAAAATCTTGAAAAGACGCTGGATATTCATCTCTATTATCCTTCTTTAAAATATTGTACCGATAACGCAGCGATGATAGCTGCTGCAGGTGTTCTCTATTATGAAAAAGGATGGACATCAGGATTAGACGTTCCTGCTGTTCCCAATCTTAGAATTTATGATCATTCCTATACTGGATAACTTTTCTTTATCTCTTAACGGCTGTATTATAGGGGGAGCAATCCTTCTAACTGTTCTTTTTGTTCTGTGGCTTTTTTATACCCTTTTTACATCACCTTTGCCCCGAGGAATTCGCACAGGAATTATCCTCCTAAGAACAGTGGCTTTCTGCATTTTACTCGCTATGATGTTTGATATCCGCCTAACATTAAGCCGATGGTTTTCGGATAAACCGGAAACACTGCTTATATATGACCTATCAGCCAGCATGGAGTCTGCGTGGACGGAAGACTTGTTGCAAGCATTTCACAATCATCCTTTAATAAAACGTCTTGAAAGTGAAACGCATCTTGTGAAATATGGAGGTGGAGAAATTCCTCAAAAATTACGGAGAAATCCAACCTTGAGGGACTTTACGCATCCAATTACGGATTTTGAATCTCTCCTATCACAAACCTTAAAAAAGCATCAATCGATTCCTGATCAACTTATTTTCCTAACGGATGGTCAAAATCTTAAAGGATTAAAAACGGAGCAAATTACCTTCCCTCGGGAGGTTACCTGGCTTGTTGTTGGTGTTGGAGATACCTTACTCAATGGTAGATTTACTGTAACACAGTGGGATGTTCCTCGCCAGGCAGTGGTAGGCGATACGCTTTCCATAAGTGCCCAGGTATATTATGAAGGGGAAATTCCAGCAGAAGGATATTTTTCACTTATGTCTGACCAACGTACGTGGGCTATAAGTTCGCCTGTTATGATAGAAAATGCTTCAGCGGTTGACGTGTCGTTTTCATTTTCGCCACAAGAAGTGGGATATCATTTTCTTTCCCTATCTTTTCATGAGAATAGCGAAAGCACTCATCCCGTAAAAGGATATACCCGTCTTTCTGTTCATCCTCGCACTATAGCTGTGCTCATTCTGAGCGATCCTGATCCTGATGTCGCTTTTATTCGGAAGCATTTGACGACTGAGGAACGATTCTCATTTTATACCCCAAAACAATGGGAAGAAAATCATCCCGATGAAATGCCGGATCTTCTATTAGTGGGGCCTGATCACCTTCCAGAAAAATATGTATCTGTCCCTTCCATACAGGTACGCCATTGTTCAATGGAGGAAACAATCGTTATATCAAGATTCCATGTTAGCACGCCGCTTGCTTTTACTTATTTAAACGCTAATCCCATTTTAAATCGGGAAATATGGTCTCGATTTCCGCCTATTCAGGGGTGTCAAAATCTAGAAGGCATTCCTGTGGTGACTGATGAAACGCAAAAACATGTTGCAATTTCATATAATCAGGAAAAGCGGCAACTAATTTTTAATGGGAGTGGCTTTTGGCGATGGGCATGGGCGGGATATGGAACAGAGCGTGAAGGTGCATGGCGTTTATTGATAAAGCAATGTGCACACTTTTTAGTTACCTCGCATCAACAATGGGCTTGGTTGGAATTGCCTGATAATGCCCTGTATGCGGGGTTATCGACAGAATTATCCTTGGTAAAAGGTACATCCGAAGCTCCGGCAACCTTATCAGGACGTGTGTCAATCCTTGATAGCACAGGTTCCCTTGTATGGAATTCTTCTCTAACCTCCCTTTTGCAGTCCGTAACACCCCTTACAATACCAGGATTGGATGCAGGAAAATATATAGCAATTCTTAATCTTTATATTCAGGGGGAATCTGTTGGGACAGATTCTTTAAAATTTACCATCAGTGAAATGAATCCTGAATTGTATTATATTGGCTGTGATTTAAATTCTCTCAGAAACTGGGCTATCAAACAAGGTGGACAAGCGTTTTCTATAAATCGTTGGGAGGAAGGGGAACAATTTTTGACATTCAACGAAAAATACAAACACTCTATGATGTCTATAAACTTTAGAAGGAATTGGCTTTGGATAATTCTTCTATTGGCGATGCTCACAGCGGAATGGATTATTCGAAAATCAGGGGGGTATGAATAGATGGATACTTTGATTTCAAGACATTTCTAATTATTTTTCAGCGTTTTAAATGAATAAACGGAGGGTGATGTGAAGCGTATTTGTGTTGTTGGAACAGGATATGTAGGACTCGTTTCAGGGACGGGACTGGCTGATTTCGGAAATCACGTTGTATGTGTGGATATTGATAAGGATAAAATTGAACGGCTGAAAATAGGCGAGATTCCTATTTACGAGCCTGGATTAAAAGAAGTGATTGATCGAAATGTCCAAGCAGAAAGGCTCCGTTTTTCAACAAATATAGATAAAGCCATTCAAGAATCAGAGGTTATTATTTCAGCAGTTGGAACGCCTCCTGGTGAAGGGGGAGAGGCAGACCTACAATCCGTGTGGGCTGTTGCAACAGTTTTTGCAAAGAATTTAAAGGATTATAAGGTTTTCGTGAACAAATCTACTGTTCCTGTAGGAACCGGCAGAAAAGTCTATGAGTTAATTCGTGAATTAGCAGGACATAATGCATCTTTTGACGTGGTATCTAATCCGGAATTCTTGCGGGAAGGATCTGCCGTTCGTGATTTTCTTCATCCCGATCGGGTTGTTATTGGAAGCACCAACCCTAAAGCGACGGAGATTATGAAGGATGTTTACAAGGTTTTATATTTACGAAAAACCCCGTACATAGAAACAAATATTGAAACAGCAGAACTCATAAAATATGCTTCCAATGCTTTTTTGGCGACGAAAATTACTTTCATTAATGAAATTGCCAATTTGTGTGATAAGGTTGGCGCAGATGTCCATGTGGTGGCGGAAGCTATGGGACAAGATGGACGGATTAGTCCCAAATTTCTTCATCCGGGTCCTGGCTATGGAGGAAGTTGTTTCCCAAAAGATACCATGGCATTGGTAGAAATTTTTAAGGAAGCGGGTATTCGTAGCCGTGTTGTTGAATCGGTTGTGGAAGCAAACGAACATCAAAAGGCGATGGTTGTGGATCGGCTGAAAGAACTCTTGCCTGATTTAAAAGGAAAAGTCATTGCTATTTTGGGGCTCTCTTTTAAGCCGAATACAAATGACACGCGTTTTTCGCCTTCAAAAGTGGTGATCAGTTCCTTGATGAAAGAGGGAGCGCGCGTACAGTGTTATGATCCCGTAGCAATCAATGATTTTAAGCGGGAGTTCCCAGACCTTGATTACAAAAAAAATGCTTACGATGCTTGCAAAGGGGCTGATGCTGTCATTTTAATGACAGAGTGGAATGAATTTCGAGGATTAGATTTGGGAGAAATAAAAAAATTACTTAAAACACCTATTTTTCTTGATACTCGAAATGTTTATGATCCAAAAGAGATGCGAGAAAGGGGATTTACCTATGGGTCAATTGGGCGGACCTTTATACGATAGGAGTCGAGCATATGTCATTTATTTTTAAAGCCACTGAGATTCCAGATGTTATGATATGCAAACCAAAAATATTTGAAGATGGACGAGGTTATTTTTTTGAATCTTGGAATCAGCGGGATTTTTCTAAAGCTGGTATTCATACCACTTTTGTCCAGGATAATCAATCCTTCTCGGTTAAAAATACTCTTCGAGGACTCCATTATCAGGCAAAACCCTATGAGCAAGCAAAATTAGTACGTGTTTTGTCGGGTTCTATTTTGGATTGCGTTGTGGATTTACGGTCAGCCTCAGCTACGTTTAAAAAAGGCATCCTCTTTGAACTTACAGCGGAAAGAGGGGAATCTCTTTACATACCAGAAGGATTTGCTCACGGTTTTTTGGTTTTATCAGAGAATGCCATGGTTTTATATAAAGCTTCATCCTATTATGCGCCCCAATACGAACGAGGAATTTACTGGAATGATCCAGATCTTGCTATCGATTGGGGTATCTGCAATCCAATTTTATCAGAAAAAGATAAACAACTCCCACGATTAAGAGAAATTCATTATGATGAGATCTAAACTTTTGGTAACAGGAGGTGCCGGGTTTATTGGGAGCAATTTTATCCGAATGCTCCTTACTGAACAAGAAAAGTACGACGTTTATAATTTGGATAAACTCACGTATGCTGGGAACTTGGAAAATCTTCAAGATCTTGAGGGGAATCCCCGCTATCATTTTATACATGGGGATATTAGTGATGAAGTATTTGTAAAAGAGTTATTTGAAAAAGAAACATTTGACGGTGTCATTAATTTTGCTGCTGAATCTCATGTAGACCGGTCCATCATGAGTGCCGCACCCTTTGTCATCACGAACATTTTGGGAACCCAAATCCTCTTGGATGCTGGCCGTTCAACGGGAGTGAAACGTTTTTTACAGGTTTCTACCGATGAAGTGTATGGTTCTTTGGGAGAGGAAGGATATTTTACGGAATCTTCACCCTTACGGCCTAATTCTCCCTATTCTGCCAGCAAAACAAGTGCGGATTTACTTGTCCGGGCAGCTTGGAAAACTCATCGTTTCCCTACCCTTATCACTCGTTGTTCAAATAATTATGGCCCTTATCAATTTCCTGAAAAACTCATTCCCCTTATGATTACAAATGCCCTTGAAGATAAACCCCTCCCTGTTTATGGAGATGGGAGAAACATTCGGGATTGGCTCCATGTAAAAGATCATTGTGAAGCGCTGTTGTATGTGTATGAAAAGGGCACCCCAGGTGAAGTCTATAATATTGGTGGTAACAATGAGTGGCAAAATATTGATATTGTCCGTGAAATTCTGCGGATTCTTGGTAAACCTGAATCGCTGATTGTTTATGTGAAAGATCGTCCTGGCCATGATCGACGATATGCGATTGATGCGTCAAAAATAAAAAAAGAACTGGGCTGGTCACCTTCCTATACCTTTGAAAAAGGCCTTGAAGAAACTGTGAATTGGTATGTAAATTTTAAAAATTGGTGGAAACGAGTTCGAACGGGTGAGTATCTTAACTATTATAAAAAGCAGTATCAAAACAGGTAGTATTCTTGAAGACACGTTTAATTTTAACTCGATGCTGGTATCAATAAATGCCACTGAACAAAAGAATTGAGGATGAACCATGACGTTTTACGAAAGACTTCAGACGAAGAATGTTGCATTTGGGGTAATTGGATTAGGATATGTGGGACTTCCACTTGCTGTTGAGGCGGCAAAATCAGGATTTAAAGTTACAGGGATTGAAATAGATCCAGAAAAAGTAAACAAAATTAATCAAAGTGAAAATTATATTAGAGATGTCTCAGATGCAGATCTTAAGAAGATCGTGGGAGAGGGATATCTTACAGCAACAACAGATTTTTCAGCAATCAATAAGTTGGATTTAGTTAGCATTTGTGTGCCTACGCCTTTAAATAAGCTTCGGGATCCTGATATGTCTTTTATTACCGCTTCCATGGAAGAGGTCACCAAATTTTTACATAAGGATCTTGTTGTTATTTTAGAATCCACCACGTATCCAGGTACCACGCGGGAATACATGTTACCATATTTAAGCAAGACGGGGCTTGAGGTAGGAAAAGATTTCTTTTTAGCTTTTTCACCGGAACGGGTTGATCCTGGGAATCCTATTTATCATACAAAAAACACCCCAAAAGTTTTAGGCGGTATTACACCGGAATGTACAAAACATGCTTTCGCGGTTTATGATCAGATCTTTGATATCATGGTCCTTGTTTCAACAGCAGAAACGGCGGAGATGGCTAAGCTTTTAGAGAATACCTTTCGGATGATCAACATTGGGATGGTCAATGAACTGGCCATTATGTGTGATCGGTTAGGGGTAGATGTATGGGAAGTTATTGAAGCGGCTGGGACAAAGCCTTTTGGGTTCATGAAATTTTTCCCAGGGCCAGGGCTGGGGGGCCATTGTATTCCCATTGATCCTCATTATTTAAGCTGGAAAATGCGGACCCTCAATTACAAAACGCGGTTTATTGATTTGGCGTCAGAAATAAATACAAGTATGCCGGAATATGTCATCGAATCGGTTGTTGAAGGGCTAAATTACCACAAAAAAGCCATCAACGGTTCCAAAATTCTTGTTTTAGGAATGGCCTATAAAAAAGACATTGATGATCTTCGAGAATCGCCGGCTATTGATATATACAACATGCTTGTAAAAAAGGGGGCGGAAGTTATCTATCATGATCCTTATTGTCCTGTTTTAAAGTTAGATGGTGCGGGGTCTATAGAATCAGCACCTCTAACAAAGGATCTCTTAGAAGAAATGGATTGTGTGGTGATTACCACCGATCATTCATCTGTGGATTATCAGGATGTAGTGGATCATGCAAACTTGATTGTTGATGCCCGTAATGCCACAAAAGGGCTTAAAAATATCGACTCAAAGGTCCTGAGACTTGGGTATAAAGGAGGGCTAAAGATTTGAAAAAAATAACCCTGATTATTTTGTCATTGATGACTATCCTTACAGGGTGCCTGATGGCTCAACAAAGACTACAACCGCTGGGGAAGCAGGAAATTATTGGCCAAACAGGTGAAAACAAAAGCATAAAAGAATTTGTAACATCACAAAAATCGACACTTTCTCAGGACGCGTGGCAGAAACCTATAAGTCTTGATTATTTAATTGGGCCTGGGGATATTTTTGAAGTTTCTATTGTCTCCTTGGAGCAGGTTTATTACCAGATCCCTGTAGGACCCGCAGGTGAACTTCATATTCCTGGCGTGGGAGTTGTAGAAGTAAAAGATTTGACGCTCAAAGAATCTGTGCAGAAAATTCAAGACTTAATCCATCTAAAATATCCCACAGCAGGCATTGAAGTGAGTTTTTTTCAGACAAAACGATTAAAAATTCCTGTCACAGGAGCTGTTATGGAGCCACAAGTTGTTGAAGTTTCTGGAAATGCCTGTTTATCAGAAGTTTTATCTGGGTTAGACTTAAAGCCTATTGCTCGTTTATATGAAGTATTGATCCAACATCAAACAGGAAGTGTTGATACTGTAAATGTTTTACAATATTGGGTTACAGGAGACAAGCAGTTAGATCCCGAACTTATTATGGGAGATAGGATTCATATACCTTATGGAACGGTAAGCAATGATATCGTAGAAGTGACGGGTGAGCGAGAAGAAATATCACTTGTTGCTATTGAGCCTGAATCAACATTGGAATATTTTTTAAATTCATCCATACATTTCTCAAGAGATGTATATATTGGACATATTACCGTTCTCAGAGAAGGTGAAATATACACATTGCAGCCATCTGAATATAATCGGTTTATATTAAAAGCAGGTGATCGTATTGCACTTCATCGAAATAAACCTGTGAATGTAATTGGTTTTGTTCAATTACCGGGTGCTTATCCCTATTATCCAAATTTTACTGTTGGTGAATATTTGTCTTTAGCAGGTGGTTTATCTAAAGAGAGTTCTATGAAAAGCATTCAGGTATATCATGATAATGGAACCATTTCAACTGACATACATGCATTAGTAAATCCTGGAGATGTCATTGAAGCAAAACGCTCTTTTTCCCATGTTATGATGGGCGATATGAATGTTTTAAATTTAATTACCACAACCGCATCGCTTATTTTAACGTGGATTGCAGCAACCAAATAACTTAGGTCTCCATAAGGATATAATATGGAAAAAAAAACAAACACTTTTCTTTTTTCAATTATTACTTTTTTAAATACTTGTTTTCGGTGGAAAAAAACACTGATATATGTTGTATTTGCAACCGCTATTATAACAAGTATTATTATGTTAATTGTTCCTAAAACGTTTACCTCTTATGCTCAAATTTATCCGACCCGTGGTCAGCAAGTACAGGGGATAAACAGTAATATTGGAAGTTTTATTGCATCAGGACTCATTGGTTCAGCGGACAGTGATATAGGATTGATGGCGTCGATTTTACAAAGCAATGCTTTATTAAATCATTTGATTGATACGTTTAATCTTTTTGATGTTTATGATCTGGAACTTCGTCAAGAAATCCGACAAGCTTTAAGAAAAGATTACTCTGTTAGTTTAACGGATAATGGGGCCTTTTACATTGAAATTAAACAAAAGACACCATGGCTTAGTTCAAAAGAAGAAAGTGAAAGCGTACAAACACGAACCCAAGATATGTTAAAGGAAGTTATTGCTTTTGTTGATGATAAAAATGTTTTTTTAAAAACACAAGATGCACGTTTTCAACGGGAATTTTTAGAAAAAAAGTTTGATGAAGAAACAAATTATATTAATGTCTTACAAGATAGTTTAATTACTTTTCAAAATAAATACGGTGTTTTTTCTTATGAAAATCAAGTTGAATCAGCTGTCTCACTAATTCTTGATTTAAAAAGAGAAATATTAATAAAAGAGACAGAATTATATGTTTTGGAACAACTATCTCCTGATAATAATGCCATTGAAGAGGTTCGCATTAATATTTATGCTTTACAAGAACAACTCGATAAACTTGAAAAGCGTAATGTAAATAGTATTTCGGATATGCTTCTCCCAAATTTATATGATGTTCCTGAGGTTGCAATTACCTTTCAACGTCTTTTATATGAAGTGGAAATGAGAGCTGAATTTTTAAAATTCATTGGGACACAACTAGAGCAAGCACGAATTCAGGAAGCCAAAGATACTCCAACAATTCAAATTATTGATGAGCCATCCTATCCCGAAAAAAGAACTTTTCCCCAAAGGACAAAAACTGTGATTATTGCCGTTATTGCAATTTTTTTACTTACGATGCTAATTATCAATATAATAGAATCTATTAGAAAATATTCACAGCAAAATACCACTTTTTCAGAAGAATATACTCAGTTAAAACATTCTTTTAGAAACATTTTTAAATTTAAATAAACGGATAAAGTCTTGAATAAGGCTATTTCTCAATTATTAAGCCATACGTCTGTTTATACGTTAGGGCGTTTAATTCCAGCCATTGTGGGTTTTTTAACTATCCCAATCTATACCCGTTTTCTAGGGACTTATGGATATGGGACTTTTACATTAATTATAAGTGCTATGAGTATTCTTAGCATTATTGGTACAGGATGGTTTGATAGTGTTATTATTCGCTTTTTAAGTGATACAAAAAATAAAAATTTTTATAAACAAGCTAGTACAATACTGGTTTTAATTGTTTTATCAGTTCTTATTGAATTGCTGCTATCCTGGCTGATTATTTTTTTCATTGTGAAACATTATGACCTAGAATTGTTTAGGTTAAGTTATTATGCTATTCCTGCGTTGGTTGCCTTAAGCGTTTTTCGACCTTTAATGAATTTTTTTCGTGTTTTTAATAAAGCATGGTTATATACTATTTTTCAAAGTTCATATTCAATTTTTAGATTTGGACTCACCTTAACTTTTTTCTTTACATTTAATCCAGATGTAAAATGGATTTTTGTCTCTTACTTTATTGTTGGTATTGTTTTAATTATCATGGCTTTAATTTTTATTTTTTTTCGGATTCGGCTCACGGTACTTTCAAAGGCAACAGTTAAAGAAATTTATCGATTTGGTCTTCCCTATATTCCCTTGATGGTTTCTCATTGGGTTTTAAATCTGATGAATCGTTTTTTTATTGAAATTGAACTTGGTCGAGATGCTGTAGGAATTTATTCTGCTTCATTTAATCTTGTTGATCAAAGTATTGGTATTCTTTATCTGGGAATGATGCTTGCTTTTTATCCAGCATTAGTCCGCTTGTGGGAAACTTCCCGAAAAGAGGGCGAACGTTATATGACTCGTGGACTAAAAATTTTTGGTTTTATTGCAATACCTGCTGCCTTTGGTATTATATCTATTGGTGATTTAATAATAAATTTGATTGCAACAGAAGCGTTTATTCCAAACCGTGGACTTTTAATCCTTTTTACTCTTACTGTTCTTTTGGTAGGGCTAAATCAATATTTAAGTAAGCCTTTTGAACTTGAGAAAAAAACACATATCATTATGGGTATGTTTATGGCATCAGCAGGATTAAATATTCTTCTTATTCTTCCCCTATTAAAAGTGTTTGGATTAACGGGTGCTGCTCTTTCTTCATGCTTATCGGTACTATTTTTAACACTTATGCTCTTTTTTTACGGAAGAAAATGGCTCCCTTATACCTTCCCTGTGCATCTTTATTGGAAAATTATTCTTGCGTCTGCTGTTATGACGTGTTTAATTGTTTCTATTCGATTGTGGATTGTTAATCCTTATTTGCAACTCTTTCTGGCTATAGGAGGAGGAGTTCTTGTTTATTTATTTATCTGTCATAAGGAAAATGTTCTACGTGAAATCTTTGCAAACAAATAGAATTAAACCAGTCAGATTCAATTTCTCAATGGGTCTTTGTATCCTTGGGAGTATGCTTTTTGTTGCAATTCTTGCAGCGTTTAGTGATGCGGGTATTCGGGCTTTTGCACTCACAGTTCCTCTTTTTATTATAACATGGCTTAATCCGATACTTGGAATTGTTCTGAATTTTTCGGGATACTTCATCCTTCATGCTTTTTTTGATCTTGTTGGAGCACAAAGCGGAATCTTACTTTCTATGCTTGTTCTATTATGTATTTCTCTTATACGTTTTTCTCTTAGTGAGGATATTGACCTCTCTCAACTTAAAATACACCCCTGGATTTTAAATAGTTTGTTAATCCTTATGATTATGTTTGGAGTTATTTACTCTGCAGATAAAGCGTATGGGGCAATTAAAACGATTCGTTTTATTTTATTTAATGGTTTGTTATTTACGATTCCCTTAATTATTCGTTTTGATAGAGAAAAAATTATAGATTTAATTTTTTTTACTGCATTAGCTGTAAGTTTTCTTGGATGGACACAAATTATTTATTCTCTTTATTTTTCTGTTGATCTTTCGGCAAGAGTTTCTATTATTCCAAGTATCAATGAAGTCTGGATGGGACGAATTTTTAGTACAGGTATAATCCTTAGTTTTGCCTTAGCTTTTGGTTTTAAAATAAAAACAAAAGGTGTACTGTATTTGTTATTATCTACACCAGGGATGTTTTGGGGAATTCTTGTGGTAGGGACACGAGGCCCTATGCTGACAGCGATTATGGCTCTTTTTATTATCATTCTCTTCCATAAAAAAAGAACCTGGAGTGAATTTATAACCATTTTTTCAGGATTACTTATTGTATTTGCTATATTTATAATATTTTTTGTTAGAAGATTGTCTGTTTTTTCTAGTCGTATTCTTCTAAATCCTGCAGATTTACAAACTGATATTAGTACTTTACACAGACTTTGGGCATGGGCAAAATGTTTCGAGCTCATTCCTCAAAATTTTTTATTAGGCATTGGAACTGGAGGTTTCAGACCAGTCGGAATAGCTCTTTTTCCTTGGCTTAATGTAACCTATGCATATCCTCATAATCTTTTTCTTGAAATTTTAACAGAAAATGGTATTATTGCTTTTGTTCTCTTCATTGCTTTGTTAATCAGTGTTGTTAAGGCGTTGATTAATCTTTATAAAAACCATTATGATATGTTTTTGTGTTTGATTGTACTCTTTCTTCACTTTTTCCTAAATGCTATGGTGTCAGGAGATATAACCATGAATAGCGATCTTTGGCTAGTTATGGGACTTATTTTTGCAGCAAATACAATTCAGGTAAAAAGTCATGAAACGAAAAATTGATTTGCTCTATTTGGTTTTTTTTGATATTTCTGGTCCTCCTACTTCTGCCCCAATCCGGAGAGCATTGGCGCTAAAAGACGCTTTTGAGAAATCTAAGGAAATACTTTGCATTTCTGGGAAACCGTTAAAACGCTTTTGTCGTATTGTAACGGTGATACTTTTTAAAAGAATTTACTATGAAACAATATATATTGAAAATTCATCTACAACCCTGTATCCTCTTGATTTCTTACTTATTCGCTATTTCAAACGCAGAAAAAAAAAGATAGGAATTTTTATTCGAGATGCCCATCCACTCTTTCCTGAGTTCATTCATGCGTTAAAAAAATACCAGCATATTTTATATTGGGGATGGCATTATTCAATGCAATTTATGATAAAAAATATTCCTGTATGGTTTGTTCCATCTAAAACATTTGGGAATTTTCTAAAAAAACATTATGGTCTTGATGGTTATGCTCCCCAATTAAATGTGTTACCACCAGCCATGACTGATAATATGCCTTCGTTGTTTGATGTGAACAGTAAAAATATTTTGTATGTTGGAGGAATATCCAAACGCTATGGGTTGGAAAATCTTTTGAAATTATCAGATGCTTTAGAGTCTGTTGATTCTGAAGCAAAAATAGTCATGCTAATCCGTCATGATCCGGCAAAATTGCTCGAGAAAAAGAACATTGTAGTTCTACATGGGGATCTTTCTGCTTTGTATAAGGGTTCCTATCGTTTTCGCTTTTCTGTAATGTTGTTGGAACCCAATCCTTATAATTCATTGGCTTTTCCTTTGAAAATGATGGACTATTTATCTATGGGATTACCAGTTGTATCAACATCTCTTCCAGAAGTTGAACGCTTTTTATTGTGCTATAAAGTCGGTATAATAAGTTCAGATGAAATGTGGACAGATTTTGAATCCTTATGGAAAAATTCAGAGAGATGGACAGTAATGAATAATAATATATCACAAATTACAAATCACCAATGGATAGATCGATGTAAACAGATTTTGGAAGTTTTAGAAAGTTCTGACGTAAACTAAAAATATTATGATTAGTCAACGACCGATAAAAATTTGTATCCTTGCAGATAGTAGTAGTATTCATACTGTCCGCTGGGCTACTGCCTTGAAAAAAAAAGGGTTTGATGTTTGTGTTGTTTCATATGTAGATGCCAATATCCCGGATATTCATACATTCCATCTGTTAACTCCAAAAATACAAGGAATATCACCCACATCCCCTTTATGGTCTCGATTTCATTATTTATTTGGGACTCGGCAAGCAAAAAAAATTATCCATGATATCAACCCTGATATTCTTCACGCTTTTTGGGCTACGAGTTATGGCTTTCTGGGAGCAAGAATGAATCACCCCAATTTTTATATTTCCGTTTGGGGGCGAGAAATCACACATAGTGCTCGTCATATTCTTATACGTCCCTTTGTGATATATGCATTGAAAAAGGCAAAAAAAATATTTGCTACCTCTCGTTTTTTACTTGAGGAAACAAAAAAATATGTCAAAGACAGAACAAAACTTATCCAAATACCCTTTGGAATTGAAAAAGATAAATTTTATCCCATTGTATCTGAGAATAACAAAGAAGAGATTATTATTGGAAGCACAAAAGCCTTTGAACCATGGTATGGTATTCTTGAATTGGTCGAAGCATTTAAATTATTGGTGGATGATGGGATGGGTGATGTTCGTCTTATGTTAATTGGAAAAGGGTCACAGGAACCTCTTCTAAGAAGTAAAATTACTGAATACGGATTAAATTCTATTGTGGAAATCATACCCCCTCAACCCCATGAAAATCTTGTGGAATTTTTAAATCAAATGGATATTTATGTCATTCCGTCATTAACCCAATCTGAGACTTTTGGAGTTGCTGCAGCAGAAGCTAGTGCCTGTGCATTACCTGTGGTTGGAAGTCGGATTGGTGGCATTCCCGAAGTGATTATAGATGGAAAAACTGGAATTCTTACAAATCCAGGAGATGTCATAGAATTAAAATCAGCATTACAAAAACTTATTCAAGAACCAGACACCAGAAAAAGAATGGGAGAGGAAGGATGTAAATATATCCTTGAGGTCTATGACTGGGACAAAAATGTCCATTCATTGATAGATTCGTATGATTAAATGTCCTGTTAAAATTGTTGTTTTAAGAACAATGATGATTCTTCTTGTTGGTCGAGTTCTTTATTCTCAAGAACCTTTTATTACGATAAATGAAGATGATTCATGGTATATCGTTCAAAATTCCTATTATACTTTAAAAATTGGGAAAAAACATGGAATGATAAAATCGCTGAAAGTAACAGGATCAGACCTTGAACTTGCTGATGATACAAAAAATTATTCGGTTAGTTTCCCTGAGTTTCAAATCATGAATGATGATTATACCTCAGCTCAGTGGTATTGCCCAAATTCTTCTGGGCAAAATGTCTATAACACATATTGGGAATTTGATGATCTTATAGTATTTAAAACAGATTGGATTACAAATACATTAAACACAACCATGTATTATTATTTTGAAGCTGATAAAGAATATTTCCGAGTATCAGTGATTCGAGAAGTAGTAAAATCGGGGTTATATGGTAATTTTCAGCATTGCGCAATGTATACATCAGAAATGGAAAATTCTTTTATTATTAACTATACAGGTCAGATTGAGCTAACAGAAGGGACATATTCTGGTAATTATCCAGTTGTAGAACCTAAAGCGCTTCCTCCAATTTCTAATCCCATCATTTCTCAACACTCGTTATGGACAGTATTTGATTATGGTATGCCTCGTTTCTGGCCAACCATTGCTTGGTACGATGCAGAAAGCAATATAACGGTTGGTATGATGATATTAGCATCTTCATCCAATCAAAGACATACAATATCGTATCATGGAGGTGGTGATGGTCAATCTCTTCACCCTCATTTTGTGGAAGCGCAAATCAATTGGTTTGGGAAAGGAGATAGTGAGTGTTTGTGGCTCGATAAAGGAACAACTATGAGCGTAGAACTTCTTTATTATCAAAAACAAGCACATGTAGACTCTTTGTGGCAATTTAATGAAAAAATGCTCAGTCGACTCTCAGTTCTCCGTGATTATGAATACCATAGCTCAGCAAGTCCAGGTGGAAGTGTTTCAACTCAACGATATACCTGGCGATATCCCCAAGTGAGCAATGATTTTATCTGTGCACCGGAGATGGGTATGTTTAAAGCTTTTTCTATTCCGCGTTCCCAAGATGGCCAGTTCAGTTGTTATCTTTTTTCGTTAAACCTTATACGAAAAAATGATAACGGAACACGCGTTGAACTCACACCGAGCTCACCCCTTGATAATATGTTTATCGATTTTTCCCATATAAATAATATGATGGAAAAAATAGGGGGATATACCTGGGTTGTTGACAGTGATACAATAAGTTTAAATTATTCTGTTTTTCCTGGGGAGAAACATGTAAAAGTTCATGGAAAGATCAAAGCCAATACCAATGATGATTATGCGGTTGAATTATCGGGATCGCGACGGATTTCTCATTTCTACTCCAATGATAAAGCACATTTATCTGTCCTTGCTGAGGATGACCTCCTTGATAGTATAGGGATTGATTTTTCAGATTTTTCAGGAATTGATACAGTAACCATTTATAAACAACTGGCTTATTTACACCTTGATAGTGAAAATGAAAAGAATGGAGATATTTTATTTTCCTTTTTGCTTACTCCATCAGGGGGAAAGGATTTATATAATGATAAAAAGTATAAAAATTACTTCGAAATTCCCAATCCACATATTCCACATATAGAAACATCAGTGGATTATGTTGTTTTAGCAGATAATTATAATATATATTCAGATCGTTTTGTGTTATTTAAACTTTGGATAGTAAACGATATTCATAACATTACCATTGCTTTACCTGAAGGAGGTGATTTTAATAGATGTGTGATAAAAAAAGAGGGACAAATAGAAGAAGTTTATTACATTGGACAAAATAAACTTATCACTATTGACTTCCCTTTTAAAAAAAATACACTCTATACACTTCTTATTGATGATCATGATGTTGAAGCTATACCCTCTGTTCCAGAAAGTTTTGAATTAATAGGACTCTATCCAAATCCTTTTAATTCTCAGATTGTTGCGGAATTAAGAATGGATAGAGTAATGTCTATTGATTTTAAAATCTTTAATCTCTTAGGTAAAGAAATAGATAATTTTTCATATCCATGCTATCCTGGAACTAATAAAGTGTTTATAACTTTTTCTCAAGAGAGATTTTCTTCGGGGATTTACATTCTTAACATTAAATCTAACAAAAAAACGCTTTACAATAAGATATTGCTAATTCGTTAGTTTTTGATTACACGTATGGGAGAGAATATGTTATCCTTTTGTTCAAAATACAACTGTTAAACTCCCTTATTAATTCTATTTTATCCCTCTCATATTTACTAAATTTATTTGTTAAATAGGTGGACAAATGATATTGAAACCTGTTGAAGGAAAGGTTGAATGATGTTGAATATAGCGCTTGTTGGATGTGGACGGATTTCAAAAAATCACTTTGAGGCAATTAAACATTTCCCTGAGACTTTAAACCTCGTTGCGGTATGTGATATTATTGAGGAACGGGCAAAAGCTTCAGGAAAGGAACACGGGGTAGACTGGTATACTGATTATGCTGAGATGTTAAAGAGAGAAGATATTGATATTGTTTCTGTTTGCACTCCCAGTGGTCTTCATCCTGCACACGGTATTATGGCAGCAAAAGCTGGTTGCCATGTTATTTCAGAAAAACCGATGGGTATCAATCTTCCTTCCGTAGATGAACTCATTCATACGTGCGACAAAGAAGGGGTTCAATTGTTTGTCGTTAAGCAAAATCGCCTGAATACTACGATGCAATTGTTAAAACGTGCCCTTGATAAAAATCGATTTGGTCAACTGTATTTGGTTCAAAGTAATGTGTTTTGGACACGACCTCAAGAATATTATGATATGGCAAAATGGCGTGGAACCTGGGAATTTGATGGCGGTGCTTTTATGAACCAAGCCTCTCATTATGTGGATGCCCTTCAATGGCTTATTGGTCCTGTAGACCATGTGATGGCTGAAACAGCGACCTTGGCTCGAAAAATTGAGGCAGAAGATACAGGCTCTGCAATTCTTCGGTTCCGCAATGGCGTGATCGGAAATATGAATGTAACGATGCTAACATTTCCAAAAAATTTCGAAGGATCTATTACCGTGATCGGTGAAAAAGGAACGGTGAAAGTCGGCGGCGTAGCTATTAATAAAATTGAAAAGTGGGAATTTGCCGAATATGACGACGATGATGCGATTATCGAAAAAAGCAATTATAATCCTCCTAATGTATATGGATTTGGACACATTCCTTATTACGAAAACGTAATTAAAACGTTACTGGGAGAATGTGAACCCAATACAGACGGTCGGAGTGGACGCAAATCGCTTGAATTAATTCTTGCAATCTATCAATCGGCTAAAACTGGCAAACGGGTCAGTTTACCTCTTTAATCGTTAGGAAGCAATTATGTCAAAAGAAAAAAAATATTTTATTCATATCTCTTCTTATGTTGATGAGGGTGCTGAAATTGGCGAGGGGACAAAAATCTGGCACTTTTCTCATATCCAATCAGGAGCAAAGATTGGTCCCGGGTGCACTTTGGGACAAAATGTAAATGTCGCCAATAATGTTGTTATTGGGAAAAATGTAAAAATCCAAAACAATGTCAGTATCTACGAAGGCGTAGAACTGGAGGATTATGTCTTCTGCGGTCCCTCTATGGTATTTACCAATGTTCTGAATCCCCGGAGTGAATTTCCCCAGCGAGGATCAGAGTTTTATCGTAAAACACTGGTAAAAAAATCCGCCTCTATCGGCGCAAATGCTACCATTCTTTGTGGCGTTACCATCGGCCGCTATGCCTTTATCGGAGCTGGATCGGTGGTGACAAAAAATGTCCCTGACTATGCACTCATGATTGGGGTACCCGCTCGTCGAGTCGGCTGGGTTTGCGAATGTGCTCATCGACTATTTTTTGATGAGCAGGATCAGGCCACCTGTCTAAAATGTGGGAAAAGCTATTCCCTTTCTGATCATAAAGTGACCCGTCTTTCATGAATTCATCTCCCCATGTATTAATTCTTACCCAATATTTTCCACCTGAAGCCGGTGCTGCTGCATCGCGAATGAGTGACTATGCTCTTTTATTAAAAGATGCTGGCTTTAAAGTCAGTGTTGTGTGTGAACGTCCAGCCTATTTTATTCGGAAGAATGTGAAAAGCAAAAATGTAGAAAATTGGAAAGGAATTAACGTCTACCGAACATGGGTTGCTGCAAATAAAAGATCAACCAATAAAGATCGTTCCTTTTTTTATCTTTCGTTTATGCTTTCAGGAATTGTCCGTTCGTTGCGACTTGAAAAACCAACGGTCATTTGGGTAACATCACCTCCCTTAACTACAGCTGTTGCTGGGAGGATTATCTCACGTTTTCGACGAGTACCCTATATTCTTGATGTGCGTGACCTGTGGCCAGATTCTGTAGTTGAACTGGATGCCATGAAAAATTCTTTTTTTATCCGAATTTTGGAAGCTCTTGAACGATGGGTTTATCAAGGAGCTTCATCGATCTCATTGGCAGTCCCTGGATTTAGAGATCGAATCTCCCAAAAAATAAAACGTACCCCTGATTTTCTTGATCTTCCCAATGGGGTGCCTGAATTTATGCTTACAGCACCCGCCAGACCTGTTTTTTTCGAAAATGCGATTAAAGGGAAATTTGTCGTTCTTTTTAGTGGAAATATGGGCATCGCTCAGGGCTTAGAAAGGGTAATAGAAGCGGCTAGCCTGCTAAAAAATAATGAAAAAATCATGTTTGTCTTTGTGGGAGATGGTGTAAAAAAGAGTGACTTGGAAAAAAGGGGACGTCAAGAAGGATTAAATAACGTTTTATTTATTGAATCACAAGCACGTTCTGAAATGCCTTCAATTATTAGTGCTGCTGATGTTGGTCTTGTACCACTGCGCAATGTGGATCTTTTTAAAAATGCTCTTCCAAGCAAAATGTTTGAATATCTTGCTCGTAAAGTGCCAGTGGTAACAAATATTTCAGGGGAAGCTTCTGAGTTTGTTAAAAATCATCACTGCGGCATTGCCTTACCACCTGATCATAAGGCTGAAGATTTAGCCCGCCTTTTGTGTGAACTTGCGGAAAATCCAGAGAGATGTAACGCCATGGGACTCGCAGGGTATACCGTCATTCAGGAATCCTTTACACGAAAATATTTTATCCAGCGATTGATCAATAAAATTCTACATGAACAAAGCACTCCTCAAAGTGATTCTTAAGGTGATAGAGTGTTTTGGTGAAGTTGGAATATTCCGTTGATGGATGATGCTTGACTCACTATATAATTTTTATTCTCCCCCTAACATGTGAATTTCCTACTGAACGTTACGGGTTGCTTAAGGTTTATCCTTTTTTTACAAAAATTTTTATGTTTTCCGCATTTTTTCGGGACACCCGCGTAACTCATTGATAATCAATATTATTATTTTAAATTTGGGTGTTGCAAAATTTTCATCATGTTTATCAGAAAAGTAAAAAATCATTCTGGAAGTCAGTCTGTACAAGTGATACAGAATTTTAGAGGTAAATATAAAAAGGAATCGCATAGAAGCTCATATTTGCATTGCTTTTTCGGCTTACTGCATACTCAAGGAGCTTGAAAGAGTTTTATACGAAGAGAAATCGGCTATATCATTAAAGGGCTGGCAAATTTACACATAACATGTATCAAATCACCTATACATTGCCAGAATCAGGCAAACAAAATCCAAACTTCTTAGCATGGATGAGGAATAGCTGAACTCTACAGAATTGTTTATAAAAATTTTTAGGGTGTCCCATTGCGGAAAACAGAAGATTATAAGAAAGATAGGATATATGATTTTGGTTAGATAACGCCCCCCACCCCGGGGGTAAAATACAGCAGAATTCGTCATGAAGCAAGATAATATTGTTATCCTTGTATATGACGTTTATTATACCTCAACAGGAAAACACAAACCAGATATATTTTATTAAATCTTTGAAAAACCATGTTGTCTGGGATAATGACTCCTAAGAAAAAATTCTGAAACTTCCCAGTTTTAATAAATCATTTCCATTCTCCTGTTTTCCGTACTTTTTGCAATACCCACGTAACTTATTGATAATCAATATTATTATTTTAAATTTGGGTGTTGCAAAATTTTCATCATGTTTATCAGAAAAGTAAAAAATCGTTCTGGAAGTCAGTCTGTACAAGTTATACAGAAGTTCAGAGGTAAATATAAAAAGGAATCGCATAGAAGGTCATATTTGCATTGCTTTTTCGGCTTACTGCATACTCAAGGAGCTTGAAAGAGTTTTGTACGAAGAGAAGTCGGCTATATCATTAAAAAGGGCTGGCGAATTTACACATAACATTTATCAAATCACCTATACATTGCCAGAATCAGGCAAACAAAATCCAAACTTTTTAATATGGATGAAGAACAGCTGAACTATACAGAATTGTTTATAAAAATTTTTAGGGTGTCCCATTGCGGAAAACAGAAAAGGTGAAATAATTTTTTCTTCAACAAGAGAAATAGGATCATTCAACACTCTCTACAATTCTCTTTTAAAGTTTTTGAACAAACCTTTAAATCACAGTATATTTTGCAATGAATTAAAAGAGCTTTTTTTATGACATATACAGTTGCAACAATCATCGGAACAAGGCCTCAATTTATTAAAGAAGCACCGATGTCCATGGCCTTACGGAAGAATTTTAACGAACTTATTATCCATACGGGTCAACACTATGATGAAAATATGTCCTATGTCTTTTTTGAAGATATGGAAATTCCTCAACCGGACTACAATTTAAATATTGGATCTGGGCTTCATGGAGAACAAACAGGTCGGATGCTGGCAGCAATCGAAGAGGTTTTGATAAAAGAGAAACCTGACTATGTGCTTGTGTATGGTGATACAAATTCTACACTGGCGGGTGCCTTAGCAGCAGTTAAACTCCAAATTCCTGTTGGTCACATTGAAGCAGGTCTTCGATCTTTTAATCGAAATATGCCTGAAGAGATCAATCGGATTGCTACAGATCGCATAGCCGATCACCTGTTTTGTCCTTCAAAACATGCCGTATCCCTTTTAAAGAATGAAGGCATCGAGAAAAATGTTTTTCTTACAGGGGATGTGATGTATGATGCATGTCTACACTTTTTACCGATAGCAGAAAAAAAATCGACGATTTTAGAGTCTCTTGGACTTACCCATGAACAATACCTTTTGCTTACCATTCATCGACCATCCAATACGGATGATACCCATGCGTTTATGTCCATCATGAAAGGGATTGCCGATAGTCCCTGGCCAATCGTTTTTCCCCGTCACCCTCGGACAAAAAAGGTAATACAAAATACAGCAGTACAAAAAATGCTTTCAGAAATGCCTCATTTAAAAATTATTGAATCTGTAGGATTTCTAGATATGCTTTACTTGGAACACCATGCCCGAAAAATTCTTACTGATTCTGGAGGCGTTCAAAAAGAAGCATATTTTTTAGGGAAACCCTGCATAACTCTCCGGACAGAAACTGAATGGGTGGAAACGGTAAAAGCAGGATATAACGTCATTACAGATAATGATCCTGAAAAAATTCGTCAAGCTATCCACGTTTTTGATCCCACTCATCCACAAGAAAATTTTTATGGTGACGGAAACGCTGCAGAAAAAATTACAGAATCTATAAAAAAAGCTTTTAATTTATGAAAAAATCAAGATTTGTTCTTAATATTATTATCTCTGACTTTCTTGCTTCCGTAGCAGCTTTGTATCTTACCTACCTTTTTCGCTTTAAAACGAATTTTTTTGATAGTCCTATAGAATTGTATCCCAGTGATTTGATTCTTCCGGCAGTTGCTTTATATGTTTATTGGTTAATTCTTTACCTTTGGAATGGCTTGTATAGTTTTCCTCTTGCTCCTTCCCGTACTGATGAGAATTTTCGTGTTCTTAAAACAACCTTTTTTGGCATCATTATCCTCTTTCTTATTACCTTTGATTTAAATCATCCCATTGTCTCTACCCGATTAACTATTTTAATTTATTGGATTTTTCTCACCATCCTTACATCGTTGGGACGGATTTTTTTTATCACACTTCAACGAAAACGCTTTGAACGAGGCATTGGATTAACACCTACTCTTATTGTTGGATACAATGATTTTGGGTTCAACATCTATGATAAAATTGTTCAATATCCTGCATTAGGCTATAAAATTGTTGGATTTGTGTCTCTTAATCCTAATAATATTGGTAAATCCTATAAGGATGTTGAAGTCATTGGAGATTTGGATAAGCTTCCGGATTTAATAAGACAACAACACATCGGTGAATTAGTTATTGCTTTCGATACTGCCAATCATGAGCGCCTTTTGGATGTTGTTGATAAAGTGGGACGTATGGATGTAGGACTTAAAATTATCCCCGATATGTACGATATTATTTCGGGGCAAGCTCGGACGAACCAGATTTATGGATTCCCTCTGATTGATATCTTTCCTCAACTTATGCCCCAATGGGAAAAAGTATTTAAACGGCTTATGGATATTGGGGTTTCGTCACTTACCCTGTTGATTTTACTGCCTTTTTCCCCCATTATTGCCCTTATGATTTATGTTGATTCGCCTGGTCCCATTTTTTATCGACAAGAACGTGTGGGAAAAAATGGGAAAATTTTTAAGATTATTAAATTTCGGACCATGATACCTAACGCTGAAAAAGAAACGGGGCCTGTTTGGTCTCAAAAACGTGATCCTCGCATTACACGCGTTGGAAATTTTCTTAGAAAAACACGACTTGATGAAATTCCCCAGTTTATTAATGTCTTGCAAGGTGATATGAGTTTAGTAGGACCTCGTCCTGAACGGCCTATTTTTGTGGAAGAGTTTATCCAAACCATCCCCCTTTATCGGCATCGACTAAAAATGAAACCTGGTATTACAGGTTGGGCACAAACAATGCATAAATATGATGAATCAGTAGAAGATGTTAAAAAGAAATTAGAATATGACCTTTATTATCTTGAAAATATGTCATTAAAACTGGATCTTAAAATTATCATGAATACCTTTGCAACTATCTTTACTGCAAAGGGACAATAGGAGGAGTATATGTCGCGAAAGATTCCCTTGATAGACCTAAAAAAAGAATTTGAAGTCCTTCGATCAGAGTTAATTCCTGCTATCGATGCTGTGTTTTCTTCTGGACAGTATATCTTGGGTTCTCAAGTAGATGAATTAAATGGGAAAGTTCAATCTTTGCTTGGCGTGCAACATCATATTGCATGCGGAAATGGGACAGATGCACTTATTATTGCTTTAAAAGCCTTGGGGGTTCAACCAGGAGATGAAGTCATTACCACGCCCTTTACTTTTGTTGCCACAGCAGAAACCATTGCTTTTATCGGTGCTATTCCTGTTTTTTCCGATATTAATCCTCAAACGTGTCTGATGGATACAGAAACAATTGAATCCCGTGTCACAAGAAAAACAAAAGCAATTATTCCTGTCCACCTTTTTGGACAGATGGTTCCGATGGAACCCATTATGGCAATTGCTAAAAAATATGAGTTGAAAGTCATTGAAGATACAGCTCAAGCATTTGGGGCGACTCAAAATGGGCGTGTCGCCGGAACCATTGGTGATATTGGCACGATTTCATATTTTCCAACAAAAAATTTAGGGGCTTATGGCGATGCAGGCGGAATGATTACCAACAACGAGTCTCTTGCCAAAACCTGCAGTCTCCTTGCAAATCACGGCCAAACACATAAATATGAGCATCACTTGATTGGTCTCAATAGTCGTATGGATACCTTTCAGGCAGCAATCCTCAATGTAAAAATAAAATATCTAACAAAATGGAATGCCCAACGAGCAGAAAATGCAGAGTTGTATAAAAAGTATCTAGATCCTGACATTGAAACGCCTGTCACAGCACCGGGCAATAACCATATCTATCATCAATATACCATAAAAATTGATCACAGAGATGAATTACAATCGTTTCTAAAGGAAAAAGGCATTGGGACGGCTGTTCACTATCCTATCCCCTTAAACGAACAACCAGCAATAGTAACCCTTAATATTCCTAAATTTCCTACACCGGTTGCCAGCCAAACTGCTAAACGCGTTCTCTCCCTTCCCATGAATCCCTATCTTCTGGAAAATGATATTCGCTATGTTGCTGAACAGATTAACACCTTTGTAAAACATCATTCATAAAAATCCTTCAATTAAAAAACTATATAGATTATTCTAAATATAAAAATAAGTATAAAAAATATTTGTAATAGTAACTTTCATCTGTAATTCCTGAAATTATTCGTTAAATTTGCACAATTAAAAAGCGAGGAATTAATGTTAGATATCCATGTGATTCGGGAAAATCCAGAACGAATTTTAGAAGGACTTCGAAAAAAGAAGGTGGATGTCGATCTTGATATGTTATTAAAAAAAGACCTTATTTACAGGGAATTAAGTAAAGAGAATGATAATTTAAAACATCTTAGAAACATGGTTACCCAGGAGATTAATCAGAAAAAACGGCAAAATCTTGACGCATCTCACGATATTGAAAAAATGCGAATAGTAAATTCTCAGATTAAGGAACATGATCAAAAAATTATGGAATTACAGGAAGAAATCAGAGAATTTTTGATTCGAATTCCGAATATTCCTCATGAATCTGTTCCAGTGGGGTCATCTGATAGAGATAATGTTGAAATTCGTCGTTGGGGAACGTTTCGTGATTTTTCTTTTCAGCCCAAAAACCATCTTGAGCTAGGTGAATCGTTAGGACTCTTTGATTTTCATCGGGCAGCAAAAATTAGTGGGAGTGGTTTTCCTTTATATACAGGGAAGGGGGCGCGACTTGAACGGGCGATTGTTAATTTTATGTTGGATGTTCATACGTTGGAACATGGTTATACAGAAATTTATCCGCCCTTTTTGGTAAATTCAGCAAGTGCTATAGGGACGGGTCAGCTTCCCAAAATGGCAGATGATATGTATTATTTAAAGGATGATGATTTGTGGCTTATTCCAACTGCAGAGGTTCCCGTAACCAATATTCATCAGGGAGAAATCATTCCATTTGAAAATCTTCCCCTTAAATACACAGCCTTTTCTGGTTGTTTCCGTCGTGAAGCAGGATCGTATGGAAAAGATACTCGGGGATTTCAACGTTTACATCAGTTTAATAAAGTAGAATTAGTTCAATTTTGTTATCCGGAAATGTCTTATACAATTCTGGAAGAAATTGTAGGTCATGCTGAAAAGATTTTGCAAAAACTTGAACTCCCTTATCGGGTTGTGGAACTCTGTACAGCTGATTTGAGCTTTGCTGCAGCAAAATGCTATGATATTGAATTGTGGTCTCCCGCCGATGAGAAATGGCTTGAAGTATCAAGCTGCAGTAATTTTGAAGATTTTCAGGCGCGCCGAAGCAATATCCGTTTTAAGGATGATAAAGGAAAAAATAGATATGTTCACACCCTGAATGGTTCAGGGGTTGCAACACCTCGACTCCTTATTGCTCTTTTGGAAAATTACCAAAATGAAGATGGCTCAATCTGCATCCCTCATGTGCTTAAAAAGTATACTGGTTTTGATACCATTTCTTAAATCAACGATCTCTATGTTGGAGAAACTTAGATGACCCGGTTTTTGATTGTATTGCGGTCCCTGTGGTCGACTATCAATTTATTCATATCTTCACTATTAAGTGCTTTGGCTGCCCTGGTTGTCATTCCTTTTCCGTTTAAACATTCTGCTTTTAACAAAATTGTCCGTATCTGGGCAAATTGGAATCTATTGGTTTCTGGTATCAAGGTGGAAGTTCATGGCTTGGAAAACATCAAAGAATCTTCCTATATCATTGTAAGTAATCATGAAAGTGCATTGGATATCTTTGTCCTGTTTTCTAAAATCCCTTTAAACTTTCGAATGATTGCTAAAGGCAGCTTAATGCAAATTCCTCTCGTAGGATTTGTCATGAAAAAGCATTTGTTTCCTTTTGTGAATAAAAAGGAGATAAAAAAAACGATCACAACTGTTAATCAAATATTTAAAGAACTTCGTGAACACCACTTATCTATTTGTATTTTTCCTGAAGGAACACGGTCAGGTAACAAGGAAATTTTGCCTTTTAAAAAAGGTGCGTTTGTGCTGGCTCTCGAACATCACTTGCCGATTCTGCCTGTGATTTTACGCGGAACAGGGGACATTACACCAACGCACACTCTCTTGGTCCGCTCCGGGAAGGTTATCGTCAATATTTTACCCCCCATCGAAACACAGAAATGTTCCCTGGAACATCGGGATCACCTTGTGAAAAAAACAGAGAATTTGTTTAAAGACTTTTTAAAAAACCAGTGTTATTTGGCGTGAAGTTAGAATTATTTTCACAAATCTTTGAACCAGATAGACTTTATATTCCTGAAAAACGTCTTCAAAAGCTTTGGATACAATCTTTATGGAAAAAAAATCTGCAAACTCTCGATGGTGACGTGATTCAAGTGTTAAGTCCAGGTACATGGAATCATCATGAAGGCCCTGATTTTCAAGGAGCTCTTCTTTTTATTGGGGATTCTATGAAAGAAGGGGATATTGAAATTCATTATAATAATGGTGATTGGTATACCCACCGACATCATCAAAATCCAGCGTATAATCATGTTGTTTTGCATCTTATCTTTTCCCGTACGAATCATGAAAGAAGTGTTGTAACGAGTCAGGGCAGACATGTTCCTCTGTGCTTAGTTTCCTATGATGCACTGTATGAGATGTCATTTGATGCGGTGTGTCAATCGATTTCCTATGCACCCATTATATTTTTTAAAATTTTGGAAGATCATGGGTTTAAACGGTTAACACTCAAGGTTGATTATATTCGGCGGTGTTCTGCACGGTTTGACTATGATTTGTTGTGTTGGTGGGGACTTTTTCAATCGTTAGGATTAAAAGCAAATCGATCTTCGTTTAATCGCTTATTTTTATCCTTTCCCTGGGAGGCTTATAAATCAGAAAACATGCAAAGAGAGGAAATTCCCGAGTTATTGGCATATTTGGCAGGTTTTTCGCAAAGCGAGATATTAAATAAGAAATATGCTACATTAGAAATTCCCCATGATTTGAATTGGGTGTTTATGGGTGTCCGCCCTGCATCTCATCCCCAAAATCGATTGAAATGGCTAGGTGTTTTTTTAATGAAATATTATGGAACTTCTCTTTTTGAAACATGTAAGGATCGACTGTTTAAAGAAGGATTTTCTCGCGTTTTTTGGCATCGCTTTTTTCATGTAGAATCGCGGGATTGTATGGAACCTGGAGAATCACTTTCTCTAGAACTTGCAATGAATGCCCTTGTCCCTGTTCTTTTGGCATCTATGAGTCCTGATAATGAAATGTACAAAATGATGGTAAATGGCATAAAAAAACTTTCAGTACCAGAATATCACCTTTCCTGTCGTTTTTATACTCGTCACAACATTGATAGCCATCACTCTTTTCGGAGAAAATGGGTAATTCAGCAAGGAATTTTGTATATTCAAGAACGGTATTGTTCTCAAGACTTAGCTGCTATATGTCCCTTATGCAATAGGGAGGAAAATGGTGAATCATGACCCTTTGAAAGAACGTTGGATCCGTGCCCGTGAGATTGTTCAAACCTGGCAAAAGAAGGGTGAATTGGTAGTTTTTACCAATGGCTGTTTTGATATTCTTCATGTTGGACATGTTCGTTATTTACAAGCTGCGGCGAACCTTGGAAATCATCTTGTGATTGGCTTAAATACAGATGAGTCTATCCGTCGCTTGAAAGGACCTGGTCGCCCATTTCAAAACGAAAAAGATCGAGAAGAGATTCTTATGGCGCTGGCATACGTTGATTTGGTTGTTCCTTTTTCACAAGAAACGCCTCTTGAAATTATCACCTGGTTAAAACCAGATATTCTTGTTAAAGGAGGAGATTATACTCCCGAAACAATTGTCGGTGCTCGTGAAATTGTTACCTGGGGTGGAAAAGTCATTACACTCCCTTACTACGAAGGGAAATCCACCAGTGATATCCTGAAAAAAATTGAAAAAATGAGCAATTCTCTGTAACCCATAATGATTGACTTTGTGAGCAGTTACAGGTATCTTTGCTTGCTAAAATATGAGGGATTATGAAAATGTTTTCGAAATTTTTCCTTCTTTTTTGTTTCCCACTGATTGTATGTGGACATGCTTACTCTACCTATGAATTATTGGATGAACCGATCGAAAGACATATAGACCCCGTAAAAAATTCGGTAGAAAGTTGTGAGGACACTTCAATTTTAGCTGAAATGCCGTATGAAGTAGATCGTTTTGAAGTTCTTTTTAATGAGGCAAAAATTCATTATACCAATGCTCTTATTGCGGAATATTTTTCTGATACGCTTGAAGTTCAATTGCAACTGAAATTGACCTTTGAAGCCCTTTCTGATATCGAAGTTTTTAACAATCTTGATCCCATTCAATATGATGAAATGACCCGCTTTACAGAAAGGCTTGTCCACGACTTTCAGGAAATTGCCCCGGAAACCATGTCTCTTCATGAGCAATTTTCTGTTAGTGATCTTCGAGAGGCAATGGAATATTTAGCAGAGGATTTAGCCATCGAAAACTTTAAGGTCCTCGATGATCGGGATGGCCATATTCCTATTGTTAGCAATTCACGGGTCGAAAGTCTTATCCGCTTTTTTCAAAATGAAGGGCATGATACCTTTCAAGAATGGTTAAATCGCATGGGGAATTATGAACTTCTCTATAAAAAAATTCTAAAACAATATAATTTACCTGAAGAACTTATTTATTTAAGTATGATTGAAAGTGGATTTAATCCAAGTGCTTATTCTTATGCACGGGCGGCAGGATTGTGGCAATTTATGTATTCTACGGGTAAAAATTATGGCTTAGAGCGAGATTATTGGATTGATGATCGGCATGATCCCGTAAAATCTACCGATGCAGCTGCACGCCATTTGAAAGATTTATATGAAGAGTTTGGAGATTGGTATTTAGTGATGGCTGCTTATAATGCAGGCGCAGGACGTGTCTATAAGGCTATTCAACGAGATTGCACACGAGATTTTTGGAAAATGTATAGTCTTCCCAAAGAAACACGGAACTATGTTCCTACATTTCTTGCTGCTGTTATTATTTCTCGGAATCCAGAAGCCTATGGGTTTACTGCTCCCAATCGACTGCCAGACTTTTGGGTTTATGATACACTGACTATTGATAAAAGTGTTGAATTAGAGAGTATTGCACGTGTTTTGGGGATAAAATATCAGGATTTAAAAGACTTAAATCCACAATTGCGTCGTCACGCAACACCCAATTATGCATATACCATTCGGTTACCAAAAGGGTCGCGAGATCTGGTAAGCAACGCGTTGGAATCCTTTAATACTGTTCATACTGTTCAATATACAACGCACGTTGTGCGGCGGGGTGATACCCTCACGCGAATAAGTCAACTTTATAATGTACCAATCCGTGATATTATGACAGCAAATAATTTGAGGAATAACCAACCGATTATCATTGGTCAACGTCTTACCATTCCAAATCCTGGTTATAGCCAAACGGTTGCATCTTCACAATCAGGCTCTCTTCCTAACTATTCAGAGAATCATACTAAAATTGTTTACACTGTTCGAAAAAATGATACGTTAGGACATATTGCTGAACGATATGGAACGCGTGCCTCTAATATTCGCCATTGGAACAATTTACAATATGGACAATATATTTATCCAGGACAAAAACTCGTTATATGGGTTCCCAAAAGCAAAATTGCACAAGGTGGTGAGAATATTTATGTTGTACAAGTAGGAGATTCTTTATATCGGATATCACAAAAAACAGGAGTTTCTTTAAATCAACTTAAGAAATTAAATCCGGGGATTAATCCTTCTCGTATTTATCCAGGAGATAAAATAAGAATACAATGAAACGAAGTGATTGGATTATTGCTGTTTTGATTATCCTTTGTGCTGTGCTGATGTTCAATGTCTTTAAAAAGCAGCAGGGATTAGCTATCTCACGGTCACAGAATAATACCATTGGTATTGTAAAAATTGAAGGTACAATCCTCAATAATGAACCTATTCTTGAAGATTTGGATGAAATTGCTTCCATTCG
>JAQUPD010000012.1 GCA_028716785.1 Fidelibacterota bacterium
AGGATTTTTGGGGCTTTTGCCACCAATACATTGGAAATCTCTTGATGACGAGCAATGTGGGAAACTTCATCAAATCCTTTTATCACCCCTTCTTCCACAACAATCTTTCCGTTCACGATAGAATAATCTACTGGATTCATCGCCACATTAAAAACTAAAGCTGCTGCAGGATCGTGCTGAGCACCGGCATATTCAAGTCGATCCATAGAAATCATGATCAGGTCAGCACATTTTCCTGGGCGTATTTGACCAATATCATCTCGCCCAAGAGCTTTTGCACCGCCCACAGTCCCCATCCACAAAACATCATCGGCAGTCAACCAGAATTCAGGATCACGGACTCGGGAGAGAAGCATAGCCTGTCGGAGTTCCATAAGCATATTGGAAGAATCATTTGACGCGGAGCCATCTACACCAATCCCAACGTTGATCCCTACTTTCAGCATCTCTTTAATGTTAGCAATTCCCGACCCCAGCCGCATATTGGAAGAAGGGCAATGAGCCACACCTATACCTGCCTTTCCCCCACGGCGAATTTCTTCCTCATTCAGATAAATGGAATGGGCAAACCAAGCCTTGTCATGAATCCATCCGACAGAATCCATATAATCAAAAGGACGCTGACCAAATTTTTCTAGACAAAATTTCTCTTCATTCTTTGTTTCTGCTAAATGGGTGTGAAGTTGCACGTTATATTTTTTTGCAATTTTCGCCGTTTCTATCATCACTTCACGGGTCACAGAAAAGGGTGAACAGGGAGCCAGGGCTATGCGAATCATGGCACCGGGAGACATATCATGATAGGTTTCAATCAGCCGGAAGGTATCTTCCAGAATGTCCTTTTCCGTCTGAGTTACCTCTTCAGGAGGAAGCCCACCATCTTTTTGACTCATAGACATAGAGCCTCGGGTAGGTTGGAAACGGATTCCTAATTCCAGAGCAGCCTGGATTTCTTGGTCAATAAGAAACTTCCCTGCATGATGTGGAAAGAGATATAGGTGATCTGAACTGGTGGTACACCCCGATTTTAACAGCTCTGCCAAGGCTGTTTTAGCGCTCACATAAAAGGCTTCTTCACTCATTCCCCGCCAGATTTCATAGTGGATGGTAAGCCAGTCAAAAAGTTCTGAATTTTGCCCAGATTGCACATTTCGGGTTAATGTTTGAAAAAAGTGATGATGGATATTCACTAATCCCGGTAAAACAACCATGCGAGAAGCATCAATCACCGTATCAGCATGCCCCGTAAAGGCTTTAGGACTTACAGAAAGAATCTGATTCCCCTCGATGTAAATGTGTCCTCCAGAAAAAATATCCAGTAAATCCTCATTTTCTTTCCACTCAGCCTTCATCTGACAGACTAAAAGTGGATTTTTTATTAAGAGAGACATTATTTTAAAAGTCCTGTCTTTTTATTAAATGCTTCAATTAATTCATCAATTTTCGGAGCCATCTGATGGATAGATCCCCAATAATTTTCAGCATCATACCATTGAGTATTTAACTCATCTAGAGATTTTCCCTGCTGTTCGATCCATGTATAGTATTTGAGATTATGAATGCGTTTTTTACTGTAATAATCAAGTTCCAGCATATAATCAATAGACAATTGGCTTAATATTTCAAAGTCGCGAATAGCATCCTCTCGTGAATAATCACCATATTTTTCCTGGAGCTCTTGCATGCGAGAACCATAAAGTTCCATGGAATCGGTAAAGACCGTGAGGATAATATCTTTTTCTGTGAGTTCATTGTATTTAGCATACTTGATTGCTGCCACCATATTCCCAATAGAAGATATACCAAGGAGGTCTAACTGTTCAACAAGAAATTGACTAACATTGTGTTGGATTAAGTACTCTCTTCCAACTTTCTCATTAAACAAGCGCATAAGGCGAATGGTATGTTCGTCATCCACAGCAATTACAAAATCGGTATTTTTTACATTGTGGATCCAGGGAACATGTTTATCGCCAATCCCTTCAATGCGATGCCCCCCGAAACCATTACTAAGAAGAGTTGGACACTGAAGCGCTTCAGCAACAACGATTTTAGATAAAGGAAATTTTTCTTTCAAATAATCCCCACAGGCAAGAGTCCCAGCAGAACCCGATGCAGACACAACAGCTGAAAAACGATCTCCCTCTTTCATTTCCTTCTGGAGAACTTCTTCCATAGCATGACCTGTCACCTCGTAGTGCCATAGATGATTCCCCAATTCATCAAATTGATTAAAAATCATTACCTGCTTCCCGCGAGTTTGTTTTAGCTCCTTACATGCATCAAAAATTTCTTTTACATTGCTCTCGCACCCAGGTGTAGCTATTACTTCGCCAGCAAGGTTAGCAAGCCATTCAAAGCGTTCTTTGGACATTTCTTCCGGGAGAATAGCAATAGAATCACAAGCCAGCAGAGCTGAATTATAGGCACCCCCCCGACAGTAATTCCCAGTAGAAGGCCACACCGCTTTTTGAGATGTAGGGTCAAATTGTCCAGTTACCAATCGAGGAACCAAGCACCCAAAGGTTGCGCCCACCTTATGGGAACCAGTTGGGAACCATTTCCCTACAAGACCAATAATCCTGGCTTTAACACCTGTGAGTTCTGAGGGAAGCTCCAAATAATTAACCCCATCAAATCCTCCTCCTTGGGGAACCGGTTCATTTTTCCAGGTAATTCGAAATAAATTCCGTGGATGAATATCCCAAAGTCCAATGGATTTCAGTTCTTCTTGTACATAATCTGGAATTTTTTCCGGATTTTTCATGTGTTCAAACATGGGAATAAGAATGTTACGTTCTTTACAGCGTTGAATATTTTTTTTCAAAATATCAGGATTTAAAGAAAGATTAATCATATTTACCTCTATATTTGCAGACGGTTGTTTCTCTGAAAATTAACACACTTTTGTAAAACTATCAGTAAGAATAAAACATCACCTTTGAGGATTTTGTCATTAATCTCTTAGATAATGTATACCTTCATGAAAAAAGAGACGATTTTAGAAAAGATTTCTATTATTGACTGTAATTCTTAATAAGTAACTAAATGTCGCATTAATATCTTAGAGTATATAATGCCCTTAAATAGCTTAACACAAAGAATGTCTATCACGTTTTGTGTATATAATATACAAAATATTATTTTGCATTTATTCGTTAAGAATATTATTTTGACCCTGGGGGGCTAATTTTACTCCATCGTGAAATAATCATATAAAAAACAAAGAATAATATTTCTTTCTGCGAGATATTTATCTCTACCCTTCGATAGATTCTATGATGATAAGCTTTTTAACAACATAAACCTTAAACCTTGGATTTTACAGCTTTAGATGAGAAGGGATGTTTTAAAAGTGATATTTATGATATTCAATATAATATTGCTTTTACACATGACTGATAGTATTTTATATAAGAAGCACATCAATATTCAGAATTTTTATATAACAACCAAACATTCTTATTAAAACCCGTTTATTTGTTCGGTTTCTTCTTATCTCGCTATCTTCTCTTTTTTGAAAATGATTTTTCTACTCTCTAGGCTTTTAATCTTTCTGCTAAGAATATTCCTTCTCTGAAAATAATGTGGGTTTATACGTATCTATGAACGTTTTATGAATATCCCTCCTTTGAGGTAAAGAAATATTTCTCGCAGGGGGACCCTTTGACTCTCATCAAATGTTCGATGAGAAAATTGTTACTTCATACCTCTCTTCCGGTTACTTTTATTTTCACCAAATGTTAATATTTAGCAAGCAAAATCCTTCTAATAAATCATTATGATTTCTTTCTGAATTTTTTCAAATTACCTATAAAAGGGGCTATAGCTCAACTGGGAGAGCGCGACGTTCGCAATGTCGAGGTTAGGAGTTCGATCCTCCTTAGCTCCACAAAAATCTTTTCTCTTTAAGAAGAATAAAGTCTTACCCCGAAAATTAAGGATTGTCTTACTTTCGAGTGGTTTTGTATATTTTTCATTATTTGCTTTGGAGAAGAAATAAAGCATGATTTATATAAAGATATCACGTGGTTTAGATATTCCCATAACAGGTAAAGCACAGAAAGAACTTGAAATTCTCCCTGATGCCTATTATATCGCAGTATTACCAGATTCTTTTCACTCTATTAAACCAATATCAAACCAAAACTTATTGTTCACGAAGGAAATAAAGTTTTGACAGGAACTCCGCATTTTTGATAAACAAGAAGAACGTTTACTTTTTTTCAATCCCATAAGTGGTACAGTAAAAGATCGATTATGGTGAACGCCGGAAACTGGAAAAAATTGTTATTGAAGCGGACGGAAAAACGATCATGTTTCTTTTCCTGCCAGAAAAATCAAAGAGCTCGAAATGTCACACCTAATACTTTACAAACGGACCTCTTAAAAGTGGATTTATAGCCCCTTCTACGGGAACGTCCCTTCTACCACATTGCACGTCCAGATAAAAAACCCAAAAGCATTTTTATCTCCCTCATCGATACAGCACCTCTTGGTGCTAATCCTCTTTTTCTTATTAAGGAGCAGGAAGAACTTTTTAAAAAGGGACTTGCCTTTCTTAAAAAATTCACAGAAGTCCCCATAGATGTTTGTGGCACAGGAAAGGCCGACTTGGAAAAATCTCTTACAAGCATTCAATGTCATGTTATAGAAGGTCCTCATCCCACCGGGAATCCCGGATTTCAAATCCATCATATTGATCCTATCAACCGAGGAGAATTTGTGTGGGTTGTGCGTCCTCAAGACCTTGTGCTGATTATTCAGTTTCTCACAACAGGTATGTATCCTCAACGAATTCGATTGGCAGTAACAGGTGAGGTGGCTCCAAATCCTCATTATATAGAAATACCCTGGGGAGTTCCAGTTTCTTCTGTAATGGGTTCTACAGCAACTGACCCTGAAATTCGTGCCATCGCGGGAAATATTTTGCCCAGAAAAATGAAAAAGAGGGGTATTTGGGTTTTATGATATATTTTTAACACTCATCCATGAATATCATGAACAACATTTTTTGGGATGGATTGCACCAGACCTTCATTCCTTTAGCTTCTCTAAAATGTTTTTAAGTGCTCTCTTCCCAAAGTAGATCTATCGGTTTGATACAAATCTACATGATTCCCAAAGAGCTTTCATCCAAACAGGTCTCTTTGAAAAGGTAGTACCCATCGATATATTCCCCGATTATCTTATCCGAAGCATTCTTGCTGAAGATATTCCCGAAATGGAAGCCCTTGGTCTTTATGAAGTTGATGTAGAAGATTTAGCACTCTGTGCTTTTGTAGATCCTTCTAAAAATGATGTTAATTCAATAAGACGTCATAGACTTGATCTTCTGGAACAGGAGGGATAGCGGCAAAAATGTTACGCAAATTCTTTGATAAATTGCGACCCAACTTTTAAGAAGGTGGTCAATATCACAAGCGCTGGTTTCTGTTTGAAGGAGTTGAATCCTTTGCCTTTACGACAAGAAAAACCACCTCATCTGATCCCCATATTCGTGACCATCGGGATATGCAACATCTTATGTCTATGGTGATTATTGCTTTAATCCCCACAATACTCCTGGAAATTTACAACACAGGATTTCAAGGACTCATAGATGATAGTATACCTGTTACTTTTTGGCGCGCTGTCTTTAGAGGATTAGGCGTTTTCTTGCCAATGGGTATTGTCTCTTATCTTATTAGGAGGATTCTGGGAAGTTCTTTTTGCCATTATTCGTAATCATGAAATTAATGAAGGCTTTTTGGTTACGGGAATCCTCTTTCCACTTGTTCTTCCACCTAATACTCCCCTTTGGCAAGTAGCTTTGGGCATTTCTTTTGGCGTTGTTATTGGAAAAGAAGTCTTTGGCGGCGCAGGTATGGCACCCATGCGGAGCCATATTTTCCATCTATTTATACAAAAAGACCAAACGAAAGGTCTCATATTAGTGTGGGGTGCACTCAAAGCGTGAAATGTTTTACGTCAATGAGTTTCAAACAATTGAAAAAGAAAATCCAAACGTTTCTTTTCATGTCGCCTTAAGTGAGCCTTAATCAGTTGAAGCATGGGATAGCCCTTCCCATACAACAGTTTTTAAAGTCCCTTCTTTAAATATATATTATATTTACACTTAACACTATTTATATTCCATGGCTTAAATTCACGGTTTATTAAGGTAAGGGATTATAAACAAATAATTTTTAAAAAGTCTAAGATCTTTTCCATAAACGTAAACAGGTTTTTATGGATAAAGTAAATAACACACCAGGAAGATTTGTAAATCATTTTGAAAGGGTGCAGAAAACATTTAGTGGTGTCAAGAGGAACGAAATGGTAGAAACGTCGTCAGGTATAAAAAAGGCTTTCATAAGAAAGCCTTCTTGTTGGGGTATCCCGTAGGGGAGTCGAACCCCTGTTGCAGGAATGAAAGTCCTGAGTCCTGACCACTAGACGAACGGGACAATTCTCAAATAGCCAGCAATTTTAAAAGGTTATAGATATTAGTGCAAGGGAAAAAATTGAATTTGCGTTTCTCTAAAGACAAAAATTTCAATTTTGAAAATATCAAATCATGCTAAGTGTTGTTTTTAAAAGATTAACTTGTTATTTTTAAAAATAATTAGGAGGGAACTATCATGACGTATCAATTGAAATATATTGAGACTATTCCGGAGTTATTTTCAGAAGCTGTAGAGAAAAATGCAGAGAGGGTTGCTTTTTATGCAAAGAAAGAGGGAAAGTGGGAAGGGCTTACATACCGTGAATTTCGAGACATTACTGAAAATGTTGCCATGGGGATGAATGCTTTGGGGATTAAGAAAGGGGATCGTATTGCGATTCAGTCAGACAATCGGCCAGAGTGGGTAATTACTGATTATGCATGTGCACATTTTGGCATTGTCAGTGTCACTATTTATCCAACGCTTGTAGAAAACCAGGTTGAGTATATTCTAAAAGATTCAGGATCGACAGCTGTTTTTGCCGCATCAGAGGAAGATGTAAAAAAAGTTTTAGCGGTTCGGAAAAATCTCCCTGATTTAAAATATATCATTGTCTTTGATCCTTTTGAGACAGATGATCCCATGATTATATCTTTTCAAGAGGTAATCGAAAAGGGGAAGGCATATAAAGAAACTGTTGATTTTACATTGGAAAGTCGGGGTGCTGAGCGTGTAAAAGATGACTTATGGACAATTATTTATACAAGTGGGACAACGGGAAATCCAAAGGGAGTGATGTTGTCTCATTTTAATATTGCAACGAATGTTCAGTCATCCATGGCTACGCTCCAATTCAAAAGAGGATGTCGCTGGCTTTCTTTTCTGCCTCTGAGTCATAGTCTTGAACGGGTGGGGATTCATATGTCCTTTTGGATTGGCTCAACCACCTATTTTTCTGAAGGCATTCAAAAAGTTGCCGATAATTTAAAAGAAGCGAAACCTCATTATCTTGTAAGTGTTCCCAGACTCTATGAGAAAATTTATGCGAAGGTTCTCGATGAAATAAGCCAATCTTCCGAGTTAACGCAAAAGATTTTTTTCTGGGCAAAGAATATTGGTAGTGAGGTATCACGGGATTACATTCAAAAGGGAAAAGAGCCAACGGGTTTCACGGCATTAAAATATAAAGTAGCCCATAAACTGGTTTTATCAAAAATCCACGATGTATTTGGTGGTCATTTTATCATGGGGATATCAGGGGGTGCTCCGTTATCACCCGTTATTGGTGAATTTTTTGCAGCAGCTGGTATTGTTATTCTGGAAGGATTTGGTCTTACAGAAACCACGCCAGTGACAAATGTAACACCGAGAGATAAGATAAAATTTGGTAAAGTAGGGCCAACACTTCCTGATGTTGAAATGAAAATTGCCGAGGATGGAGAAGTTCTTTTCCGGGGTCCTAATATAATGATGGGATATTGGAACGACGAAGAGGCAACCCGTGAAGTGATTGATGAAGAGGGCTGGCTTCATTCAGGCGATATTGGTGTTATTGATGAAGATGGATTCCTTCAAATTACTGATCGGAAAAAGAATATTATTGTCACATCCGGTGGAAAAAATATTGCCCCCTTTCAAATTGAAACTCTTTTAAGCAAATCAAAATACATTGAAGAAGTTGTTGTAGTTGGCGATAAACGAAATTTTCTCACAGCAGCTATTGTCCCTACCCAAGAATCAGTAGAGCTATGGGCTAAAGAACAAGGGATTGACTATAAATCTTGGGAAGAGTTACAACAAAAGCAGGAAGTTTATGACCTTATTGAAAAGGAAATTGAACACCTTCAAGAAGGACTTGCCCGGTATGAGAAAGTAAAAAAGTTCTTTATTCCTCCTAAACCTTTTACCATTGAAGGGGGAGAACTAACGCCAAGTTTAAAAGTTAAACGAGGGATTGTAGAAGAAAAATACAAAAAAGAAATTGATGCTCTCTATCAAGCCTGACCCTCATGCGGGAACCTGAGAATCAGGCGAACATCAATCTTTTAAAAAATAAACCAGGAGGGAACATGTTGAACAAACATAAGAAATTTGAAACACTCCCAGATTTTTTTAGAGACTCCTTAAGCCGGAACCCGGATATGAATGTCTTTTATGAAAATAAAGGGGGGAGTTGGGTCTCTATGACGTATCGGGAAGCTGCTGAAAACGTTGAGCTCATTGCTTTTGGACTTCGGAGTTTAGGGCTTACAAAGGGAGACCGCGTTGGGATTCAATCAGAAAATCGCTCAGAATGGATATTAACGGATTATGCATGTATTCATTTTGGATATGTCAGTGTTCCCATTTATCCAACACTTTTGTCACCTCAAATTCAATTTATTCTCCACGATTCTGAAACAAGTGTCCTTGTTGTATCAACGCGCGAACAGGCAGAAAAAATTCTTACAATCAAAGAATCTTTACCATCCTTGAAAACCATGATTGTGATGAATGAAGAACACTTTGAAGAAGAATGGATTCTTACCTATCGTGAGCTTCTTGAAAGAGGACGGGATCTTAAAAAGAAATCCACGACAACCTTGGAGGAAGAGGGAAAAAAGATCACAAAAGACGATCTGTGGACCATCATTTATACTTCAGGAACAACTGGGAATCCCAAAGGAGTGATGCTTACTCATCATAATATTATTTCAGACGCTTTATGCACTTATGAGGTTGTTCCATTTGAACGAGGATGCCGGTGGCTCTCTTTCCTTCCTTTAAGTCACAGTCTGGAAAGGGCCTCAATACACTTGATATTTTGGCTGGGCTCAGAAATCTATATTGCTGAAGATTTTGCAAAAGTTGCCGATTATATGAAAATTGCCCGCCCTAACTATATGATTAGCGTTCCCCGTCTTTATGAAAAGATTTATTCAACAATTTTAACTCAAATTCAAGGGTCTCCTGCAGCGACCCAAAAGATTTTCAACTGGGCACAAGATGTTGGTCAGCGTGTGGCACAGAAATATCTTGTGAAAAGGAAAAATCCCACAGGAGCTTTGGCTATACAATATGGTATAGCGAAAAGACTAGTACTAAAAAAGATTCAGGATGTTTTTGGCGGTGAACTTCACTTTACGGTGTCAGGAGGCGCTCCCCTTGCTAAAGAAATTGGTGAATTTTTTGCCTCAACCGGTGTTATTATCTTGGAAGGCTATGGCCTTACAGAAACATCTCCTGTCACCAATGTAAACCGATTAAATGATATACGCTTTGGAAAAGTTGGGCCACCTATCCCCCAAGTTCAAATGAAAATAGCCGATGACGGCGAAGTTTTATTCAAAGGACCCAATGTCATGAAAGGTTACTGGAATAATCCAGAAGAAACTGCAAAAGTGTTCGATGAAGAAGGCTGGTTTCATTCGGGTGATATTGGCACAGTGGACGAAGATGGTTATTTGAAAATAACCGATAGGAAAAAGAATATCATTGTCACTTCAGGTGGAAAAAATATTGCTCCAGCAAATATCGAAAATTTACTTGCTCAATCACCATTCATTGAACAAATTGTTGCCATTGGCGATCGAAGAAATTACTTAATTGCTCTTATTGAACCCAATAAAGAGGCAATTGAAATGTGGGCAAAAGAAAAGGGCATTGATGATTCCTATGAAAATATACTAAAGAAAGAAGAGCTTAAAGATGTTATTGCCAAGGACATTGCAAAAAGACAAGCCATTTTACCCCGTTATGAACAGATTAAAAAATTTCTCATTGTTCAAAGACCCTTTACAATTTCAAATGGTGAATTAACCCCAAGTTTGAAAATCAAGCGAAAGGTGGTTGAAGACCATTATAAAAAAGAAATTGACAGCCTGTATAAAGAAAATAACGAAAACTTGTAAACATAAAACAGCGCTAAATAAAGTAGAGAGCACTCCCTTGGGAGTGCTCTCTATTCAAAGAGTTGAATGTTTCCACCTGTATGGATAAAGAGTGCTGGTTCATGGGGAGATATTTTTCCCGTTTTGCAATAATCTAAAAAGCCCGAAGCCCCTTTTCCCGTATAAACCTTATCAAGAAAGATTCCTTCCCGCGAGGCAAAGCGCTTAATGGCCTCCAAACAAGCTTGTGTAGGAATGCCATAACCTTTACCAATATAGTTTTCATCGCAATGAACCAAGTTGGGTGAGAGGGTTATTCCCATCATAGCACCAGCTTCAGAGGCAAGGGAATAGACAGCCTGGGTTAGCTCTTTTTCGGGAACATCCACACTGATGCCAGTAATTTTTCCATCCCAGCCACTGATAGCCTGACCCAGAACCAGTCCAGCTTGTGTACCTGCTGATGACGATGCATGAATAATATGACGGATAGTAACACCGTGTTTTTTCATATCGTGAAGGATTTCATAGAATGCTACTGCATAACCCAAGGTTCCAATGGGTGTTGATCCACCCGGTGGCATAAAATATACCCGTCGCCCTTGAGCAGTAAGCGTTTCACACACGGCTTTGGCCTTTGATTCTCGCTCTAGCCGCGGAACATGGTAGATCGTTGCATCCAATAAATGATCAATCAAAAGATTTCCCGTGGACACCTCAGGTTTTTCGCCGCTCAAAATCAGGTGTACCTCCATCCCAAAGTAAGAACCAACCGCTGCTAATATTCGGCAAAAGTTCGATTGATTCGCACCTATACCAATCAAGGTATCACACCCCTGCTTTTTGGCATCTGCAAGGAGAAAATCAAATTTTCGGGTTTTGTTTCCACCAAAACCAAAACCCGTAAGATCATCGCGCTTTATCCAAAGATCACACCCAGTTTCATGGGAGAGATTTTTAAGACGATGAAAGGGAGTCGGTACCAGACTGATGTTTTCTCGAGGAAAAGTTGAAAGCAAGGTTTGAATATCGCGCATAATCCTCCTTTATTTTTTTAAGAATTTATGTATTTTTTAGCAGAAAAAATAAGGGGGGTTTGATGACAAAACCAGTTGCCTGGGTTACAGGAGCAACAAGTGGAATTGGTGCTGCTTTTGCTGAATATTTTGCCTCTCAAGGATACGATTTAGTTTTGACAGGACGTAGGGAAGGGCAACTTCGGGAATTTGCCGATGTACTGGGGAAAAAATATGGCGCATCTTCACGGCTTTTCTTTGGTGAATTATCTGAAGAATCTGTGATATCCAAGATCGAAAGAGAGCTTCAAAATGATAAGCTTGTCCATGTTTTGGTAAATAATGCAGGTTTTGCTTCTTATGGGAGCTTTCATGAGGGGGATTTGAATGTTTATCAACAAATGATTAAAGTCCACTGCGAAGTGCCTGTCCGCTTAAGCTATGCTGCCTTAAAAACCATGGTAGATGCTAAAAAAGGTATCCTTATCAATGTGGCTTCCCTTGCTGGATTTTTTCCCTATCCCAATCACACTCTTTATTCTGCAACAAAAACGTTTCTTATCAATTTTTCTGAATCTCTCGGAGTTCGCTATAAAAATGATGGTATCCATATCGTGGCCGTTTGCCCAGGCATGACCATGACAAATTTTCATACACGAATGGGATTGGATGCGAGAAAAGTATATAAAATAATTGGCCTGGAAAAAGCCTTAACCCCTGAACAGGTTGTCAAAAATACCATTTCGTGTATAAACCATAGAAAATATGTCTGCATTCCTGGTTTTCATAATCGCTTTTTACGTACGGGATCACGTATGATTCCCCGAAAACTTTTGTACAAAATTATGAGCACCTGGATTGAAAAACGCAGAACAAATCCCTCCTTAAAGAGCCAAGAATTCTAAATTCTGTATATTGTTTTATGATGATTTTATTCAAGTATGAAAAATGTATTTATAAAACCAAGAGATATCTGCAAGGGTGTACCCTCTGATTCAAACCAGAATTAGAAACGTTGATAAATGACTTCCGCTCTCCGTCTCCGCTTTCCGTTTGAGATGCACTTATGACGTGAATTCACATATTTTTTAAGTGGAAATAGAGTCCCTTGGTATTCGTTAGGTGTTTCTAATGCTTCTTCCATGCTTGATATAACAGGCACCATATGGGTTGTTTATGGGATAGTTCTGTATAGAATGAGGGAATTTTCCTTCAATGGTAATAACCAATTTTTAAGTAAATTTTTTTGATGGTGTATCTTTCTCTGGATTCGTCGGAATTGTGTGCTCACAGGAGCTGAATGGATGGTAACTCGATTTAGTCAATGAGGTGGTGAGCTTGCCAGAATTTCTGTCACACTTTTTGCTTTTCTCTCCGTCATTGGCTTTTTGACCTTTACATTTCAGGGAATCGATACATTTGCAGCGATGTTTCTTACCTGGGATTTGAGTCCTGATACCTATGCGACTCTTTTTGTGAAATGTCGCAGATTGTTTCAGGATTATGGGATGGCTATGTGGCTCCTGATATGTTAAAATGGTATTGGGTGGCGCATAAATAGTTATAGTTTTTTTGTGGGATGATGAGCGGCATGGCGGCAGCTCTAATACTTCCCCTTATCAATCCTGCGCTTCATCCCTTTATTATCTTTCCTATCGTTTTTGGCATTTCGTTGGTGGATACCATAAGAGGTAGTTTATGGACAAAAATGAGCCGGATAGCTTCTTTGTGATTTTTATGGGAATGTTCGTCCTTGGGGATTTTGGAAACCGATTAAAAGGGGTCTTGACAGAAAATCCAACACTTTTCTCTTCATCCTTCCGTCGCGAATTATTCAATGTTTGTGTGGGGATTGTGTGGCAACTAAATCTTGCTGCATGCTCCATTTATTTTGTTATGAAATACTGGAAATCCATAGCCCTTTGGTTAGGAGTTGCCGTGATAACCACAGGGATATTAAAATTTACATGGTATGATTATTAACTAATAATAAGGACGATTATTAAGAAGATTCTTTTTTTGATAAAGCCTCTTGAGCCTTTTTTAGAAGTGTTTCACGATTTTCCGTGAGCCAGTGTTTCGCTGCTTGGTAGTCATTGGAGATTTCGCCATCGAGAATGGCATTTTCAATGAGCGATTTTATTTTTCCCACAAGAGGGCTTGGGGGAATTTGATAAAAATCCATGATTTCTTTCCCGCGGACTGGCGATTGAAAAGCTCGGAGACGATCTTTTTCTTCCACCTTTTTTATTCGTTGTTCAACGTCATCAAAATGTTTCTGATATTCCTGCACTTTTTCAGGATTTTTTGAAGTAATATCAGCGCGACAGAGCGTTAAAAGATCATAGATAGTATCGCCGGCTTCTACCCTTAATCGTCTTACGGCGCTATCAGTGACATCTTCCCCTGCAAGTGCGATGGGACGTAAATGAAGCCGAATTAATTTTCGAATTTCTTTAATGTACCGAACAGGAAGTTTTAATCGTCTACCAATGGTTTCAAACTGTCTGGCACCTATTTCTTCGTGGCCATGAAATGTCCACCCCTGGTTGGGGGCAAACCGTTTTGTAACTGGTTTCCCTACATCATGGAATAAAGCTGCAAATCGTATTGTTAATTTATCAGAAAGTAGACTAATGTTGTCAAGAACTTTCAAGGTATGGTAAAAAACATCCTTATGGCCAAACCCATTTTTTTCTTCTGTACCTTTCAAAAGACTTATTTCCGGTAAAATGAGGGGCAACAACCCTGAATTTTCCATGAGGATAAATCCAATAGAGGGTTGAGGTGCCATAAGAATTTTTATGAGTTCATCACGAATGCGTTCCATGCTGATAATGTTAATTCTTTCCACCATTTTTTTGATGGCATCAAAGGTTTTGTCTTCTATGCGATAACAAAATTGGGTAGCAAAGCGTATGGCGCGCATCATACGTAAAGGATCATCAAAAAAGGTCTCTTCGGGATCCAGAGGGGTGCGTATTATTTGAACTTTCAAATCCTTAAGACCGCTAAAGGGATCTTTAAAATCGCCGTAATGTTCAGGGCGGATATCCAAAGCCATGGCATTAATTGTAAAATCTCGACGCCGTAAATCTTCGGTAATATCGGTAAAGACTACGCTTGGTTTTCGGGAATCTCTTGCATATGTTTCTTTTCGTGCTGAAGCAATTTCTATGCGGAATTGTTCATGGGGAATCATGGCTGTACCAAATTGGTGATATCGTACAACTGTTCCTATATGGAGGACTTCTGCAATGCGATCGGCAAATTGAATGCCGTCACCTGTTACTACTACATCAAGATCAGTAATTGGCCGACCAAGAAAGGCATCGCGAACAATGCCACCTACAATATAGGTTTCAAGCCCTGCGTGTGACCCTTCTTTCCCGATAAGATGTAAACAGCGGATAAGTTCTTTATGTCCATTTAAAAGGTGATCAATATCAATTTTCATCATGTTGGTCTGCTTTGTTTCTAATAAAACTTGCCTTAAACAAGGAGGCACCAAAGAGTAAATTTAGGAAAACCATCCATGTTAAAACAGAAGAGAGTTCTTTTATATGGGCGAATTCTCCTAATCTGGGCAACAGGGTAAGAAGAAATAATGTCAGGGCACTTTGAGGTAAAAATCCTTTTGCGATGGTTCGGGTGGAATGCTCCTCTTTATTTTTAATGCGAAAAAACAGTGTTGTCGATACCTGCAGACCGACAAAACGGATAAAAAAGAAAGGAACGAGTAAAAGCAATAAACATGGGGATTCCATCTTAAAAAAAGTAAAATGTGTGGCCGTAAGAGTGAAAAAAAGGATAAAAAGGGGAAGTGAATAGCGTTGAATATTCTTTATCATCTTTTTCCCTCTTTTCGATTGATAACGAACAATCATTCCGACGCCAATAAAACAGGTTATACATTCTGGAAAAAAGTTTTTTCCTATTTTAAAGAGACAAAGAATAACGATAAGGAGAAACACAATAAATCCCTCTTTGAAAGCGGAGAGGAAAAAACGGAGGAATAATCCAATCCCCAAGGTACTCATCAAAACAGCAAAAAAATGTTTAAAAAAGGTGTAAACAGCGTGAGAAGCTGAAGATTCTTGAGCCGTTCCTGTTAAAAATTTCAGGAGGATTCCATCCCCAAAAAGAAAAAGAAGAATAAGCAGGCTCATGAAGATGCTGGTAATTTCAATAATTGTTTTTACACGACCAGAAGCATCAACTTCCTGATGAAGTGTAAAGATAACAGCAGGTGAGGTGGAGGCAAAGAAAAGAGTTAAAATAAATGCGAAAGCAAATATATTCTGTGCGTTTAAAAGTGAAAATTCAGGGAAAAGGGAATGAATTCCCCAAAGAAAAACGGTTGTTAGGAGAAAAAGTAAAACAAGCTGAATCCCCATAAGGCGAGGAACAAGAGATGTTAAGTCTTTATATCTTTTAAAGTCTATGTGACCCCCCAGAAGAAAGCCAATAAGCATAAAAACCATAAACTGGATGAAAGCAAGGGATTGAATATCCTGAACGGTAAGCAAATTCAATCCAGAGGGACTGGCAGCAAGACCATAAAGAACAAACCCAACCAATGCAGGAAGACTTTTATATTTTATTGAACTTCCTATGACCCAGCTAGAAATAAGGATAAGGCCAAGCATAAGGGTTGGATTTGGCATTGTTGGAAGAGATAAGAACTGAGCAAAATATCTTAATCCAACCGTTATAACTGTAAGGAAAAGAATAACAAGGAGATTCATTACGAAGCCTCCTGATGGACTAAAAGAATCATAAAGACATAACCCATGATATATGCCAAGGTAAGACTGGTAGAAATAATTGTTGAAAATGGAGAGAAGGTAATAAGGTTTAAGTGGACTGCAATGGCGGGTGTTAGCACTCCTAATGATATAAGCGAAGTAAGAATTGGTTTTACTTCTTCTACTTGAAGTACTTGATGGCTAAAGAAACGATGGAAAGACCAATAATTCAGACCATAGCGAAGCAAAACTAATCCAACAACAATAAGGGGTGTTATTAAGGGATGCATTTTATAAGAAAGACCTGTATAAAAAATTAAGAATAAAATAACAGGACGGACAAACGGTTTTACAGCATCCCGTATTTGTTCTTTTAAGTAACCACCAGAAGAAATGACCATTCCTGAGATCAGATTCATGAAAAGGGGATTAAATCCAAAATAATAGGAAACACCTGAATTAATAAGCAGCAAACTCAAGAGCCAGATAAGGATATTTTTTGTCTGTTTACTTCGACGAATACCCAAATACATAAGATGGCCAATTAAAAATGCCATAATGCACTGAAATAACAGATTAAAAAGATAATGGGGCAACGATGTACTGATGCCAATGGGCGAGAGAAAACCTAAAAGAAGAATAGTAAAAAGACCTGTTATACCAGAGACGCGTTTAAACAAAAAAGCAAAAGAAGCTGAATATTTTTTGAAATTTTTTAAAAATAAAAGAGATGTAGAAGAAATTTGTGTTAATGCCAGGGAAAGATAAATGCTGCCTAAAAGAATTTCCCAGGCTGAAACCTTGGCAAGATAGAGGATAAAGTAGCTTGCAGCTAACATCACCGTGAAAATAAAAAAAGCATGGAGAACAGAGAAATGTCGGACATTAACATCAAAATATCGAATATCTTTAAAGCCAAAAAACAATCCCCAATAAAGACCTTGAAATCCCAGGCAAAATTCCAAAAGGGGAGAAAGTTGTAACAAAAAAGAATTGTCAATGAGTCTAAAGCCAGAAGTGCCGAGCCATGTACCTATAAAAAATGGAAGAGAAATACTAATCATCTCATAAAAAATCTTCCGTGTTGCCTCAGAGCGGACCCAAAAAAAGTTGAGAAACCATAAAAGAATGAGAAAAAAAAGCGTTATAAAGAGGATAGTTATCATAAGTAAATTTATTTAACGCCATTCAAGCCTGCAATGTGAATATTATACAAAAAGAATATTGTAAAAAATGAATAAAGTTTAAATTATTAAAAGAGTGTGTTATCTTCTCGTATGGATTCTTTAGAAAAAACGTTAATTGAGAAATTTCACTTACCGGGATTCAGGCCGCACCAGCGTGAAATTATAGAAAACATTTTAAATCGTCGTGAAGTTATAGCTGTTTTGGCCACAGGGGGTGGAAAATCTCTTTGTTTTCAATTGCCTTCTCTTTTTGTTGGTGGATTAGCAGTTGTTATTACGCCGTTGGTTGCGCTTATGGAAGACCAAGTAAAGCGGCTTGCCCAGTTAGGGATTCCGGGGACATTTCTTTCTTCTCTTTTAAGTGATGATGAAAGGGGTGAGCGTTTGCGGCGGTTAGCACGAGGGGAATATACCCTTGTTTTTGTTGCACCTGAACGTTTACAATCGCAAGCATTCCATCAAGCTCTGGAAACATGTCCACCTGTGTTTATTGTGATTGATGAAGCCCATTGTATTTCACAGTGGGGACATGATTTTAGACCATCCTATATGGAGATTGGTCCATTTATAAAACGGTATAATATCCCGTATAAAGCAGCATTTACTGCAACTGCAACCCAGGAAACTTTGGATGATATTAAAAAATCCCTAGGATGGGAAAAGGCGTATGTAGTGAAGGCAAGTTTTGACAGACCCAATTTAAAGTATATGGCCTTTTCTTTTAAAAATTCTCTTCAAAAATTATATACCCTTAAGCAATTACTTAGCAATATGGTGGGTGCTGGGGCTATTTATTGTGCAACGCGCAAAGATGTAGAGAACGTTTACTCTATTCTAAAAATGTGGGGGGCGAATCCTTGTTTCTATCATGCGGGACTTTCGTCAAAGGTTCGTCAAGAGTCTCAAGCCCAATGGATTTCTGGTAAAAAAAACCTGATTGTTGCGACCAATGCCTTTGGTATGGGCATTGATAAACCGGATGTGCGCTTTGTGATTCACTATCAAATCCCGGGAAATCTGGAGAATTACTATCAAGAAGCAGGAAGAGCTGGTCGGGATCGTCAGGATTCTTACTGTATTCTTTTGTATTCCCCCGAGGACAAAGAGATTCAGGACTCTTTTTTATCCATTCACCGATGGGAGCCAGAACCCCTTCTTTTGGCTATCAGAGAAAACAAGATCCCGTCGGACATACCCGATTATTTAAAACGCTATCTTGCAGATATAAGCACTATGGGAATAACAGACGAAGAAAAAATCCTCCTAAATCTTAAAGACCTTTCTTCATTTGCTACCTTGCAACTTAAGAAATTTGAAAAAATGGAAGCTTACGTTTTGGAACACCAATGTCGAAGAAAAGCGATTTTATCATATTTTAATGAACAAACCCAACTTAAGAATTGTGGGGGATGCGATATTTGTCTTTCTTGGGAACCAAACCATGTAATAGGTCATTATTTATCGGAAGAATGTACTTTAGAAGAAGAAAAAAAAGCAACAATTGTTGCGTTTGAGACATTGGGAAAAAAGCAGGTGTTTTTTGAAGGAGTTTTTAAAAAGAATCCTTTTCTTCGAAAGATTTTAAATCATAGCGAAAAAAATGGACTCATAAAAGAAATTGCACCAGCTTTTTGGTGGGTGTCGCGGAAAAATCAAAAGAAGTTACCTGTAACGACCCAAGAATTAACGTTGATGCACATACCAGTTCTTACAATAAAAGCAGAGAAAATTTTAAGGGAAAGAGGAAAAAAGCGATATGAGTATGTATCAAAAATCCTGCCAGCACACTTTTTAATGACAGTTCGGCGAAAAACTTTTCAACATATTCTATCTGAGATTACCACCGAGGATGAAATTCGAATGCTCATACCTTTTTTAAAAGAAGTCACACTTCAACGCATGTTATTAATACTCGCGCCGAATCGGGGAGTGTTTCCACCTTTGGAAAAGCACCTTAAAAACGTGTTTGTAAAAAAAGGGATTTCATCTGCACAAAAAATTGATTATTTGGATGAAACACCCTGAGAATATGATAAAAGGTCCTTGGCAAAACATTGGGATTAAATTGAAATTCAAGTATATTTAGACATGAAAGAAATGTCAACAAGCAAATTAATATTGAGGTACGTAAAATATTCTTTAATAATAATATTTATTGGTATTTTGGGGATTGTGGGTGGATATTTTTATTTAAGTCGGGATTTACCGGGGTTGGAAGAGCTTGAAAGGTTTGAGCCTGAGCTTATTTCTCGCGTGTATGGTTCCGATGGAACAATTTTAATAGAATTTTACACACAGCGGCGGGTGCTTATTCCTTTAGAAGAAATTCCTGCCCATGTTATTGATGCTTTACTGGCAACAGAAGACAGGGAGTTTTATAATCACTGGGGAATGAATGTAAAGCGCACGGTAAAAGCCTTTCTTGTAGGATATGGTGGTGCTTCCACCATTACGCAACAGCTTGCCCGAACCCTTCATTTAGATTTAGAGCGGTCTTATATTCGAAAGTTAAAAGAACTCATTATTGCCATCAATATAGAGCAAACCTACACAAAAGATGAAATTCTTGAAATGTATTTAAATTCAATCTATTTTGGTCATGGAACGTATGGGATTCAAGCAGCGGCTAAGTTATATTTCAATAAAGACGTCCAAAATTTAAATTTGGACGAAGGGGCAATGCTTATTGGAATTTTGCCAGCGCCAGCCCGTTTTTCTCCCATTACAAATTATGATATGGCAATCAAACGGCGAAATTTAGTCCTCAATAATATGGTTTCAACAGGTAAAATTAGTAAATGGGATTATGCGAATGCTTTAAAACAATCGACATCTGTTGCGGAAAAACATGAATCCTTAGGGATTGCACCCTATTTTACAGAGTATGTTCGGCAGGAAATTTCGGATCTATCTGATCAATATAATATTGACATTTATCGAGATGGACTTGAAATTTACACAACCTTAGATAGTCGTATGCAGCTATTTGCTGAGGAGGCGCTGCAAAATCATTTGCGGTATCAGCAAAAGAAATTGGACCGTCGACTTATTGACAATCGTCAAGAAATGATAAGTTTGTTAGGTGTATCAGCAGATAGTGTTGCTTATATATCCAATAATTCTCTTTTTCATATGCTTCCCTTGAGTCAACGAGTAGTTCAAGGAAGTTTTTTTGCCATTGATCCAGAAACAGGGGCTATTTTAGCTATGATCGGTGGAAGGGATTTCGAAGAGAGTAAATTTAATCGGGCAGTGCAAGCAGCACGTCAACCTGGTTCTGTTTTTAAACCCTTTGTGTATACGGCAGCTGTTGACAATGGCTTTTCACCGGCTGATCAAGTTTTGAACCAGCCAGTTGTGATTATTGAAGCAGATGGAACACGGTGGACACCCACAAATTACGATGGAACAACTGGTGGATTAACCACTATGCGGGAAGCCATTCAGTGGTCAATAAATCTCGTATCAATCCGTTGGGTCCAAAAAATATCCCCTCGAGTTGTGAGAGATTATGCCAGAAAAATGGGAATTACGACACCAATTGATGCCGTAGAATCAATTTCTCTTGGTACATCGCCAACCCGTTTATCAGAAGTCGTGGCTGCTTATGCAATTTTTCCGAATCAGGGAGTATGGAATAAACCTTTTGCCATTACTAAAGTGTTGGATCGAAACGGACACGAAATTTATCGGAGTCCCCGAGATACGCGGGAAGTCTTAAGCCCTGAAACAGCGTACATTATGACAGATCTTTTGCGGACAGTTATTGATGCTGGAACTGGTGGAAGTGTCCGCTGGAAATATCATTTTACTAACGTACCAGCGGCAGGCAAAACGGGAACCACGCAAAATTTTACAGATGCGTTGTTTGTGGGGTTTACCCGAAATTTATGTGCAGGTGTTTGGGTTGGTGTAGATGATCCGCGCGTTTCATTAGGTGAAGGGCAATCAGGTTCTGTAGCAGCCTTGCCAATATGGGCAAATTTTATGAAAAAAACCTATGATGAATTGGATTATCCTGTAAGAAATTTTGAAAGACCAGCAGGAGTTCAAACCCTTTCAATTTGTGCAGAATCAAAAAAACTCCCCACAGAATTTTGTCCCATAACAACAGAAATTTTTAATGTCCGATATGCCCCTAAATCACGGTGCACCCTTCATGACATCAATGGGAACCAACTTAATAAAAGCGTAGATTTTTAAGAATCAGAAAATTTTAGGATTCCAAAAGCATCTGGACGGTGAAAATTTTTTTCCGGGAGAGGTGCCCAACTTATCCAGTGAGGATGAGATGTTTCATCGCCACATTTGTAAAAATTTGCTTCCCACGTATCTTTAAAAGACTCTTCCGTTATGGGAGTAAAGTGTTCAATGAGCGAAAAGGGCACTTCAAACGCCAATTCCCAAAAAAGAGGTTCAGTTATTTCTACAGGGATGAAAGCAGGTAAAGTGCTTTGACGACGAACCCTTTTTAGTGCTTCCGGCGATAGAATGTCGTAATCAACCCGTTTTCCATTTTCTTTTTTAGGATTTTGAATAAAATAACATAATAAAGCTCCCCCGCAATTAAACTCAAAATTGAAATATCCTTTGGATTTAGGAGGCTTGAGAAAGAATTCAACACAACTATCTTTGCTTACATTTGCCTGATATCCTTGGTGTACACAGCGCACATAGCAATCCTGGACAGAAAATTTGCCATAAAGGGCGTTCTTATCTCTAAATAAGGTGACCTTTGTTTCTGGAATATGATTACTGCTTTCAGGTCTAATGTGCTGCAATGTAAGAAAAGGTAGACCTTCCCAATTTTGTAAATCCAGTAGATTTTCTGAATTCATACAACGTTTCATAGGAATAAGATGTATTGGTTTTGTAGACATATTAACTCTAGGTTATCATTTGTTAATAGGGTTGCGAGTGATGATTTAGAGGATTACCGCCATACATTTGCTTGACGTCCCCCTCTTTTTTCGAGTTTTAAAGCATCGCTCAGCAAGGGGGATTTGACATTTATTCTAAGAAAAAAACTTTTCACTGCCGCTGTAGGTGTCCAATTAAGACTCATTTCCCAACAATGAAGGTCTCGCTTAAGCGAAATATATTGATAGATTATTTTTTGATTGATCACATTGAGATTCAGGGTGTAATCTATGGACCAATTCGGACTTAAATTTGCTGAAAGGGTGGTATTAAGTGTTAAATTTTTATAGGAATTTGTTGGAATTGTAGCAGAATAACTATATCGGAGACTAATTCGCGCTTGCCAACCCGAAATTCCTTCTTTACTTTGTATTTTTGTGGTATCCTGAGTGCTTTTTTCTTTAAATTGAAAACCCGTATCAAAACTGAAATTTGTCAATCGTGGGAAAGACTCAAAGTCGTCGACACGTCTTCCTTTATCGATGTCGTACCGATAAGGATCCATCCGGATGGAACCATTAAATTGTAAATTTCCAGGTAGCTTTGAGGCTCTGTATGAAATATTTATGGGACTCCATTTTAAGGAATCGGCATTAAAATTATAGGTTCCATTTAAATTCAAGGTTAAAAAGTCGTATTTGTTGGATTTTTCCTTCTCTTTAGTGTCGGATATTTTTGCTGAAAATTGATTCCCAATTGACCAGTTCATGGTTTGGGTGTCCCGAAAAGGTGTGTTTCCTAAAAGCGTTGATGAAAAATAGTCGTAGGTTACTGGATTACCAAAAACATCATGTCCTCGGAAAATGTAGTGTGAATTATGTGAAAAATCGGGTGTATAAGAAAAGCTCACACTAGGACTTATCACATGTCTTAAGGCTTCAAGGCGTCCCATATTCAAATAGAAGATTCCGTAGAATTTTGAGGATAAGCGAATATTTGTAGAGTAAATTCCCCGTCTTTTAAATCCTTCTTTTTCATCGAGGATTATTTTGCCGGTGCTATCCAGAAGGACTTCTCCTGTATTTGACAATCGTGGTTCGTAATATTTAAAAACCCATCCTTCTTGAATGTTAATACCGGGTGCTACAGTAAGCCAGTTAAAAAACTTATGATTTAAGGAAATATTACCCTGGTGTAAAAGTCTGTTTTTGGTATCATCCACATAGGTCGAATCTTTTTGAAAAGTGTGGCTGTAACGATTTTGGAAGTTAGAGGAATAATTATAGGTTAGTGAATGATACCACCGTTGAGGATCAGAGGGCTTTGATTTTTTAAAGAGTTGACTCGTACTTTTCGAAAGAGAAATTTGTGGGATTGATCCGGTGACATTACCGGTAATAAGATCTTCCGTTCGAGACGCGTTGATGGAGAGACCTAAATTTCTAATGCGTGTTGTATAAGTTGCATTGGAAATCAATTTTTGATTCAATCGCTCGTCTAGTTCTGTACCTGTTTGTTGATAATAACTCCGGTCGTTGGTATAGGACCCAGAAATATATAAGTGAGATGATAGGCCAAGAGTTTGTTGGTGGGTAAGATTCACATCATACCGTACTTGGGGTTGATCTGCAATAAAATTGTTGTTATAGCTTGCGCTAAGTTCTCCATGTAACTTATACCGCAAAGCATAACGCGTGGTATTACGAATTTTAATTCCTTGTAAATCATAAAAATCAACTAATATTTTTGTATCCATGTAATCATTGGGTGCCCAATAATATCCTACTCCTTTTAAGTACCATCCAGAAGATGTTGATGTGCCGAAAGTTGGCATAAACCAGCCACTACGGCGTTTCCCTTTTTGATCGGGATACAGTCCAAAAGGGAGATAAAATACGGGGATATTCATAATATAGAGGACAAGGGGTTTGGCAATAACGATTTCATTTGGAATTAGAATCATTTTTTGAGATTCGATCCAGTAATGGGGATTTTCGTCTAAATCACAGGTTGTAAAACGGGCATGTTCAACGTATAGAGGATCATCTTCTCGTTTTTGAATCTGTCTGCCAGTATAAATACCTCCTTCTAAGGTTGTGAATCCATAAATAGCTCTGCCCCGTTGCGTTCTGAAATTAAAATATAAGGCTTCTCCATACATGGGGTCATTGGACCCTTGGATAAAAACAGGAATATTAACAAATCCTGTATCTGTTTTTTGAGGGAAGGCGTATAATAATTCTTGTGTCCAATCAACACGAATTGTATCTGCTTTTAACGTCATGTCTGCATAAATAACTTCTGCATGATGAATTAAATCTGTTATATCGGCAATCATATTATAATCGATTTTATTGGCTTTATACGTGAGAGTAGTATCCATACCAGCAACAGGTGGATAGGGGTAAAAGGTTCCTCTTACATCTCGAATGACGCGGATTCGTTCGAGGGTATCGTCTGTAAACATCATACGCACTGTATCCCCACTGGCATGATTAAGTCCTTGAAAAAGAGAATCCCTAAAAACATAATAATCAGATTCAGCCATACCCTTCATTTCCAAATAGTCCACCTTATTTTTTTCATGAAACCAAACCCACAAATCTCGACCTGTAAGGGTACTTGTAAAGAGTGCTGTGCTATCTTTATCTTCTTTTTTATAAATACCTTCTTGGTCAGTTTCCATTTTTGCATGTCCCACCACATTAAGGTATTGTAAGGTATCGGCTTGAAAGGCAAGTTTCATCCACTCGCCGCTTAGCCGGTTTTCTTTATAAAAAATTCGAGGATTTCCTTTAAAAATAGCAAATCCCTCGCTATCTGAAAAATCGAGAGAATCGCTTAACACTTCAAGGGAATCTTGGAGGACACGAATATTTCTATGTCCTGTAAAAATTCTGCTTTCTGTATTTCCCTGAAACAAATCAGCATAGACGATGAGTCGACCTTCACCTCGAGAATCATTTCGTATAAACACGGGATTTTTATCAGTGTAAATATCTTTGTTTTCCACATGATAGCGGATATAATCCCCTTTTAAAATCATATTCCCGCTTGAGTCTACTACAACAGCATTTTTATAATAATGAATTGTTTTATTATGATAATCATAAAATGCGGAATCACTCATAGATTGCATTAACGTATCGCAAATAAAAACTCTTCCCCGTCCCATATAATAATTTTTTTGCAAATCAGCTCTAATTGTATCGCCTTCCAACCGTTGTTCTTTATAGTAAATAAACGAGCGGGTTGGGGAATAAAGCTGATCAGTATCGGTTTGGTAGGCAATTTTTTCGCTTTTTAATTGAGAAATGGAATCCCATACGGTTACGTTTCCTTCCAAAACCAGCAATTTTTTTTCTGGGTAGTGTAAGGCATGATCACAGGTTATTTGGATTTCCCCTTTTTGGAAAAAGACATTTTTTTCAATATGGATATAGGATTCGCCATTTTGTTTTACATGATGGAGTTCTTCTGCATGTTTTAGAATTAATGGATCAATGGCGCTGAAAAGAAGTGATGGAATAATCAACCAAAAGTTAAAAAGACAAATTATAACGCCTGAAAGAATAAGCTTTTTATTTTTTCGATTCAAAGCGTTCCGGCCACAAGTGTTTTAATCGTTCTCGAATAAATTTTTCATAGCCATATTCAGTTGGATTATAGGTCGGTAAAGGAGGATGAAGATCAGGAAGGTAATTTTGGTTGGCAAAGCCATCCGTATCGTGAGGATATTGGTAATTTTTGCCATAGTCCATAGCTTTCATGAGGGATGTTGGTGCATTTCTCAAAGGGAGAGGGACATTTTGAAAGCCTGTTTCTCGGACAAAATCTTGGGATTTTTTGATACTCATATAGGAAGCATTACTTTTAGGTGCAGAGGCAAGAAAAGTTGTGACGTGTGCTAGAATGATAGCGGCTTCAGGCATACCCAAAGCATGAACGGCCTGAAAACCGCTCACAGCCATGGTGAGTCCTAAGGGCTCTGAATTTCCAATATCTTCGGAGGCTAAAATAATAAGTCTTCGGGCAATAAACAGCGGATCTTCGCCGCCTTCCAGCATAACAGCGAGCCAATAAACAGCTGCATCGGGATCGCTTCCCCGCACACTTTTAATAAACGCTGAAATAGTATCATAATGGTAATCGCCAGCTTTGTCGTAGAGCAGATTTTTTTCTTGAAGGGCATTTTCAATATCTTGTTGCGTAATGATCAACACTTTTGTTCCACTTTGTCTGGAAAGTGCTAGTTTAAAAGAAAGTTCCAACGCATTTAACATTTTTCGTGAATCACCCCCTGAATTCCGAAGGAGAAAGTCCTTGTTTTCTTCTGAAATATCAATGTGATAGTGTGAAAGGACAATATCTGAATGCAGCGCTTTTTCTAAAATTTTTTGGAGATTTTGAAGAGAAAGGGGATAGAGTTTAAGAACTTTCATGCGAGATAAAAGGGGAGAAATCACTTCAAAAGAGGGATTTTCCGTCGTGGCGCCAATCAAAACAAGACTCCCATTTTCAACGGCATGAAGCAAAGCATCTTGTTGGGCTTTATTGAAGCGGTGAATTTCATCGATAAAAAGAACGGTCTTTTTCCCAACTCTCAGGTTATTTTCGCCAGTTTTAATAACATCACGGACCTCTTTTACACCGGAAGTAACAGCACTAATTTCGTAAAATTCTGCTTGAGCAAAGTGTGCTATAAGGCGTGCCAAGGTTGTTTTACCTGTGCCGGGTGGACCCCAAAAGATTAGTGAAATGATATCATGATTGCTGAAAAGACGTTCCAAAATTTTCCCTTTGCCCGTCAAATGATCTTGTCCAACCACATCAGTGATATGGGAGGGACGTATGCGAGCAGCTAACGGCGGCAACATGCTTTCATTCTGTGAAAAAAGTGTTTCATCAGTCATAATGGCAAAATTACAATGTTTACACGTGTTAGGACATGATTAAAATATCCTTTTAAATAGTCAACAGTGTGCAGAGAAATAGATCTCATTAATAGTCTTTCAGGGGTTAATATTCTGCATAATGAATAACTCTTGTTTTCTTATAATGGCTCTCGTATATTTCTTTATAGAGATGAAAAACAAGCATAATAAATATTTTTTAACGGCAATTGCCTTTTTGTTTCTGTCGGGAAGCTATGTGTTTGCATGGGATGGTTTAAACAATTTTGATGCTTATGTCCAAAATGGGAAAATCGTTGTTGAATGGCAGACGAAACATGAAGATAACGTTGATCATTTTGTAGTTCAGCGCAGTATGAATAGCACTAATTCTTTTTACGACCTTGCAACGATAGACCCTCATGGAAATGGGTGGTCATATATTTTCATTGACGAAAAAGTTTTAGGTAAATCGGTCAATATGGTTTATAATTACCGTTTAAAAATTGTCTTTCGTGATAAAAGTGTTGCTTATTCAAATAATACGGTTCAAGTGGTAATGGTTGTTTCATCTCTCCAGCATACCTGGGGTAGCATTAAAGCAATGTTTCAGTAATTATTTTCCCTCTTTTTAATATTATTCCCGTGTATCTTTTTTATTAAGAGTATAAATTTATGCTAAAGGTTTTTTGTGTTGTTGAGGCACAAAAAAATTCAAAAAAGGATATTGTTAAACATTCCAAGATAGGAAATATGTATGAGTTTCTCATTTTTCAAACGCTTATCCAGTGATATTGCAATTGATCTTGGAACGGCAAACACAGTTATCTATGTCCGTGAAGAAGGGATAGTTGTTAATGAGCCGTCTATAATTGCAAAATCAACCATAAATAACAAGGTTCTTGCTGTTGGGAAAGATGCAAAAGAAATGATGGGGCGAACCCATCCCAACATTGAAGTTATTCGTCCCATGAAGGATGGGGTTATTGCTAACTTTGAAATGACAGATGCTATGCTTCAGGGATTTATAAAAAAAATTAACATTTCACGATTTGCACGTCCACGAATTGTTATATGTGTACCAACGGGAATCACAGAAGTCGAAAAACGAGCTGTTAAAGAAAGCGGGGAACGAGCAAATGCCCGAGAAATATATCTTATTGAAGAGCCAGTTGCTGCAGCTATAGGTATAGGTATTGATATTTCCAAACCCGTGGGAAATATGATAGTGGATATTGGAGGAGGAACAACAGAAATTGCGATTATTGCTCTTAATGGCATTGTAACGAAAGAGAGCATCCGCATTGCTGGCGATGAGATGAATGAAGCCATTATTCAATATTTCCGAAAAGAACACAATTTGTTGATTGGCGAAAGAACGGCTGAAGAAATAAAAGTCACAATTGGTTCTGCCATGAAGGTTGAAGATAAAACCATGTCTGTAAAAGGACGGAATTTTGTTGTGGGTATTCCAAGAACCATTGATGTCACCTCTGATCAAATTCGAGAATGTCTGCGAGAAACTGTGGATATTATGATTGGAGGCATCAAGCAGACTTTAGAAAATACACCCCCTGAACTTGCTTCTGATATTTTGGATCGGGGAATTATTCTTACGGGTGGTGGAGCCCTTTTAAAAGGATTGGATGAACGGGTTCGCGTGGAGACAGAGCTGCCAATTCACTTAGCAGAAGAACCCTTGCTTTCTGTTGCTATAGGAACGGGAAAAGTTCTGGAAGATGTGGAAAAATATAGAGAAATACTAATGTAATGGCTAAAAGATTTATAGATTTTTTTTTAAAACGCCGATTCCAAATATCTACAATTTTTCTTTTAATCGTTTCCTTTTTAATTTTTTCAGGAACCTCTCATCCTGCCATTTACTACATGCAAATTTGGTTTAGTGATATTCTTGCACCTCTCAAAGAGCCTATTGTCATATTAAAAGAACTTACAGAAACTCGCAAAACCAATGAAATGCTCAGTCGACACTTGATTCAATTGAGTCAAGAAGCTGCCCGTTTTACTTCTCTTTCAGAGGAAAATCAACGACTCCGGGAAATGTTGGATTTGAAAAGAACGTCTAGTTACGACCTTCTTCCTGCCTTAGTTCTTTCGGAAGGAATCCATAAAAGCGTAAACAGCCTTTTATTAAACAAGGGAAAGAAGGATAGTGTTGACGTGAATGATCCCGTTTTAAATGTACAAGGCTTAGTGGGACGAATTTTTTTTGTGGGGGAATCCTCATCCCTAGCTCAGCTTCTTGTTGATCCCAATTTGCGGGTAAGTGTGAAAATCCAACCCTCTGGTGCCAAAGGGATTCTTCAATGGTATGGTAAGAACCGTTTTTTAATTGCAGATATTTCTTCTACCTTGGAAGTAAAACCAGGAAATCTTGTGGTAACTTCAGGTTATTCAGATATCTATCCTAATGATTTACCTGTAGGGATTGTCAGTGAATTAACACCTTCCCCAGATGGTTTTACCAATCTTGTTTTTGGGGACTTTTTGGTCAATTTTAACCAAATTCATGAGGTATTTATTCTGCTTCAATGAAAACAAAACAAACGATAAAATGGGTCCTTCTGATTGCAGGAATTATCTTACTTCAATATTTGTTTAACGAGTTACTCGATATTAAAGGAATTCGACCTGATCTTTTTCTCATTTTTCTCATTTATTTAGCCTTTCATCTCTCCCCAACACAAACAGTATGGGTCGCTTTTTTTCTGGGAATGTTAGAGGATCTTCTTTTTCACCCAATGGTTATTGGTCTTTCCCCGTTACTTAAAACATTTACAGGATTTATCCTTGCCAAACTCGTTCATCAATCGTATATCCATCTCCGTTTTTTCTCAATTATCTCGTCGATCATCCTGATTTTTTTGAACCACGTGATCTTTAATTGGATTATATTTATCGATATGCCAATGCGTTTTATTGAAATTTTAGTGAATTATAGTTTGCCAGAAGTATTATATACGGGAGGGATCTTTTTATTGGCAACATATTTTATCTCTCTTTCTCCCGAAACAGAATAATGGTACAATCACATGGAAATACCCTCACTTCAATCCGTTTTTATGTCTTTATAGGCATAACCGTCGTTATTTTTGTCCTCCTTTTATATCGCATTTATGATTTGCAAATCCGACAGTATTCTGATCTTTCTTCAGAAGCCGTTAGAAATATGTATCGCCAATATAATATACCAGCACCTCGTGGCATCATTTATGATCGGTATAACCGTCCCCTTGTTTATAATCAATCAAACTACGATCTTGAAGTTTACCCCTTTGAAATTAATCGCGATAAAAAAACGTGGGACAACCTCGCTGAGATTTTGCAAGTTCCAGTTGAAACATTAAAGGAACGTTTGGAAAATTCCATGAATGGTTATTATAGACCAACAAAAATTGCATCAAGTCTTGATTTTGCTACTGTCACACGTATTCAGGAAAATCTTTTAGAGCTCAAAGGGGTGATTTTAACATCTCGCCCTACCCGTCAATATGCCCCTGGTATTACCTCAGGTCACCTTCTTGGTTATACGGCTGAAATTGATAGAAATAGTATGGAAATCCTTATGAGTAAAGGATATCGCCCGGGTGATTTTATCGGCGTTAAAGGAGTTGAAAAATCCTATGAAGAAGAATTAAGAGGTGTAAATGGAACGCGTTTTGTACGGGTTAATGCCCTTGGCATGGACTTTGGAGAAGATTATTCCAAAAGTATTCCTGTGATTCCGGGAAATGATTTATATTTAACAATTAACATGGATTTACAACGGTATGTAGAATCGCTTTTGGATACATTACCTTATTCTGTTACGGTTTTGGATTATACCAATGGAGAAATCTTAGCCATAACATCTCAACCAGAATTTAATCCTGCAATTTTTTCAGGAAGTGTTGATTACGATGCTTGGTTGGCACTGCTCAATGATCCTCATATGCCCCTTATTAATCGAACTGTTCAAGGACTTTATCCTCCGGGCTCCATATTTAAACTTGTTACCACTGTTGCTGCTGTGAATGATAAAGTCATTTTACCATCACACCAATACTTTTGTTCTGGATCCTATCGACTGGGTCGGCGGGTCTATAAATGCTGGAATGAAGGAGGTCATGGGACACTCGATCTGTATGGTGCCATTGAAAGATCCTGTAATGTCTATTTTTATCAATTGATTCAAGAAGTTGGCCTTGATCGATGGTATCACTATGGAAGTGCTTTTAAGATTGGTACCTTAACGGGAATTGATATCCCCGATGAAAAAGCAGGAATCCTCCCCAATAGGGACTATTTAGATAATAAATATGGTCAAAATGGATGGACAAGTGGCCTTTTATTAAATATGGTTATTGGGCAAGGAGATGTTATAGTAACACCCCTAGATATGGCACGTTATGTTTCTATCATTGCATCACGAGGGAAAATATCAACACCCCATGTGGGGCGGGCAATCTATGATAAACAAAAAGGAAGTCTTCACACCCTCTCATTTCCTTCTGATTCGTTACATGAGATCAAATCAACTTCGTGGGATGTTCTTCATGAGGGTATGCGACGCGTTGTAGCTGGAGAGAAAGGCACAGCAAAAATCATGAATATTCCCTATCTTGAGATGTATGGAAAAACAGGAACTGCTCAAAATCCTCATGGAGAAGCTCATGGCTGGTTTATTGGCTTTGTGAAAAATCAACATTTTCCGTACGCAATTGTGGTTTTTGTTGAACATGGCAAATCAGGAAGTGCGTCTGCAGCCCCGATAGCGCGCAAAGTTTTAGAGTATTTTTGGGAAATAAAGGCTTTTTGATGAAGTATCTTCAACATATCCGAGGAAAAATAGAAGAGCTAGATTACCTTTCGGTTACCCTTGTTCTTGTTCTTACTATTATAGGACTCTTTACAATCTATAGCGCAACAAGTTATGGATCGGAGTCCACCTGGCCGTCTCACTTTGTGATTCAACTTATTGCCCTTTTTTTGGGCATTGTATTTTTTTTAATAATTTATCTGATTCCCAAACAAGTTCTTATTAATTATGCCTGGATTCTTTACTGTTTAAGCGGTTTACTCCTCATTATCCCCTTTTTTATGCCTGGAACAACAACTATAGCAAACCGATGGATTGATTTAAAAATTATTAAACTCCAACCGTCGGAGTTTATGAAATTTTTTCTAATTTTAATGCTAGCCCGATATTTTTCAACAACTAAAAATTCAACTGAAAGATTTAAATATGTTTTAAAGCCTTTGTTTTTAACCCTTATTCCCTTTGGTCTTGTTTTTTTTCAACCCGATTTAGGGACTTCCCTTGTCTATCTGGCAATTTTTATTGCCATGCTTTTTGCCTCAGGCTTTAAAATCTATTATATCGCTCTTCTTATCGCTCCTTTGATTACAATTCTTACTGCTTTTAATCTAACAGCTTTTACAATATGGGGGATTGTCTTAGGAATTATAATTTTCATCAACCAAAAAAATCTTTTAGCTTCATCTGGAATTTTTTTGGGGAATGTCACTATAGGTCTTATTACACCTTTGATTTGGAATAATTTAAAGCCCTATCAGCAGACACGCATTTTAACAATGTTTAATACTGAATTGGATCCTCAAGGAGCAGGATATCAAGTGATTCAATCACAAATTGCTATAGGCTCAGGAGGCTTTCGAGGAAAAGGATTTATGTCCGGAACACAAACACATCTTCGTTTTATTCCCGAACAACATACAGATTTTATCTTTTCCGTGATTGCAGAGGAAATGGGATTTATCATGGTTGTTATCCTTTTTATTTTATTCTTTACCCTTTTTATTCGCTGGTTTCAAATGGCTTTTCATGTGAAGGATAAATTTGGTTCACTCCTGATTGTAGGAGGTGCTTCAGCCTTGCTTTTTCACTTTTTTATTAACATTGGGATGACCATCGGACTTTTACCTGTTACCGGAAAACCGCTTCCTTTTATCAGTTATGGAGGGAGTTTTTTAGTAACGTGTTATGGATTGGTGGGATTGATCCTCAATGGGAATTCAGAACAAATTTTCAGGGCAAAGTCGTTATCTCTAAGTGATTGGTAAAAGCTTATTTTCCCTTTAAATTTTAACTATGTCTAAAATCGTTGCAACAAACAAACGTGCTTATCACGATTATCATATTCTTGAAACTCTGGAAGCTGGCTTGGCTTTAAAAGGGTCTGAGGTGAAATCCATTCGGGAAGGAAAAATAAGTCTTCAAGATGCTTATTGCTATTTTCAGAACGGGGAACTTTATCTGCTTCAGTGTCATATTGCTCCTTATTCTCATCAAGGCTATGAGGACCATGATCCTTTAAGGTCTCGGAAACTTCTACTTCATCAGGATGAACTGCGGAAGTTGTGGAAAAAGAAACAGGAATCGAGATACACACTTATTCCTTTAAAAGTATATTGGAGCAAGAATCGTTTAAAAGTGGAAATTGCTCTGGCAAAAGGAAAAAAGAGTTATGATAAACGCCAGGATATGGCAGAGAAAGAATCGAAACGAATGATGGAACGTATTATGAAGCAAAAAAGGTAAACAATGACTCATTTTCCACCTTTAAATGAACAGATGGATTTGATCCGAAAGGGAACAGAAGAAATTATTCCTGAAGAAGAACTGGTTCAGAAAATTACAAAATCAATCAAAACAGGTACACCGTTACGCATTAAATTAGGTGCTGATCCAAGTCATCCAGACCTTCATATTGGTCATGGTATTGTGTTAAATAAATTGAGAACCTTTCAGGATCTTGGTCATCAAGCTGTTTTAATTATTGGGGATTTTACAGCGATGATTGGTGATCCCTCAGGAAAAAATAAAACACGTCCCCCTTTAACGCTTGATGAAACCAAAGAAAATGCACAGACTTATTTTGAGCAGGCTGGGATTATTCTTGATACTCAACATCTGGAAATTCATTATAATTCTACCTGGTTGAATAAACTATCGTTTGAGGATATTATTGTTTTATCCTCAAAATACACTGTTGCCCGTATATTGGAGAGGGATGACTTTTCAAAACGCTATAAAGAGGGGATTCCTATTTCTATTCATGAACTTTTATATCCCTTGGCGCAGGCTTACGATAGTTATGTGATTCGTGCGGATGTTGAAATTGGGGGGACAGATCAGAAATTTAACTTTCTTGTTGCACGGGATATCCAGCGGGAATACGGACAGGATCCTCAAGTTATTCTTACAATGCCAATTTTGGAAGGAACTGATGGCGTAGAAAAAATGTCCAAATCCTTGGGCAATTATATTGCCCTTACAGATTCTCCAGAAGAAATGTATGGGAAAACCCTTTCCATTCCCGATGAACTCATTTTACGCTATTTTATTTTTACCACCGATTTATCCTCTAACGAGATTGAAAAAATAAAGCAAAACTTAGAAGGGGGAGGAAATCCCAGAGATGCAAAACACGAATTGGCGTGGCAATTAGTACGACGGTATCATTCGAAAGAGGTTGCCGATAAAGCACGGGCTCATTTTCATAAAGTTTTTGTGAAAGGTGGTAATCCCGATGAAATGGACGAGTATATTGTAAAACCGGGTGAAAGACTTGTTGATATTATGGTTGCTTCAGGTCAGGTTGCCTCTGCCAGTGAAGCAAAGCGCTTGATTCGCTATGGCGGCGTATCACTGGATAATAAGAAGATTATGGATCCTCAAGCATGCGTTTCAGGTGATAAAGAAGCTGTCCTAAAAATAGGGAAGCGGAAGTTTTTAAAATTAAAAAAATCTTAACTTAGATGTGCTTAGCCACTTTATTTAAAGGATTTTTTCTGTTTCTCATGAGTGTTTTTGCCATGGCCAGTGATTATCAATGGCCAACCAATGCAACACGACTTTTAAGTGGAACCTTTGGCGAGACACGGAGTGCCCATTTTCATTCGGGTATTGATATTAAAACATGGGCACAAAAGGGTTACGAATGCTATGCACCTGCCGATGGCTATATCGAACGCGTTACGGTGAGTCCTTATGGCTATGGAAAAGCTCTGTATATCCATCTAAGGGATCAACGAATTGCTGTTTTCGCTCATCTAGATTCCTTTTATGGGCCTATTGCAGATCGTGTTTGCCAAGAGCAGTCACTGTCGAAAAAGGTCTTTTTGGATCTTTCCTTTCCACCGGGAGCATATCCGGTAAAAAAAGGGGAGATCGTGGCATATTCAGGAAATTCTGGAACAGTGGTTCCACACATTCATTTTGAACTCCGAGATTCCATGAATTATCCTATCAACCCGCTATTAAATGGTTTTCCCATAAAGGATAATATTGCACCAGAACCTGTTGAAATTGCTTTTGTCCCCCTTGGTCCCAATGCCCGCGTGAATGGTTCCTTGGGAGATATGATTTTCCCTTTAGAATCCATCCATGGGAATCTCTATACTGTAGCAGATACGATTTATTTATACGGAACGTATGGGATAAATTTAAAAGCCTGGGATCGCGCCAATAATGCTTACAACAAAAATGGTGTCTATTCCATCTCCCTTTTTCTAGATGGGAAAAATATTTTTGAAAGTCAGTTTGATATCCTTTTTTGGGATTATACCCATTGGATGAACGAAGACCGAAATTATCGACTTTCTTATGAAGGAAATGGTATTTTTTACAAATTATATACATCTGACCTCACGAAAGTTTTATCCTTTTATAAACAAAAAAACAAGGGTTACCTTATTATTGATGAAGGAACTCATCTGTGTGAAATTTTTGTTCGGGATGCCATGGGGAACGAATCCTGCGTAAAAATTCCTGTAAAAGGTATGCCGACACCCCAAAATCCCTGTACGGTAAAAAAAATAGGTCACGAATGGTTTGTTATCCTTGATTCAACGTATTGGATTAATCATTCGCAAGATATTTTAAAAATAGACCACTATAATTCCTTAGGGTCTTTAATCAAGGAGCAAACCTATCCCTTAAGATCAATTGACATGGGGATCTTTACTCTTTACCCTGAAAACGAGACAGCTGTTTTTTTATGTCGTATTTTGCCAAACAAGGGACCAGCGCTACCTCCGGTGCTAACATATATTTATCCCAATGAAACCTATCCTAAAAGTGATATTTCTATCATTCCAAGACATTTTTCCCAAGGGATTCTGTTTGACATCAAGGCGAAAGGGTTTTTGCCACCTTCGATCATATTATCTTTAGAAGGAAGGATGTGTAACGCCCTCAAATGGGAACCCATTTCTGTCAACCAAGGAAGGACAACCATTATTCCGGTAGAAGAATTTGAAATATATGACTATTTAAATGTTTATAATTATCAGGGAATGACCTTAGAAACTGTTTGGCAGATAATGCCTCAGTGTGTAAAATTCACTGATCATGTAATACTCTCTTCTTCGGATAGTCTTTTTGAAGTAAACATTGCACAGGAGACCTTTTTTAGGGATGTTCTTACCTGGATTGTTGAAAATGAAGCAAGCAACAATCCTGAGGGTGGTAAAATTTTATCAACTCTTTATTCACTTCATCCCATGGATCAACCTTTGAATTGTCCCCTTGAGATCGTCCTCAAAACGCAGCCTGGGTATGTCGATGATAGATCAAAGGGATTATATTGTAAAAAAGATGAGGGAACATGGTCGTTGATTCAGGAAAGGTATGATGCTATGGGGACCTGTTACCGATCAAAGGTTCAGCAGTGTGGGACGTATGCAATCCTCGAGGATACCATGCCGCCAATTCTTAATAAAATGTTTCCAGAAGAAGGCGGTCGCTATAGGGCAGAAACGTTAAAAGAAGCTTGGATTGAGGTTACGGATAATTTAAGCGGGATTGATCCTGAGGAAATTCAAGTTTTTTTAAATGGGACTTGGATGATTTATTATTATAATGATCCAACAGGAATCGTGTCAGTAAAAATGCCAGAGATTTTGCCAAGGGGTAAAAACACGCTTTGGTGGAATTTTAAAGATAAAGCGGGACACACACAGGGGAAAAGTATTAATTTTTATGTAATCGGATAAAGATAGGATTGTAGCGATGAAAGAGAAGCAGAAAGAACTTTTGATTCAGAAAGCATGCCAGGTGCGAGAAAAGGCCCATGCTCCTTATTCACAGTTTAAAGTAGGTGCTGTTTTAGAAGGGAAATCGGGAAACTTGTATATGGGTGTTAATGTGGAGAGCAGTTCTTATGGCCTTTCGGTATGTGCTGAGCGAAATGCTATTGCAAGGGCTGTTTCAGAGGGAGAAACATCGTTTAAACGGATTGTAGTAGCAAGTCATGGCGGGGTGAGTCCTTGCGGTGCTTGTAGACAAGTTCTTTGGGATATTTGTGGTGATATTGAAGTAATTATGGTTGATGAAACGGGGAAAGTGGTTCGACAGATGAAAACATCTGATCTTTTTCCTGTTGCCTTTGATAAAGAGAAGTTAGCTCATGAGTAAAACTGTGTGTGTTGTTATTGGATTAGCAGGAGGAAGCGGATCGGGGAAAACATCTGTAGCAAAGGCATTGGCTCGGGATTTTAAAAATAAAGGAGCTGTTGTTATTGAACAGGATTGGTATTATCGGAATATACCTGAAGATTCGGACATTAATGTTGCAGATTGGAATTTTGATCATCCCGATTCGGTAGAATTCCCTCTTCTTATTGAGCATTTAAAATCTTTAAGGAAGGGAATCCCCATTGATGCCCCTCAATATGATTACAAAACCCATTCTCGCATGGAAAAAACACGTCGGATTTATCCTCAACCTGTTATCATTCTTGAAGGAATTTTAATTCTGGATAATCCAGAACTGAGGGAATTGCTTGATATAAAAATTTATGTCGATACTGATGCTGATGTGCGATTTATTCGACGCTTACAACGAGATATCCATGAACGGGGAAGAAGTGTCGATAACGTTATTACTCAGTATTATAAAACGGTTCGTCCCATGCACGAGACATTTGTAGAGCAAAGCAAAAAACATGCAGATATCATCATTCCTCAGGGAGCAGAAAATTATGTGGCAATTGATGTTTTAAAAACAAAAATAAAATGGTTATTGAGGGAAGCACATGGACGGTGATTGGTATCCCCACAAAGGGGGTTGGCTTGAAGTAATTTGCGGAAGTATGTTTAGTGGTAAAACAGAAGAATTAATACGTCGACTGCGACGAGCGCAAATTGCTAAACAAAAAGTGGTGGTTTTTAAGCCTCGAATTGATGATCGGTATGATGCTGAAAGTATTGTGAGTCATAATCAACTTCAAATTTCCAGTATTGTGATTGACAAATCTGAAGATATACTTCAGCATGCAATTTTTGCACAAGTTGTTGGTATTGATGAGGTACAGTTTTTAGATGAAGGAATTGTTGAGATTGCTCAAAAATTAGCAGATAGTGGGAAGAGGGTGATTATTGCAGGATTAGATAAAGATTATCGCGGGAAACCTTTTCTGCCTATGCCGAGTCTTATGGCCATGGCGGAATATGTTACAAAACTCCTGGCAATTTGTGTTCGATGTGGTGCACCGGCAAATTACACACAACGCCTCACCCGGTCAGATAAATTGGTAGAAGTAGGGGCTAGCGAAATTTATGAAGCCCGATGTCGCCACTGTTTTGAACCACCTTCTAAAAATGACGAATAATTAGAACTTTATATTTTTAAACAAAAGGATGTCTTATGAAACTTATAAGTCTTCTGGGGATGATTATCCTTCTCTTTATTGCCTGGCTTATGTCTTACGAACGCAAAAAAGTCCGTATTAGAACCATTGTGTGGGGCATGGCCTTGCAATTGCTCTTTGCTGTAATCATTTTACAAAAAGGATTAATGAGTTTTATTGGGATGGGGATTTTGGCTTTTTTAATTGTCCTTTATCAATTCAAAGATGAACTAAAAAATCGAGAAACGCGGATTTTAGCTATTGTAAAAGGAGTTTTGTGGACATTCATACCAGGGTTTGCCTGTTTTTTTCTTTTTAAACATGTTTCAGGAGTCCTTGTTCTTATCCTTTTACTGGCTAGCATTGTGATTTTTAAGCGATTTAAAAAAGCTTTACCAACAAAAACTTTATCTCTTATTTTTATTGTTGCACTTTTTACGTTGCCAATGAGTAAAGGTTATGATGGTGAAATCATTTTTCAATCTTTTAGCAATAAAGTCGCGGACTTTTTAAACATGTCCAATTATGGTGCTGCCTTTCTTTTTGGAAATCTTGTTGAAACCCAATATTTTTTCCCTGCTGTTGATACATGGCCAGGGTTTGGCTATCAATTTGCATTGAAGGTTTTACCCACTATTATCTTTTTCGCTGGATTTATGAGTATTCTTTATCACTTAGGGATTATGCAAAAAGTGATTGTTGCCATAGCCCGGTTTATGCAATGGACCATGGGGACATCGGGTGCTGAGACATTATGTTGTTCAGCGAATATTTTTGTAGGACAAACAGAAGCACCCCTTTTAGTTAAGCCATTTATAAAGGATATGACAAACAGTGAGCTTTTAACGATCATGGTTGGGGGATTTGCCACTATCGCGGGGGGTGTATTAGCGGGATATATCGCCATGGGGATAAATGCAGGTCATTTGGTTGCCGCCAGTGTTATGTCAGCGCCTGCTGCCTTGGTGATTGGAAAAATAATTTTTCCTGAGACAGAGAAATCTCATACAGCCGGTAACGTAGAAATGCCTGAAATGCCCAAAAACGCCAATGTTATTGATGCAGCAGCTTCCGGCATTACTGATGGGCTGAAACTTGCTGCAAATGTTGGTGCAATGCTTCTTGGTTTTATTGCACTTATTGCAGTGATTGATGTGGTTTTAAATTGGTTAGATATGCTGATTGATGGGAGACTTTTGGGAGGAGCTTTGTATGAATACACAGCAACAACAGTTTCTTCACCAATAACAAAGGAATATGCTGGTATTTTTCCGGGATCATTAAAAACACTTTTTGGAAATCTTTTAAGACCCCTTGCTTTTGTCATGGGAGTTCCCTGGCAAGAAGCAGATCTTGTGGGAAATTTGTTAGGAATTAAAATAACACTCAATGAATTTGTAGCTTATGGAAATCTTTCGACATACATACAAACAAATGTTTTAAGTGAACACGCTCAGATCATTTCGACCTATGCCTTATGTGGTTTTGCAAATTTTTCATCCATTGCTATTCAGCTGGGAGGCATCAGCGCTCTTGCTCCAGGTCGTCGTGCAGATTTATCAAAATTGGCCCTCAAGGCCATGTTTGGTGGTGCCCTGGCAAGTTGGATAACTGCAACCGTTGCCGGAATTCTTTTATAAGAAGTAGCAAAGAATTTTTAAGGAAGAGAGTTTCATGAAATTTTAAAACAATTTTTATCTAAATTTGAAAAACGCTGATTCTTTTTAAAAAATGTCACGACATCCAATAACTCTTTCCTTTTATTTTATGATTAATTATTATCCCTCTACACTCCCTTAAAAAAGTAAGATTAATACTCCATTATTCTTGACATATTGCTTTTAATCTTCAATCGTGAATTCACGTCATACTTGCACCTCAAACGGAGACGTGGAACGGGGAATGGAGACAGAAAATCATTTATTAATGTTCCTCATTCTGGTTTGAATCAGAGTGTATAGCATTGCAGATTTTTCCCTAATTTTATCGATACATTTATCTGCATCTGTTTTACATAACTTTTTAATTCTTTGGCAAATATCACTGAGTTCTGAGTTCAGCACATGATCTTCTCGCAGTGGATAAGATCTGATATAGCCTTTATGACTTTCTCTGTCATATTCTTCGGCAATCTTTAGGGGATGGACACAGCTGAATGGTGAATTTGGTCACGAAATCCAACATCTCTACACTCTGAGGTCTCTATACCCATCCGTGGCAAGCCTTATCCTTCCGCTCTTCCTCTTCCGTTTTCCATTCTCCCTTCTTCATCCCTCTCCCGACTTTATGAGGTGTCACGTGTTGCACTTAATTGTTGAATCCGGGAACTAAATTAATTTAACTTTTAACATGGTAAATAAAACATCGTCTATAACCCCTCATTAAGACACTCGTGAAGTTAAAACAAAAAACATGGCAGAGTCTACTTGCTGGTGTGATTATTAGTCTTGTCGTCTTGCTATTGAGTATTTTAGTTCATGAAATGGGAATCCTTGAAACAGTAGAATTAAAAACAATTGATTATCGGTTTAAGCGACGTGGGCATATTGAGGATATTCCGGTGCGAAGCCCAATTGTTATCGTTGCTTTGGATCAGGAATCCTGGGAGTCAATCCCTTATCGTTATCCCTATCCACGAAAAATGTGGGCAAAAGTGGTGCAAAACTTGAAAGAAGCCGGAGCAAAACTTATCGTTTTTGACGTTCAATTTGACACCTACGACATCAACGATCTTCCTGGAGACACCCTGTTTGCTGAAACCATGAAAAAAGCAGGTAATGTGATTCTTCCCAGTAAATTAACTCAGGTAATTGTTCATGGACAGACCGTTGAATATATCACTCAACCCGTGGATCTCTTTTACAATGCTTGTATAACAACTGGACTCATTGGGGAATTGAAGGATATTGATCAATATACGCGAAATTATTCCATTTTTTATCCGTATAACAATACATACTACCTTTTTTTGGGTATCAAAGCTATCAAAGAATATTTAGGTATTCACGATTCTGTTAAAATGTCCTTTTCTCAAGACTCGAAATTTATTAAATATGGCCCCCTCCAAATTCGACACAATAATGATAATTCGTTTATGATAAATTATTATGGTCCTGCAAAAACGTTTAGCACCTATTCCCTTGCCAGTGTTTTAGATGATTCAGACATTGATCTTTTAGGTGATTACGATACCGATTATATGGAATTGTGGAAAGGTGAAAACTCCTCATTTCCCCATGAATTGCTCTCGATTCTCAACCCAACGGGAGAAGACTCCCCCTTTAAGGATAAAATCGTTCTCATTGGGGATGCCCTGGAAGAACACTTTGATACAAAATTCACCCCTTTTTATAGTTATCAGGGAAGAACATCACTTATGGCTGGCGTTGAAACCCATGCCCATGCCATGCAGACAATTTTGGATAATAACTACCTTATTAAACCCGATAAATGGGTTACCTATTGTATTGTTATTGGTCTGAGTATTTTAGCGCTAATCGCAATAATTACTCTAGGACCTCTTTTAGGAATTCTTTTGACTGCCATTTTAATTGTAATTTATTCGTTTCTCTCTTTTCATCTCTTTGAAGAATATCAAATTATTGCCGAACTTGTAATTCCTATTCTCGCTATTTTTCTTTCTTACGCCTTAGACATGTTATACGAATTTGTTTTGGAACAGCGGGAAAAGAAAAAAATTCGCGGTATGTTTTCCACCTATATATCTCCAAAAATTTTAAAATATTTAGAGGATCATCCGGATGCTTTTTCACTCACTGGCGAAAAACGAGAAGCGACAATCTTTTTTTCTGATGTTCAAAATTTTACAGCTCTCTCAGAACGGTTGAGTCCGGAAGATTTGGCAACCTTACTCAATAAATATCTTTCACCCATGACGCAGATTCTTATGAGTTACGATGGGTATGTTGATAAATATGAAGGGGATGCCATCATGTGTGATTTTGGTGTACCCATCGAAGATGCTGAACACGCCAAAAAGGCCTGCTGGGCTGCCTTGGATCAACAGAAGAAACTTGCTGAACTGCGCCCTCTTTTGAAAAAAGAATATGGTGTAGAACTCTATGTGCGCATGGGGATTAACTCCGGATCTGTAAGTGCCGGAAATATGGGCTCAGAACAACGATTTCAATATACGGTACTTGGAGATACGGTAAATGCTGCTTCTCGGTTTGAAAGCGCTAATAAACAATATGGAACGTATTTGATGATTGGAGAATCCACCTATCAGTTGGCAAAAGACTTTATCGAAGCCCGAATGTTAGATCGCCTTATTGTACACGGTAAAGCCCAACCGATTACAGTGTATCACTTAATTGCTAAAAAGGGAGAGGCATCAGATGCCGAAAGACTGCTTATAGAATGGTTTGAAAAAGGACTCACCTTATATTGGAACCGGCAATGGGATGATGCCATAACAGCTTTTCAAAAAGCACTCCACGCCGTTCCCCATGATCCCCTTTCAGAATTGTTTATTCAGCGATGCCTTGCTTTTAAAAATAATCCGCCCCCCGATCAGTGGCAGGGCGAATTTCTTATGACGACGAAATAATCACCTAAGACTTTTATTTTACATCCCTATTTTCCTCGAAAATTTTCATAATGAATTCATCGGGGAGTTGCTTTAATTTTTTCAAAAGTGCCTCTTTTTTATGTAAAAGATCACCAGGAAATTTCCCTTTTTTGTCTGTCTCTCGAATTTCTTCTCCAATTTCTACCAATTGCTCTCTTATTTTTTGCTCGTGAAGACAAACCACACAATCTAAGAAGGTTTTTTGGGGTTCTTTAAAAGGAGAATCCTCCATGATAAGACGAAAAATAAACCGCCGAACTTTTTCATCAGAACTTGTTTCCGCAAGCTTGGATGCCTCACTGTGAATATTATTTCGAATCTGAGAAATGATGTGCTTATAAACCGCTTTTAAAAATTCATGAGTAAATAAATTTTCATCTAACACCTTTAACGCTGCAGAACGAATAGATGTATCCTGGGTGTTTACCAGTAATTGCAAGATTTGATACTGGGTTGCTTCTGCTTTATTGGCAAACCGTTTTTCTTTTTTCCCTTGAGGATAAATTTTTTGAGCTTCATCGCTTTCGTGTATACCAGTACGTAATTGATGCTTTAACACCGTCATGTCAATCCCAAAAATCTGTCCCAAATCCCTTAAAAACATCTCTTCAATAACAGGATCAGAAAAAGTCCCCAACTGATTCAAAAGGGAGGTAACTGTTTCAGATCGTTTAGCTGGTGACAAGCGCAATGGCTTTATCACAGTTTCTAGATAAGCGATAAAATCAGGTGCTTCATTAATTTTTCGTTGAAATTCATCAGCCCCTACCTTACGGATAAAGCTATCAGGGTCTTCATCTTTTGGAAGAATGAGTACCCGACAGGTGAGTCCTTGAGGACTTAATGTCAATCCAGCTTTTACTGCGGCTTTTTGTCCTGCCTCATCGCCATCATAACACAAGATAGCCTTGGAAGAAAAGCGTTTGATTATCCGGGCGTGCTCAACCGTAAACGCCGTGCCAGATCCAGCAATAATATTTGTAAAACCATGTTGCCACAGTTGTAAAAGATCCATGTATCCTTCCACGATTATTACTGTATCTTGTTTACGAATAACATCACGAGACTTATGAAGCCCATAGAAGATTCGGCTTTTATGATAGACAAGAGTTTCAGGCGAATTGAGATACTTAGGTTGTTGATCCTCATTGGATAAAGCCCGCCCGCCAAATCCTACTGGATTTCCCCGCGCATCAAAAATAGGAAACATAATGCGATTGCGAAAACGGTCAAATTTTTTCTTTGTCTCTGATTCACTTACCAATCCCGAAAGCACCAAAAGATTTTCAGAAAATCCCTTTTGTGTTGCAGCTTTTAAAAGGCTATCCCAGGCTTGTGGAGCATATCCAATATCAAATGTCTCAAGGGTTTTTTCATTTATCTCTCGTTTAATTAAATAGATCCTTGCCTCTTTTCCCAAGGGTCCTTTTAGGGCTTTTTTATAAAAATCAATGGCAAATTGATGAAGCTCATACAGTTGTGAACTCATGCTTTTTTCGTCACTCGAAAGATCTTGAGTATAGGCTTCAAGACTAATTCCTGCACGATCTGCCAGATTTTTAAGGGCTTCCGGAAAGGGTACTTTTTCATACTCCATTACAAAATGAATCACATTTCCACCTACGCCACAGCCAAAGCAATGATAAATTTGTTTGGAAGGACTCACGCTAAAAGAGGCTGTTTTTTCCTGATGAAAAGGACAGCGAGCCCAGTAATTTTGCCCTTTTTTTGTCAAAGAAATATATGTAGATATCACATCCACAATATCATTGGATTCTTTGATTTGTTCAATTACGCTGTCAGGAATTTTGCCCATGATCATCCATGTTACGTATTGAGTGTTGCAACGGTTATCCCGGCGCCTCCCTGTTCGGGTGGAGCATCCTCAAGAGCAAGCACACGACTGTCATTTTCTAAAAATTCCCTTATAAACTTTTTCAAGATTCCATATCCCGTTCCATGGAGAATTTCAACGCAGGACAATTGATGTACAACTGCCCTATCGATAAAACGATCCACAACAGCCAGAGCTTCGTCTTTTCGAAATCCTCGCACATCAAGGCGATAAGAAATATTTTCTGTTTTGCTATCAACAAAAGTATCTACGCGCTGAGGAATTTTTCTAGGCTTTTCAAGCCAAGAGGGCTCCAACCGCATTCGAGCCCCATTTATATCTACCCATACACGATTTTTTTTCGTATTTATTTCAACAATACGACCATTTTGACCTAACGAACGAACCCATACACTATCCCCTACATTTAACTCTTGTAAGGAAAGAACATTTTCTTGTTGCAGAGAAAGGGTTTTCTGCCGCTCTTTAACGTGCAATGTTAGATGGTGAAATGTCTTTTTTGCCTGTTGAATTGATACCGAATCTGCGCTTGATTCCCGAATTTCACGAATGGTTCGTTCCAATTCTTTCTGAAAATCTACAATTATTTGTTCTGCCCGTTTCAAAGCATTCCGCTCAGCTTTTTTATATGCAACATCAATGAATTTTAATTCTTCTTGAAGATGTTCAGAATTCTTTTTCAGGGCTTCTTCCTGTTCATGAAGTTCTTTTAAAAGCAAATCGTAGTGGGCAATTTTTCGTTGGAGATCCTGAATAAGAGTTTCAAGTTTTTCACGGCTTTTCCCAACCCGATTAACAGCCGTTTGTATGGCACGAGGATCAAGATGATAGCGACGGGCAATTTCAATGGCATAACTACTTCCAGGAACACCCAGACGAAATTCATAAGTAGGAGAAAGTGTTTTATCATCAAACATCATACTTCCATTTTCAAGGGCTTCAATTTCAAAGGGAAGTGTTTTTAATGCCCCATGGTGAGTTGTTGCAAAGGTCCTTGTTCCCCGCAACATAAGCTCTCGGAGAATTCCTTCAGCCAATGCAGCTCCTTCTTCAGGGTCTGTTCCTGTTCCAAGCTCATCGATCAATACCAAACTTTCGTGAGTTGCATTATCCAAAATGTTGCGAAGATGCAGAATATGAGCAGTAAACGTGGAAAGATCCCCCTCAATGGATTGCTCATCTCCGATATCCACAAAAATTTGATCAAAACAAGGTAAAGATGTGGATGCATCGGCAGGAATTAACAAACCTGCCTGATTCATAATCGAAAGAAGACCAAGGGTTTTTAAGGCTACTGTTTTTCCCCCTGCATTTGGCCCAGTAATAATAACTCCTCGCTTTTCTTTTTCAAGGGAAAAGGTAAGAGGAACAACATCACGCTTCATAGCCAATTCAAGATTCCGTGCCTTAACAACTCGGTATACGTCAGGGTCTCCCATGGGTTTATCACACTGATAGCGAAGCGCAATGCGGCTGGCAGCATGGAAAAAATCAATGTTTTCCACCATGCTTGTAAGCGCTTTAACATCATCAAGATGTTGCCAAACCTGCTCTGTAAGCGACAACAAGATGCGATGGATCTCTTCCCGTTCTTCCAGGTGAGCTTCCTGCAATTCATTATTCATAGCAACAATCGTCAGTGGCTCAATATAAAAAGTTTGTCCCGTATGACTTTGATCGTGGATAATGCCTTGAATTTGATGTCTTCTACTAGCTCGCACAGGAATTACATGGCGCCCATTCCGAAAGGAGATTTGATCGCTTACCGCAATTTGATCTTCAACCAGTTTTGCAGATATTTTTTGAACTTCCTGAAGAATTCGATGGTTAAGATGGGTTATTTTATGACGGATTGTATGGAGGGTTGGCGACGCATTATCAACGATGTTTCCCTCTTCATCAAACACTGAAAGAATTGCCCGCTCCAAAGACGATAAATCACATGTGGTTTTTAAAACTTGATCGCACAAAAGGGGATATTTTCCCTGGCGATTCTTGAAATACGCCTGAATATTTCGTCCCGTTTGAAGAATATTTCCAAGAATAAAAAGAGCTTCCTCTGATAAAGCAGCTCCTTGAATCGCCGCTTGTTTAAAAACGTTTGATTGATCTTTAAATCCTTTCAAGGGAAGTGCAGAATCCAGCGCAATAACATCCCGCATTTCAAGCATTAAATCTTGCGTTTTCTGATAGATTTCAGGGGGTTGAAAAGAGGGTAACTGTTCTGCCCGCAGACCTGCTTTCTCTGTAGTCGTTTCTGCATGAATTAAATGTCGAATACGGTCAAACCCCAACACTTTTTCGGGATGTATCATACGCTTATCAAATACCTATATTCAGCCGTTCTAATGCCTCCCGCATATCTTGCCCTCCCTTTTTTAATTTTACCATAATTTCTTTTCGTTCGGCAGGAGAGAGTTTTTTAAAATTTTCTTCAAGATATTGTTGTTCTTGAAAATCAAAGGTTCCCATTTGACGGAGAAATTTGGAAAACTCTTCTGTCGTACCTTGAATATTTGGTAAAATATCCTCCTGAACATGGGTCTTCAATTGATCGCGGAGTTTTTCTTCATCAAAAAAGGGTTTTATAAGCGATTTATAAACCACAGGAATTGTTCCCTGAAGCATTTGGTAGGTTTGAGAATTTTGTTTTACTTTAGGAACCCACGTATTTTGAGGCATTACATCAAAAATCCAAAAAATAACACATAATAAAATTATCGCTTTTAATGCACCCAGAGCTACGCCTCCTAACTTATCGACCCATCCTAAGAGAACAACATGCATAAGCGAACGGATTAAATTTGCTAAAAGTTGGGCAGCAATGATCACAAGCAAAAAAATGATAACAAATCCCAGTGCCATGACCAAGGTAGGATTCCAATCAAACCGACCAAAAAGAGCATTTCCTAAACTTACACTGTAATTGGATCCCAAAATCACACCCAAAATGAGTCCAATAAGTCGAAAACTTCCCATTATCAAGCCATTAAAATAGCCTTTCACTAAAAACCAGGCGAAAATAATGATAGCAATAATATCCATCCAGTGCATGTCAGTCTCCTAATTCTTTACGAACAATCATTTGGACTCGCTTCCCATCGGCTCGACCACTAAGACGTTTCATGGCAGTCCCCATCACTTTACCAAGATCACGGATATTTTCAGCATCTGTTTCTTTCATAACTTCTCGAACGACTTTACGTATTTCGTCATCGTTTAGTTCTGCCGGAAGATATGTCTCAATAATTTTTAGCTCTTCTTTTTCTTGTTCAGCCAAATCAAACCGACCCGCTTCGTTATAGGTCTTGGCAGAATCTTGCCGCTCTTTTGCAGCTTTTCTCAGAACACTTAATTCCTCTTCTTCCGTAAGATCATGAAGGACTTCGATCCGTTTTTCTTTCAATTTTGCAAGAAGCATTCTGAGTGTCCGGGTACGAACGGTATCCCGATTTTTCATTGCTTCTTTAAGATCTTTCTGAATTGTATCAAGATAATTCATCGTATACCCCTCACTTTTTTCTCTTTGAAATGAATACTCCATTTGAAAGATTCACAGTAAAATACATGTTTCTTAGGGATTAATAAACCATTTTTAACAACACGAATAGAGGGATAACCTTTTATGTATGTTCATTACAAAACCTATTCAAAAAAATTTTTCTATTCCCTTTACTCAGTAGAGAATGAGGATTTACTCATGGAAATTTTGGAAAATAACTTATATAGTATTAACCTGCATTTTAATGTCATCGGCATTATTTTAACCATGGGGATGCTATTCAAAGCCATTGTAAAATGATTATATTATTTAGCCATAATAACTGAAATAGTAGCCCTTTGCAAAAAGTAGAAAAGTGCTTATCGCCTGAAAAGAGATCGTCCCCTGTAGTACTCCCCAAAAATTAGACCACTTATTAAGTTGAAAAAAATGACTAAATTCGAGGCAATTATGAAAGCAACACGGAGAAAATTTTCAGCAGGCTTTAAAGCCAAAGTCGCCATTGAGGCGCTCAAGGAGCGGGAATCACTTGCAGAGCTGTCCAAACGTTTTGAAGTACATCCCAACATGATCAGTAAATGGAAACAGGAATTTATTGAACACTCAGCAGAAGTATTCGAAAAGAAAAAAGAAGTTGAGGAGGGGGTCGATTTGGAGAAGCTCTATACCAAGATTGGAGAGTTGGAAATGGAGAACGACTTTTTAAAAAAAAACTTAAAGAAAATCGGTCTATGAAAGGATGCAGGAATCTGGTGAACAAGGAGGATACCTTGAGTATTCGCAAACAGTGTGAGATTTTGTCTGTCAATCGAAGCAGCTTATATTATGCACCAGTTGGGGAATCGGAAGAAAACCTGGAGATCATGCGCAAGATAGACGAGCATTATTTGGATCATCCCACCGAAGGCGTCATTCGTATCCAGGATTTTTTGGTTGCATTGGGTTTTGTGGTCAATCACAAAAGGGTTCGCAGACTACTTCGTCTGATGGGATTGATGGCGATATATCCAAAAAGGAATCTGAGTAAATTGGGATTAAGTAAATATATTCGACCATACTTGTTAAAGGGATTGAAGATAGAACGTTCCAATCAGGTATGGGCTA